>CAYQDV010000001.1:0-52988 GCA_964416295.1 uncultured Planctomycetaceae bacterium
TCTGCCTGAGACGAAGATGAAGCGCGGGATGTAGTGGGTCGTTCCCTTGGGGGCAGGCTACAGCTGCGGAGAAGACATAAAACTTGCCGACGACCCCGCCGGTCGGCGGGAGGCCCATCAGGCTCAGGACGCAAATCGCCATCGCGAGGCCCGCCCAGGGATGACGCCGGGCTGCGCCGGCCAGTTCATCGAGGGTTTCGACGGAATCCTCGCCATCGGCACCTGATCTCCGGAAGAATGACAGCGCCGCAAAGGCCCCCAGATTCATCACGCCGTAGACGGCCATATAGAACAGCATCGCCGTCACGCCGTTGCGCATCGGCGCCGAGCCGGCCCCGCCGGACCCCGGCCCGGCGACGAGTCCGACGAGCATGTAGCCCGTGTGCGCGACGCTCGAGTACGCCAGGATTCTCTTGACGTTGTTTTGCATGAGGGCCAGGGTGTTGCCGACGACCATCGTGACGGCCGCCATGACCCAGAGCAGCCAGAAGAGGGCGTCCCCATAGTCCCAACCACACAGCGACAAGACGCGGATGAGGGCCACGAACCCGGCAAACTTTGGAACGAATCCCAAGAGGCCCGTTACGGGGGAGGCGGCTCCCTGATAGACGTCGGCGACATAAAAGTGCAACGGCACGGCGGCGACCTTGAACGCCAGCCCGGCCAGCGAGAGCAGCAGGCCCACGACCACGAGATCGTGCCCGGCGGCGTCGGGGCTGCGAAGGGCAGCCGTGACGGCGGCGACGATCGACTGCTGGGGACCGGACCCGCCGAACAATTGCGTTGTACCCGCCGCGCCGTACAAGAAGCTGAACCCGTAGAGCATCAGCGCCGCGGCGAAGGCCCCCAGGAAGAAGTACTTGCCGGTGGCCTCCTGGGCGCGGACGTCCCGCCGCGACAGACCGATCAGGATATAGGTCGGCACGCTCACGAGTTCGAGCGCGAGAAAGAGCAGAATCAGATCGTTCGCCACCGAGACGAGCAGAATCCCCGCCAGCGAACACAGGGTCAGACAGAAGAACTCGCCGCGCTCGCCGGATTCCGGAACGTGGCGGTTCGTCAGGAGAATCAGCACGCCGACGGAAAGCGCGATCAGGCGGGTGTACCACACGAGGGAATCGTTCGTCAGAAAGGCCACGGCGTGCGGCGGCGATTCGACGAGGCGGAAGGCGGAGTAGATCGCAATGGCCACCGCCGCCAGTGAAAGAGCAAACACCGTGTCCGCGGCCGTGCGCGATCGGCTCAGCCCCATCAACAGGACGAGCACCGCACCGACGACCAGCACCAACTCGGGTGCCAGCCCCTGAAGGATCGGATGGACCGCCAACGTCATGGTCGCGGCTCCCTCTTGCGGTCGGGACCCCAATGCCGGCCAGTCCGGTTTTGGTCGGTCGGACGGGTCGGCTTGCGGTCCTCCGGCCGAGCAATCGCCGGGCCACTCCGCCCGGCGGCCGGAGCCTCAAACCCGGCCGTCGCAGCGAGCGCGACGGTCGCATCGGGATGCGGCTCACGGGCGACCACACGCTCAGAAGGCGTCCCGACGACGTGCGCCAAGACTGCCGTATTCAGAGAGGGTTCCATCATCTGTATCACCGGTTTCGGATAGACGCCGAGCAACAGACACGCCACGGCGATCGGCGCCAGGATGCCGATCTCCCGTCGTGTCAGGTCCTGCGTCAGGCCGGACGAGCCGTCGAATCCGTGCTCCGGCTCTTTCACCGGACCGAACAGCACGCGGCGGACCATATGCAGCATGTAGATCGCACCGAGCAGGACGCCGGTCGCGGCCGGGACGGCAAACCAGATTCCGAGGTGGTCCGACGAGGTGAACGTGCCGAGCAGCACCAAGTATTCGCTGATATAGCCGTTTAGCCCGGGAAGCCCGATGCTCGACAGCGTGAAGACGACAAGGAAAAAGGCCATGACGGGCATCTTCCTTGCCAGACCGCCGAGATGATCGAACTCGCGCGTGTGGTAGCGCTCATAGATCATGCCGACGACGAGGAACAGCGCCCCGGTGCTCAGCCCGTGATTGATCATGTAGAGCAGCGAACCGGTCAGTCCGGCGGTTGTCAGGCTGAACATGCCCAGCAGGCAGAACCCCAGGTGCGACACAGACGAATAGGCCACGAGCTTTTTGATGTCTGTCTGAACCCAAGCGGCGAGGGCTCCGTAGATGATGCCTGCGACGGCCAGCCAGCCGACGAGCGGGGCGTAATGCACGGCCGCGTCCGGCAGCATGGGCAGGCTCAGCCGCAGAAAGCCGTAGGTGCCCAGCTTCAGCAGCACGCCGGCCAGGATGACCGAGCCGGCCGTGGGGGCTTCCGTATGCGCCAGCGGCAGCCAGGTGTGAAATGGAAACAGCGGCACCTTGATGGCAAAGCCGGCAAAGAATGCGAGGAAGAGCCAGCCCTGCTCCAAGGCGGTCAGGCCTCCGTCCGCTACCGGCAGCGTCGCAAGCCGGTAGAGGGCATCCAGGTCGAAGGTGAACCCCGACCCGATGGCGTCGCAGGTCGACACGCGCCATCCGAGATACATGATCCCGGCCAGCGTCAACATGCTCCCCGCCAAGGTATAGAGGAAGAACATGTTGGCCGCCTTTTCCCGTTGCGGCCCGCCCCAGATTCCGATCAGGAAATACAGGGGCACCAGGGTGAACTCGAAGAAGATGTAGAAGACGAGCAGGTCCCGGGCACAGAAGACGCCGAGCATCGCCGCGTGCAGAAGCAGCATCAGGGCGTAATACTCGCGGGCGCGGCTGCGAATCCCGCTGAAACTGCCCCAGATGGCCAGCGGCGTCAGCAGGGACGTCAGCAGGAGCAACGGCATGCTAATGCCATCGACGCCGACATGGTATTGAACGTGCAGCCCGTCGCCGTCCGTGCCGCCCATCCAGCTTAGCTGTTCGACGAGTCGATAGTCGCCCGGAGCGGACCACGCCTCGGACACGAATAGCCCGGCGGCGAAGATGGCCGCAAGCAAGGTCAGCAGCGAAAAGCCGAAGGCCCACCGCCGCACGGACTTCGGCTCCTGCGAAGGCTGGGCGAACAGGATGGCGGCCCCGACGATTGGCAGAAGGATGACGATCGTCAGGATGTGCTGTCCGAGGAATGTGTCGTGCAACGCTGTCATCCACTATCCCTGCGTCAACACCGCCAGGTCGGGTCCGCCGCCCGACATCCGGATGAGCATCCACAGCACGATCGCGATCACGCCGACGATCATGCCGGTGGCGTAACCCTGCATCGATCCGCTCTGCAGCCCCTTCAGACCGAAGCCGACCGCCCGCGGCACCGCGCTGATGATCCAGAGGATCGCGTTGATCACGTAGCGATCCAGACCGAAACAGATATCGCCGAGCCGCCGCAAGGGCCGTACGATGACGGCGTCGTAAAGCTCGTCGACATAGTATTTGTTGTGGAACAACCGATAGATCGGCGCGGCGCCGAACGCTGCGGCGGCCGCCACGGTCGGTCGCCGCCGATAGATGTAGCCGGCGGCGGCGATTCCGATGATCGCAATGGCGGCCGAGACATATAACATCAAATGCCCTTCTTCTGCGGCCCCGGCGTGCTCGGCCGCCAGGCCGACGTGCGCCATGCCCGAATGGGCCGCCGCGAAGACCGGCTCCAGGAAGGCGTGAAGGCCGCCGTGTGGTTCGAGGAAACCGAGGAATCCGCCAGACTGCGGTGTGACGCCAACATAGCCCGCGCCAATCGCTCCGGCGGCGAGGACACTGAGCGAAAACGTCATCCAGCTGCTGCTCTCATGGACGTGCTCGACCGTCTTTGGCAGCCGCAGAGGTCCGTGAAACGCCAGGAAGATCATCCGAAACGTGTAGAAGGCCGTCAGGAAGGCCGTCGCCAGACCGATCCAGCCGAGCCACGGCATGGAACTCGACATCGCCGCGTGAATGATCTCGTCCTTGCTCCAGAAACCGGACAACAGCGGAAAGCCCGCCAGCGCCAACCCGGCGATCCAAAACGTGACGGCCGTGACTTTCATGCCCTTCCACAGTCCGCCGAAACGCCGGATGTCGATGACCCCGGCCATGGCGTGCATGACGCTGCCCGCGCCCAGAAACAGGCAGGCCTTGAAAAAGGCATGGGTGAACAGGTGGAAAATCGCCGAATCAAAGGCCCCGACGCCCAGGCCGAGGAACATGTATCCGAGCTGGCTGATCGTCGAATAGGCGAGAATCCGCTTCATGTCGAACTGCGTCAGGGCGATGGTCGCCGCGAAGAGGGCCGTCACGGCGCCGATGACTGCGACGACCGTCATCGCCGTCGTTGACGAGGCGAAGATGACGCCGCAGCGTGCGACCATGTAGACGCCGGCTGTGACCATCGTGGCCGCGTGGATGAGCGCGCTGACGGGCGTCGGGCCTTCCATGGCGTCCGGCAGCCAGACGTGCAGAGGCAGTTGGGCGCTCTTGCCGATCGCTCCGCAAAACAGGAGCAGGGCGATCGTCGTGATCCTTTCGGTGGCGAGCAACGATCCCTCCGCAGTGACCCCGTCGGCGACCATTGCGAAGACGCGGTCGTAGCTCAGTGTGCCGAACGTGAGGTAGATCAGGAGGATGCCGAGGGCGAAGCCGAAGTCGCCAATCCGGTTGACGAGAAAAGCCTTTTTCGCCGCCGCTGCCGCGGCTGGGCGCTCGTAGTAGAACCCGATGAGCAGATAACTCGACAGCCCGACCAGCTCCCAGCCGAGATACAGCAGCAGGAAGTTGCCGCCGAGCACGAGCATGCACATCGAGAAGACGAACAGGCCGAGAAAGGCGAAGAATCTCTCGTAACCCCGCTCGGGGTGGCCGTGATGGTCCCGCATGTAGCCCACGGAGTAGATGACGACCAACAATGAAACGCCGAGCACGGTCAGGAGCATAACGCAGGTGAGCGGATCGATCCGAAACTCGACGTCGAACCACGATTTTTCCGCATCGCCCGCGCTGATCCATTGATACACCGTCACGGTTTGGGCGACCGCTCTCTCGCTGCCGGACGATTCTCGCACCTGGTTAAAGAGCGATACCGCCGCCGCCAGCGCCAGCCCGACGCCCGCAATTACAAACCAGTGTGACCGGGACCGCAGCCAGCGCAAACCGACCAGCCCCACGAGCGCGGCACCAACGGCCGGCAGGAGTGGAATCAGGATGGCAAGTGACTTCAGATCCATATCTTTAGGCCCCGGATGTGAGCTGTAGTCGACGCGAGCGCGTGGCGAGCCGCCCGGCTGCGCGATTCACAAGTCGTGAGTCGCTTGTCATCCCCGCATTCCACTCCAACGCTCCGCATCCAGCGTGCCTTTACGCCGAAACAGCATCACGACGATCGCCAGGCCTAACCCGGCTTCAACCGCCGCGATTACGAGCACGAACAGGCCGAACGTCTGCCCCTGGAGGTCGTCCCAACGCAGCCCCATCGCCACCAGGTTCAGCAGGACGCCCTGAAACATCACCTCCGTGCTCAGGAACATGACGATCAGGTTCCGGCGCGCCAGGAACCCGATGGCGCCCAGCCCGAACAGCACAGCCCCGATCAGACTCAAGCCTGCGGCGTTGATCATGCCGGTTTACTCGTCGTATGTCGTATCTGCGCCATGAAGTATCCAGTTCATTCCGTGCGACCCGCGCTTCTCACCGGGTCGCCAAACGGCCGAGCCACGGACACACCAGCCCACTATGCCAACTTCGATACCACATGCTAAAAAGGCTTCACCCGTCGGCCGATCTCACCCGGCGGCGGCAGGTCTGCTCCCTCGTCCGCATGGGGTATTTGTTTCCGCGCGATTGCGATCGCTCCGATCATCGCGACCATCAACAGCACGCCGGCCAGTTCCACGCTGATGGCGAAACGATTCAACAAGACGTTTCCGACGGCCGCCGTGTTTCCGACAGCCAGCTCCGCGCTCGGTCGGACGGGCCAATCCTGTCCGGCGATGACACCTGCCAGCGTGGCCACGAGGACGAATCCCGCCAAGACGGCCGCCCCCGGCTCCCGGGCGTTCGCGTCGTACTGCACCGATGCCGCGGTCGATCGGTCGTCCGCAGATGACTGCTGAGCCAGCATGATGACAAACACATAGGTGACGAGGATGGCGCCGGCATAGACGATCACGAGGGCCGCTGCGAGGAACTCCGCCCCGGCGAGCACGGCCAGTCCCGCCGTGCTCAGGACGACCAGGATGAAGTAGAGCGCGGCATAGACCGGCCGAGGATGGGTGATCACGCGGGCCGCGCCGCCCACAGCGAGAATGGCGAGGATGTAAAAGGCGACCGAGTCCGCGGCGCTCCCCGCCACGTCTCGCAGCACCAGCATCAGGCCGGCGAGACCCGCAGCGCTCAAGGCCACGGCCAGTCCGCGCCGGGAACGCCCCTGGCCCGGCAGCGCGGCATAGACGGCCGCGGCGCCGACGGCCGATGCGACATAGGTGCCATAAACCAGGTATTGTTCCACTCGCTGCTATCTCCGTAGTTAGTTGTCAGTTGTCAGTTATCAGTTGCCAGTTGCCAGTTGCCAGTTTGCGGTCTCCGGCTCTCACGGTTGCAAGGTCCGCACTGGTAACCGGAAACTGGCAACTGGCAACTCTTAATACCCTGTTACTGCCGGGTTTTTGCGCCGCTTGTCATCCTGGGTCCTATCGAACACCATCAGCAGTTTTTCCTTGTCGAAGATCATCTCGTCCCGCGATCGGCCCACCAGGTGGTACTCGGGCGTCAGCTCGATTGCGTCGACCGGGCAGGCTTCTTCACACATTCCGCAATAGATGCAGCGCAACTCGTCGAGGTCGAACCGGATTGGATACTTCTCGCGGTCGTCCCAAGGGCTTTCGGCACCTTCGATGTGGATGCAATGCGCCGGACAGGCCGTCTGGCACATGAAACACGCCACGCATGCGACACGGCCCTGTTCGTCTCGATTCAGCCGATGCACGCCGCGATAGGTCTCCTTGCGCTGTTCGCGTTTTTGTTCCGGATACTGAATCACCATGTCGTCACGGAGACGTTTCTTGAACATGTGGCGGAGTGTGGTCCGCATCCCCCCGAACACTTGTGGCAGGTAGAGTCGTTCGGCTGCGGACAACTCCGGCTGATCGACGCATACGACGTCTGTCTCCGTCCATCGGCGTGGATTCGGCGTGCTCGCATCGGCTATCGCGGTTTTCGGCGTTTGGTCAACCATGACTGACAACCATTTTTCTGCGCAGGCTGGCCTGCCGCCCGGAGATCGGCTGGCTCCGGGCCGCGGCGATCACGCCGGCGACCCCCACGACGGCCACGTTGCCGATCGTCGCCCACCACTGGCTGATCTCGGTATAGACGATGAGGCCCTGGATCACCACGAGCGCCATGCTCATGGGCACGATGCCCTTCCAAGCGATTCGCATCAATTGGTCGTATCGAAAACGCGGGATCGTCCACCGCACGAGCATATACATAAAGATGACACCGCCCACCTTGACGCCGACGACGGCGATGCGGCAGACCATGGCCAGCCACGATGCGTCCGTGTTCAGCCAGTCCCAGCCGGGCAGCATATAGCCGCCGAAGAACATGACGACCATCAGGGCGCTACTCGTGATCATGTGGGCGTATTCGGCGAGGAAGAACAGCGCTAGTTTCATCGCGCTGTATTCCGTGTGGTATCCGCCGACCAACTCTTGTTCGCATTCGGCCAAGTCGAAGGGGGTTCGATTGGCCTCGGCGAGGGCCGCGACAAAGATGAGGATCGCTCCCAGCGGGTGATAGAAGATGATCCACTCGAAACCCGACAGCCCGAAGAATCGCCCGGCCTGGGCCTCGACCATGTGTTCCAGCCGCAGATGCCCGGTGGCGAGGATGACGGTCAGAATAACCATGCCGATCGGCACTTCGTAGGAGAGCATCTGAGCCGCGGCGCGCATGCCGCCCAAGAACGAATACTTGTTGTTGCTGGACCACCCGCCCAAGACAACGCCGTAGACGCTCAGGGACGACACGGCCAGGATGTAGAGGAGGCCGATGTCGACACTGGCGACCTGCGCCGAGAGCGTCCGGTCGGCCGCCATCCAAGGCCAGCGGAACTCTCCGCCCCACGGGATGACCGCAAAGCCGAGCAACGCCACGACGAATATCATCCACGGGGCAAACAGGAACAGCCCACGGTCCACGTTGGTGGGGATGATGTCCTCTTTCAGGAGGAACTTCAGGCCGTCCGCGATCGGTTGAAACAAGCCGTACGGTCCGACCCGATTCGGCCCGTAGCGGTCCTGCACCCAAGCCGCGATCTTCCGCTCGAGCAGAATGCCGTAGGCGACGGTCGTCATGATCGCGCCGATCAGGAACAGCATCAATACGACGCTGAACCCGAACGGGTCCGCCAGCACATCCTTAAGACAATCCACCATGGCTGAGTCCGTCTCGCCGCGAATCCTATTCTCGCGACTCATCACCTGTCACGTCGCCGCATTCTGCGCACACGGGCGATCCGTGGCAATGTCTCAATGTGCGTATTCGCACTTTGCCGGAGGAACGTGGAGATCGGCGAATGCCGGCATGGCCTCCGCCATCTGCTCACGGACCCGCGCGGCGTTGTAGAGTCCGGTCCCGCCGGCCAGCGTGTAGAGGAACTGCCCGTCCCGCCGGCAGCCATCCACGGGAGCGATCGCCGCTTCGAACGGCTGGACCTGCCCCGCATGATTCACGAAAGTCCCGGACCGCTCGGCGAAAGAACACCCCGGGACGACGACGGAAGCCGCCTTGGTCACGGCATTGGCGAACAGGTCCTGCACAAACAACTCCCCGATCGCGCCGGCGGCCTTGCCCCATTCCTTCGTGACCCACGGCGTCGGGGAACCGCCCACGATCCACGCCGCCGAAAAGCCGCTCGCGGTCGCCTGTTTGACGAAGTCGTCGCACGACACGATCGTGCCGCCCAGCGCGGCTAGGATCATCTCCACGCCCCGGCGATTGGGGCATTTCTCGGCTCGGATCGTGAACTTTGCGCCATCGCCGTTGTGGTTTCCGGGGAAGGCCTCGTCCTCGCCGGTCACCGGGACCGGCCCCATGGCGAGCGTCGCATTGGGGGCGATTTCGCGAATGAAACGCGCCAGCAGCCAGGCCTCTTCACAACTCATGAACGGCGACAAGATGGCTCCGACCTTGACAGATCCGGCGTCGGCGACGACCTCGTCGAATCGGAATCGCGCGAGTTTCGGGAGCTCTTCCCACTCCGGGGTCTCTTCATCGGCTCCACGCCGCACGACTAGCCGCGTCAGCCGCTTCGGATCGTGGACATATTTCCAGCCGAACCGTCCCTCGTCACACATCCACCAGTCGTTGACGCCCGGGTTGAACCGCGGCTTCAACCGCCAGACACGGCCTTCGTTGTGATCCACGTGGATTGTGCAGCCCGTCGAACACCCCGGGCAGACGCTGTCGGCCCGGTTGAGGAGCCAGACGCGCTGGTCCATCAGGAAGTCCTTGTCGAGCAGGGAGCCCACGGGGCAAATGTCGACGACATTACCCTGCAGGCCGTTTTCGAGAGGTTGTCCCGGAAAGACGTCGATCTCGGCCCGGCTACCGCGGTTGACGATGCACAACTCGCCGGCCCCGGCCACCTCCTTGCAGAACCGCACGCAGCGGGAACACATGACGCAGCGATCCTGATAGAGCAGCGTTTTGCTGCCGATGTCTTTCTTGGGGTTCTTGTTCTTGGACTCGACCATCCGGCTGGAGGCGTGTCCGAACTTCCGGCTGTAGTCCTGGAGGCAGCACTCACCTGCCTGATCGCACACCGGGCAGTCGAGCGGATGATTGAGCAGGTAGTACTCCATGCAATGCCGGCGGTTCTCGATGACCTTTTCCGAGGCGAAGCGGACCTCCAGCCCATCTTTGACGGGCGTCTGACAACTTGGGAACAGCTTGGGTGCCCACCCCAGTTCCCTGGTCTTGGGGTGCGGCATTTTCATTTCCATGAGGCACAGCCGACACGATGCGACGACCGTCAGCCCCGGGTGGTAGCAGTAGTGGGGTATGTCGCAGCCGGCTTCGATCGCCGCCTGGAGGACGGGAATCCTCTCGCGGCACGTAACTTTACGACCGTCAATGATGATTGTCGCCATGCGATTCCCCGCATCCGTTCGCCGGTGCCATGCGATCCGTCGACCTTCCGGCCACGCACAGGTTTGTGAAAAAGATCACAAACTTGCGCGGCATTCTAGTGCAACTCCGTCGCGCACGCGAGAGCCTGACGCGTCCAAGTCTGATTGGGGAGAACATTGCCCAGCCGCGGCGTGGGATCCTTCCCACGCGAGGGCACGCGTGGCCACATCCGGCAGGATTCGGTCGTTGGCATAGAGCGTGCATGACCTCCCCCTATTGCCTCGCGCGAGCGCCCTTCGGGGGCGGTAGGAGACCAGCCGTGAGCGAATCACGCAATCCGCGTACGATGACGTTGAGGAGACTCTTGAGCCATATGCTGCTCCGGTTGCGTGCGTGGAGACGCTCCGCGGCCGCCAGGCGCCCGGCGGTCTGTGAGAGTCCGGAGCGACCGGGCCAGATCCCGTGCTATTATGCCGAATGAGCGGGTCGAAGCCGATCGTCGAGTGTTTCGACGAGACCTCCGGCATGGCTCGTTGGCCGACCCTCATGGCCGGCGACCGGCGACTGGCGGGGCCGAATGGCGTTGGTCGAACTCGTCGCCCCGGAACGTCTCGCCCAAATACGAATCTCGAACACGCGGATTATTGATCAGGTCACGCGAGGCCCCCTCGGCGATCACGGTCCCTTGGTCGAGGATATAGCTTCGGTCCGTGACCTCGAGGGTCTGGCGGACGTTATGATCGGTCAAGAGAATGGAGAGCCCCAAATCCTGCTTCAGGTGCAGGATTTCCCGCTGGAGGTCCTGGACGGCAATCGGATCAACTCCGCTGAAGGGTTCATCCAGCAGGATGATGGCAGGCTTGGTCACGAGGGCGCGGGCGATCTCCAGCTTTCGCCGCTCGCCTCCAGATAGTGTTCTGGCTTCCTGCCGGGCATTCCGAAGCAGGTCGAAGCGCTCCATCAACTCGTGGGCACGCTTTCGCCGCTCGGTCGACGTAAGGCCATGCACCAGTTCCAGAATTGCCAAGAGGTTTTTCTCGACGCTCAGCTTGACAAAGACGCTACTTTCCTGGGACAAGTAGCCGATTCCCTTTTGGGCCCGGCGGTACATCGGCAACCGGCTGATGTCCTCGCCGTTTAACAGGACCGATCCGCTCTCGGGGACAATCATGCCGATTGTCATCCGGAAGCTCGTGGTCTTCCCGGCCCCGTTTCGGCCAAGCAACCCCACGATCTCGGCACGGCCAACGCGGAAGTTGACGTGATCCACGACCGTTCGTCCGTCATACCGCTTCACGAGCTGCCGGGCTTCGACAACCGGAAAACTTCGAGCCATAGCAAGGTCCGCTCCGGGAGCACAGCCCGTGTTGAAAACATGTTCATGACGTCGGCGGAAACCTGGGTCGAACCCGGTCCACATCGACCTACGAAAAACGCGGGCAGACTAAGTACAAACCCGAAACCCGCACGGGGAAGCCAGCCATAAAACGTCTATCATCATTGTTTCCAATATGTTACGGCGGTCCGCAACCTGTTCCACCCGAACGGCGCTCGCGGGGATCGCCGCGGCAGTCGTCAAGTGGTCCGACAGCGACCGCCCGCTTCGATCTTCGGGGCCACTGTGGATAAGTCGGTCGTGGCCTCCTCAACGGCGCAAGGTCTCCCGACAACGTTCTGCCCTAGCGGATGATACGCATTCTGCCCACATTCGGGATAAAACCGAATGGCGTTGAGAACAGCCGGTAGCCGCTCGGCCAATAGACGAAGAAGGCTCGGCCGATCATCTGGTCGGCGGGCACCGTTCCGGGTTGATAACTTGCCGGATCGCCGCGGTCGTAACTGCCGCGACTCCTGAGCATGGGTGCCACCTCCCACCACAATCTCGAATCCTTGCTCTGTGGGCTATTGTCGCCGCAACAGAAATAATCTCCCGGTGTCGCACGGAGAAGCAGCGGATGACTGGCGGTCGCCCACCCGGGTTGGCCTCCGAAATGCACGTTCTGCACGCCGTTGATGTTTCGATCTTCGAGACTGACGCCGGAACTGCGATAGAACACATCTCGCTCGATCTTGAGGTGGTTGAGTTCAAGAGCGAGGTCACGGGCGGCGATATCGATTTCAGTCCGGCTCGATTGCCCATCCCGCATTCCTCGCAAGCGGCGGAGGTCCGGTCGGTATTGGTCCGCCGTGGTCGCAACGATCAACTCATCGTCGATGCGAAGCGCGACGCGATAATCGAGATTCTCAAACTCGATCGTCCTTGGGCGTCCCGGCACGAGTGGCTCGATCTTCCCGGATGCGAGCGTTCGAACGGGAGGGTTCGGGCGATGAATGCGGTCCGGCACTGCGCGGCTCAACGTCACCGCCCCGCTCGCCTCGATTTTGACTTGAAACACGTCCTCTCCTCGTTGGATGAGGAGCAGGAGGTAGCCCCGCGCCGCCTTGGGCGCCAAGACGAAAGAAAGCCGGACGTCCCCTACGTGCACGTTTCTGCCGTTGCCATTGGTGCCGGGAAGATTGTAGCCATAGTGATCCTGGATGGGCTTTCCGGCCAGGTGGATCGCGTGCTCGGCGGTATCGTCCGCGGGCGGCGCGAAGAGGATACGCGGTGCCGCGGTGTTCCACGGTGAATCGGCGTTCGCATCGGGTGGACTGGGCTTCCACATCGGAGGATCGAAGGCCGGGTTTCCGCGCCGCACATACTCCGGCGCTGGCGGATAATCATGGTCATAGTGGATCAGCCAGAGGGAGTCCTGTGCGACCCGGGGTTTGCGCTGAATCCTGAGCTTCCCGTCAAGTTCCTCGCGCAGGGCAGGCGGCAAGGGGTGGGCGTTTCCCCGACCGCTGGCCCGCGGTTCAGACAGCCGGTGAACCAGTTCAGGCGACAACGCTGTCACCGGCGCGGTGTAGAGGTCACCGTTGACGATCTCGATGACCTCGCCCGGCAAGCCGAGGAGCCGCTTGATGAAATTCTGTTCACCGTTTTGAGGATCCTTGAAGACCACGACGTCCCACCGCCGGGGTCCGAGCCAGGGACCGCCGATGTCGTAAGGCCACTTGAGCACGAGGATTCGGTCGCCAGCATCCGCGACGACGCGATCATGGCGTGGATTGAGATGATTGTTGCCCTCGCCCGCCCATCCGCAATTCGGACAGCGGACCGTGATCGGCGCACCGAGCGTACCGCGCTGAACCCGTCCGTCGGGCAAACGGAACCCCTCGCGTATGCCGTAGGCAAAGGGATACTTGCAGCAGGCGCAGCGGTGCTGGCCGTGCAATCCATAGAGCGTTGGAGCCATGGACCCCGTCGGAATGATGAAGGCCTCGACGATAAAGGCACGAAAGACAAACGCGAAGATGAACGCAATGACGATCGACTCAACCGTGTCCCGAAACCCGTCCGGCTTGGGCAGGTGCGGCGTGACGCGGCCGCTGGAACCGCGCTCCGTCTCTTCGGCGACCCTCGAGGGTTGTTTCACGGTCATGCGGACTCTCTCTCTTCAGGCCGATTCGGTGGCTTGAATGGGACGATAAGCCCGAGGCCGGATTCGGTCAATCGGCCCGCGTTTCGCCGCCGCGCGGCTTTCACGGGACTCGTCCGTCGCGCATGCCCACGGCTGCGCCGATGGGCTTGGCTCCCGGCCGGTTCAATCGGCCGGGTACGGCTGCGAAGCGCGCACAGCCGGCGGGCGTCCCTTTTCATACGCGCCCAACTCGGTCAAAGTTCGGGAGATGGCTGCGGCGCGAAGCTCCAACACGGTGCACTTGATCGTGAACCCGGTCTCTGGGGCCGGAGCGCCGGCCCGCCGCATGCTCTCGGAGTTCTGCGAACGCCTGTCAAGTCTCGGCTTTCACGTCTCGGTCCATCGGACAGCCGGCCCGGGGGACGCAGCCGTGCTCGCACGACAGTGTTGCGAACGACCCTGCCGCGTACTCGTTGTGGCGGGCGGCGACGGCACGGTCCGCGAAGCCGCCAGCGGCATGCCGCGAGCGGGGGTACCGATGCTGGTGTTGCCCGCCGGCACCGAGAACATACTGGCAAAGTACCTCGGCATGACCGGGAAGGCGGAATGGCTCTGTGAGGTCCTGCGAGCCAACAAGCAGAGCACATTTGATGTGGCGACGATGAATGGTCGCCCGTTCCTGCTGATGGCGGGAGTCGGGTTTGACGCAGACGTCGTGCGGCGTCTGGCCGCCTGTCGGACCGGTCCGATCACCCGACTGGACTACTTCGGGCCGATCTGGCGGGCGTTTTGGGGATTTCGGCACCCCGCACTTCGCGTTGAGACCGACGGCGAGTTCCTCACCGAGGGACGCGGACCGGCCTATGTGGGGATCGTGCCGCGTTACGCGGTCGGGCTGAGGATCCTCGACCGGGCGGTGCCGAACGACGGCCTTCTCGATGTTTGCGTTCTGCGATGTTCGGGGCGACTATCGTTGTTGCGTCATGCAATGCGAATCCTGCTGCGACGCCACACCCGGAGCAGTGAGGTGACTTATCGACAGGCCCGGCGGGTCCGGATCACATCGAATGAGCCGATGGGGATCCAACTGGATGGCGACTGGGCCGGCTTCGGACCGGCCGAGTTCGGAATCCGCCAGAACGCGATTCGGTTTCTCGTGCCTCCGGGTTGGACGCCGAATGTGTCGCTTGCATGATCCGAAGACGCGCGGTCTGTCCGGACCCGTGACCGCGCCGATCGCCGTTTCGAACGATGAGCCATTGAGAACGCTGCAAGGCAAAACGGCATGGAGCGTCATTCGGGAGGCAAGCGCAACGTGAACACGATGATCCTGGCAGCACTGCTGGCGACATCGCCGGTCTGGGCCGCGCCACCCGCGTCTCAGCCGACTGACAGACCCGTTCCGTCCTCCGCAACGCTGCCGGCGACGCGACCGGCCGGCAACTCGTCTTCGACCCTGCCCGAAGTTTCGTATGAGGACCTCGCACTGCTTGTTCAGACCGCGCGACGCTCCTTCCGAGAGGCAGTCCTCGGGAAACCGGAGCGCGGTGTGATCTATCGCCCGCGAGGACTGGCCGGCCTGCGGGCGATCCTTCGAACCACGCTGCGATCGAACGGCGTAGCCCTCGTGAGCGCTCAGACCCGCGACATGGAGGTGGTCGATGCAGCCGTGGCCGTCGGGGTCCTGTTGGCACGGGCTGTCCGCGCGAGGAAAGCGCTGCTGGCCAAGCCGGAGGTCCGGTCGGGCGGCGACACGCTCGGCCTGGAGTTCGAGTGGATCGGCCCGCCGGAGTATCAGACCGTCCAATTCGAGGATCACACGCGCTGGCCGGAGAAACTGCTGCACGCGTTTGAGGGCGGGCGCGAGGGGGTCGGCGTCGTTTTCCACGGCAAGGTCGGTCGGACGCCACCGAGCGCCGTGATCGCACGGAATCACACGCCGGACCTGGCGCTGATCGCGGCGGAAGAAATGGTTGGCCTGACGGCGCTGGACAAGGAACGGCGACCTGCTGATATCCGCTATTTTCGTTTCCAGACCTACCACCTGTGGCAGCCAAAGGCGTGGATCAAGGCTCCGTATCGCCTGATCCGCGGCGAAGAACTCGTGCGGCAGGAGGCCGTGTCCAAGGCGACGGTGGATGCCGCCATCAAACGCATCGGAAGCTATCTGTGCTACCGACAAAACGAAAACGGCTGGTTCTCGTATCAGTACGCCCCGAGCGGTGATCGGTATCTGGACGAGGACGCGGCCTCGGCCCAGTTGCATGCCTTTCAGGCGCTCACGGCTTATGCGAAGTGGTCCGGAAGGCCGGACGTCCGCGCGGGCGTCGTGGCGGGGCTTCGCGCCGCCAACGGCAAGTTGCAGGAGGTCCGCCACCGACCGGCCTCTCAGCCGGCAGGCCGGGCAGCGGCCGCTCCGCCTGTTGATGCCAGCGCGGGGCCGGTCCGACTTGTGCTGCATCTGGAGGGACATGGCCACCACCTGGAATTGTCCGCGCGGTATTTGCTGTCTTTGCTCAGCCTTGATGGGTTGGTCGAGGCGGCGGACGGCGACACACTCGACGTCGCGTCGTTCGACGATGAGCGTGCCGGGCTGGTGGAAGCCCTCCTTGCCAGCCAGCGGCCGGATGGGAAGATCCAAATGCGGTTCGCCGCGCGGGAAGCCGAGACGACGGCAGACCAGGAGGAAGCAGCATGGGCACTGCTGGCGTTAGCCAAGTCGTCGGCTTGGCGTGCCGATCCACGAATCGAACGCACGATCTACCGCGCACTACCCTATTACAGACAGAAGGTTGCCGTGCCTTCAATCGCAGGCACGCAGCGTGAGGCGAGCGCGGTGGCCACAGCGGAGCTGGCTCGGGCCTTTGCGGCGGGCTATGACCTGACCAACGATGCCCGGACGAGCGATTTTGTGTTTGAGATCGTCGACCAGTTCGTGCGGCTCCAGCTCACGTCGGCCAATTGTCCGTGGCCGGAACTCCAAGGGGCGATCAACGTGCGAGAGCGGGGAGCGGTTGGTGCGGACACGGCGTGGTATCTGACGGCCTTGGCGGACGGTTTGGCTCTGGCCGAGCGCGTGGGGGATCGTGTCCGGATCGAACGTTATCAGGCGGCGGTCTCTGCCGCCGTTCGGTTTGTCCTGCAGCTCGAGTTTCGCGACGCCGGCTGCTACTACCTGCGGAGTCGGCGCGATGCGCTCGGCGGAATTCGAGTTGCGCTTTGGGACAATCAGATTCGCATTAATCACTGCGCCGAATCCCTCATCGCCTTGATGCGGGCCCGCGAGGTCTTGTTCGGGAGCCGATGTACTCCCACGAACCGATAGTCCCGTACGACCTGTCTGCGAGCGATTCACGTATCTTTCGTGCCGCCGGAACGTTGTCCGTCCGGGCAGATGCTGCGCTGGGTGGACTCAGCACGGCTGCGGTCGCCCACGGTTCGCGTTGGCAGCGTTGGCGATCATGCGCGCGCGGCTGGGTGTGGTGTTGCGCTCCGCGGGCCTCTTGCCGACCGGTCAGAATTGCGCTGACCGACGAGCGCACATCTCGCCGATAGAACGTCGACTTTCGCGCGTCGTTATCGGGTCTGGCGACTCCGGGGCCAACCGCTCCGTCGCCCTTGCGATGTTCTTGCGACGTGCAGCGATCGACCGGTCGGGAACACCGGTGGGCAGGCAGTGCGGATGGGATCCGATGACGCCTGACTGGAGTAGAGGCCCAGGATGAGTAACGCGGCAGGCATGTTGCCGATCCGTGCTTCGGTGTCGGGGCGATGGCAGGTCCCGGTGTTGAGCATGGGTCTTGTCCTGTTCGGCGGCGGCTTGGTTCGATTGGCTGCGAACTATCGATCCCGGTCGTTCACGGACGACGTCGCACTGACGAAGCGTCTGCGTGACGCGAAACAGCTTCCCCGCGCCAGCGCGTTTCTCGTGGAGCGGCTCAAGGATCAGGACCAGCCGCCCTCCCAGCGAGCGGAACTGCACCGGCTGCTCGCCGCCACGATCCACGAAGCCGAAGCACCCCTGACCGTGCACTCGCCGCGCAACGCTACCGCCATCATCCGCAATTTTCAGGCGGCGGCCCGGCTGACAGGCGACATCGGCCCCGACGACTGGAACCGCGTGGCTGACGCTTACCGGTGGGCGGGAAACGAGAGCGAGGCGGTCGACGCGTATCGTCAGTCACTTCGGTTGGGGACCGCCGGACCCGACGGGGTTCGGCGACGAATCGTCGAATTGCGCTCGGGCTTCGCCGGAAAGATCAGCGACGATGCGGAAACCGAGTTGGACGCGATTCTGTCCGACGCGAACGCGTCCCCCGGAAACTATCTATGGGCTGTTGAGCGCAAGACGCTTCGACTGCTGGACCACGGCGACGCCGCTACGGCCCGCGGCCTGGTGGCGAAGGCAGGTGAGCGGCTGTCGGGTTCGGCCGCGCGGGTGGCGCTTCCCTATCTGGATGCCCTTACGTTGTGGCGGTTAGGACTGAGCGATGAAGCGGAGGCTCGGCTCCGCGCCTTGCGAAACGCGTGGGCGGTCCGCGATGAGCTGTGGGGCAAGTCGGGCTGGCTGCTGGGCAGGATCCAACAGCAGGATGACCGGCCACAGGCTGCATTGTCTTTCTATGACGAGGTGCTTCGCTCATTCGAGACCGGAGAATTGCACGACGCATGCCTCTTCGGCCGTGCGGAATGCCTGGCGTCGCTAGGCAGGCACGCGCGGGCGCTGGAAACATTCTCTGAACTTCAGGACCGACTTCTCGCTGCCCGACGACATCGCTATCTCGATCGGGATACCGTGCGGGCCTCCGTGACATCGATTGGACTGTCGGTGCTCAGCGAGCCGACGGTGGCCGAGGGCGACCCTCCGGCGGGCGATCGCGAATTGGGCATTCGTTATCTACGACTGGGCTTGGAGATGGTCGAGCCTGCGGACGAGGGAGCGCAAGTGCCCTATCTCTCTCGAATCGCCTCCGGCCTGAGCGCGATGGCCGACGCCGCCGTCGATGCCAGCCGGGGAAGGCGGCTGCACCGGGAGGCGGGCGAAGCCCACCTGCGGCTGTCACGTCTTCAGCGCGACGACGGTGAGGCCTCGGCGCGTTCCAATTGGGAGGCGATCGAGCATTTCGCAAAGGCCGGTCGGCCTCATCGCGTCATTGAATTGCTCGAACGCTTTGTCGCGGTACGTCCGTCGAGCCTGCTCCGGCCGATGGCCCTGCACCGTCTCGGACAGGCCTATCAGGCCGAACACCGCTATCCGGAAGCGGTGCATTCTTATGATACCGTGATCCATGAGTTCGAGGGACTGCCCGATGCCTTGGCTTCGATGGTGCCGATGGCACAGTGTCTACTTCGTCAAGGCGGCCGCGAGACCGCTCGCGGCGTGGGGCTCCTACTGGATATCGTCGACGATCGCGGGCCCAAGCAATGGCTGACGCCGCGAGCGAAGGAGTATCGCGAGGCCCTCGTTCAACTGGCAACGTACTATGTCGGCGCCAGCGACAGCGAAGTGCCGAATCACGTGGAACGTGCGATCGAACGGTTGGAGGACACGCTGGCGTTGTATCCGGAAGACCGGCGCGCTCCGGAGCTGACGTTCCTGCTCGCTGATGCCTACCGGCAATCGGCCGTCGGACTTCGCCGGGAACTGAAGAAGACCGGCCGACCGTCCGCCGCCGACGTGCAAACGTCGGCGTGGGCGAATCGTCTGCAGACGGCGTACCGGTATTTCAATGAGGTTGTCTCGACGCTGGCGCCACACGATGACGGGACGACGCATGCGCGGGCGGCCGACAAGGATTCTCCGGCGGTGGCATCGGGGCTGAGTGAACTGGAAAGCACCTACCTGCGGATGAGCTATCTCTATCGCGGGGATTGTCTGTTCGACCTCGGTCGATATGACGAGGCGGTTGCGGCCTATGAAGAGGCCGCTTGGCGGTACGACCACATGCCGGCGGCGGTGTCGGCCTCCATGCAGATTTATCACTGCTATCAACGAGTCGGGCGGACGGAGGAGGCCCGGGCGGTTTTGGGGCGGCTCCACTGGCTGATCCGGGCGATTCCCGAGTCGGCGTTTGAGAACGAGCGGGGCATGCCTTCGAAGAGGTATTGGGAAGCGCTGGTCAACCGGCTCGACCGACTGGCTGCCGACGCGGTCAGCGGCTGAGGCGGTGTCTGCGACGAACGGCGGCTTCCGGAGTCGCATTCAGGGAGCGTGTTTCGCGGGATGGGCAGAGTGTGAGATGAGGAGTGACATGAGCGATATCCCGGCAGCATTGAGGAACGCGGACACGCGCGAGCGGCTGATCCGCGACCTGGTGCGATTGCTGACGCACCAGCAGACGCTCTACCGACGCCTTCGGTTATTGGCGCAAAGGCAGCGGACTCTCGTGCTTGGAGATGACGCCAACGCTCTACTGGAACTGCTCTCGGAGCGCCAGCGGCTTGTGGACGGCCTCAGCGGGCTGAACGGGAAGATTGCCCCTTATCGGAGTCACTGGACGGAGATATACCACGCGTTGGACGATTCGGCGCGCCGCCAGGTCTCGAGCCTGCTGGAGGAGGCCAACGCGACGCTGGGAGCGCTTCTCAAGGGAGACGGCCACGACTGTGGCACATTGTCAGCGAAACGCGAGCAGGTCGCGGCGCGCCTGTCCACGATCGACACGGGCAGTTGCGCGAGTGCGGCGTACTCCACCGCAGGCATCGGAACCCACCACACCACGACGGACATGAAAGGCTAGGCGGCGTGCAAACATCTGTTCCAAGTTTGCGGATCGGCGTGCCGAACCGCCGTGTCCCTGCGCTGGACCGCGGCATTGACGCGGCGTTGCCAGACGTCGCGGTCGCGACCGAACGGGAGCGGGAACTGGCCGCCATCATAGGGGCCTACAACGATGTGACCGAGCGTTTGAAGGGCGCCCACGACCGGCTCACGTGTGAGGTGGGGCGGCTGCGGGACGAACTGCGAGCCAAGAACGAAGAGTTGCGGCGGCGTGAGCGGCTGGCGGCGCTCGGAGAGATGGCGGCGGGGTTGGCGCACGAAGTACGCAATCCCCTAGGAGGGATCGCGCTGTACGCATCGAAGCTCGAACGGGAACTGAGCGAACAGCCGTCCGCCCGGCGGGCGGCGCACAAGATCGTGCGTGGGGTGAAATCGCTGGATCGGCTCATCTCGGAGATCCTGGATTTTGCACAGGAAGACCGCCTTGATCTGGCGGATTGCCGACTCGGCGATGTGCTCGCTGCGGCCCTTGAGAGCGTGGATGCCTGGGCAACTGAAGGAACCGGCACGATCGTCGTCGAGGCGGCGGCCCACGACCTGCGCCTGACCTGTGACCCGGCCCGCCTGCGGCAGGTTGTGATCAACCTGCTGATGAATGGACTCCAAGCGGTGCCCGCCGGTGGCGAGGTGCGGGTCTCGGCAGCGGTCTCGCATGACGCGATGACGGAAATAGCCATCAGCGATAACGGCCCTGGTATCGCGTCGGATTGCCTGGATCGGATCTTCAATCCCTTTTACACGACGAAGGCGACGGGGACGGGACTCGGCCTGGCGATCGTTCATCGCATCGTCGAGGCCCATGGTGGAACGATCACGGCGGGCAACGGCCCGCAGGGCGGTGCATGCTTTGTGGTACGGATTCCGAGGCCGCCACCGGACTCGCTTTCCGGACGGCGATGAGCCGCGGTCTATCGACTCGCAGTGTGCGTCATGGACAGAGATATGAGCAGGATGTTTGAAACCCTCTGATTGGAATGGAGCAGCCAATGGCACGGATTTGCATTGTGGACGACAAGGATGTCATGCGGGATTCCCTGACGGATACACTCGTCGGTCAGGGGCATGAGGTGACGGCGTATCCCGACCCGAAACTGGCGGTCGGGGAACTGCGTTCCTCCGGTTTCGATGCGATCGTCAGCGACCTGAAGATGCCGGAGATGGATGGGATTGACTTTCTGCGGGCGCTGCGCTCGCGTGGCGTTGATACGCCGTTTGTGCTGATGACTGCCTACGCCAGCGTGCCGACGGCCGTCGAAGCGATGAAGATGGGGGCCTTCGACTACATCCAGAAGCCGTTTGAGGCCGACGAGATCGCGATGGTCATTCAGCGGGCGGTCGCCATGGGGAGACTGCGCGGGGAAAACGAGGTGTTGCGTGCTTCGCTGCATGATCTCGAGGGCGAGCCCCACATGGTCGGCTCCAGCCGTGCGATGCGCCAGATGCGGACGCAACTCGAGCGCATCGCGCGAAGCCAGGCCACCATCCTCATCCAGGGCGAGAGCGGCACCGGCAAGGAGTTGGCCGCGAGAACAATCCACACCGCCTCCTCGCGCGCCGGCCGGCCGATGCTGTGCGTGAACTGCGCCGCCCTGTCCGCCAATCTGCTGGAGAGCGAGCTGTTCGGGCATGAGCGCGGCGCGTTTACGGGCGCCGACAAGCTGAGAAAGGGGCGATTCGAGCTGGCATCGGGCGGAACACTCTTGTTGGACGAAATCAGCGAAGTCCCGCTGCCGCTCCAGCCGAAGCTGTTGCGCGTCCTGCAGGAGAGAGAATTCGAGCGCGTCGGCAGCAGTGTCACGCTCCAGGCGGATGTGCGCGTCATCGCAACGACGAACCGCGACCTGTCTGATTGGGTAGCGCGCCGGCGATTTCGGGAAGACCTCTTTTTCCGTGTGAGTGTGCTTCCCGTGACGATGCCGCCATTGCGCGATCGCCGCGACGACATTTCCGAATTGACGGATTACTTCCTGAAGCGGATCGCGCGGCGGGAGGGCCGCGAGACACTCATCATGACGAAGCGGGCGATGACCGCGATGGAAACGTATCATTGGCCCGGCAACGTGCGCGAGCTGTACAACATCTGCGAACGCGCGGTAGTGCTGTGCAACGGCGGATCGATCGACGCCCAACTCATTGAACCCTGGCTGTCGACCAGTACGGAAGTGAAACTCGAAGGTGTGCGACGCCCCCTCCGGCCGGGTCACATGATGGAAGACGTCGAACGCTCCTTGATCGAACAGACGCTCGTGCAGTTCAACGGTCATCGCGAGAAGACCGCCAAGGCTCTCGGGATCGGCGTGCGGACACTCGGCATGAAGCTGAAGCGATGGCGGGAGGAGGCCGCGGCCGCCGCCCTGGCACAGCAGCCTCAGCAGACGCTGATGGCCTCGCCACAGCGGCGCGCCGGCTGATGCGGGCGGTGCGCGACGACGCGCAAGACCTGCGCCGCCGCGCAGGTCCTGCCTGCTGGTTCAGATAAAAAAGGCACGGTGCCACGTCGTGGAGACCGCCGGGCGTGGCATGGTGTTTGCATCAATAGCGTTCAGGTTGTGGTCGGCACTCTCCGCCGACACGAGGAGATTCAGACGGTGGCACTCCTGACAGACATCACGGGCGGCGGCGCCTTTCCCATGTTGGAGAAGACGCTGGCGTTCACGGCAGCACGTAACCGAATGCTCGCGGAAAACATCGCGAACGTGACGACGCCGGGCTATCGTACCCAGCAGCTCGACACCTCCGCCTTCCAGGCGGCCTTGCGGGACGCTTCCGACCGTCGCTCGCCGGTGGACAAGCGCTTCCGCCTCGAGACGGCGAAGGAGTTCGAGCTTGATGACGCCGGGTTCCTCAAGACTCATCCGAGCGAGGAGCCTGCTGAGAATCTTCTGTTCCAAGATGGCACCAACGCACGAATCGAGCGACAAATGGCCATGTTGGCTGAGAACGCCATGATGAATCAATTCGCCGCAGAGACGCTGAAAGGCTACTACGACGGAATGTCGAAAGCCATTCGAGGACGTGTGATCTAGAGCCGAAAGCTGAAAGCTGAAAGCTGATGGAGGTGAGTCGAGTGTTTGGTGTATTGGATATCAGTACGTCGGGGCTGGTCGCGCAGCGGACGCACCTCGACACGATCGCGGGCAACATCGCCAATGTGCAGACGACGCGTCGGGCGGACGGCCGGCCGGGGCCCTACCTGCGCCAAGTCGCGTTGCTGGCGCCGGGAAACGGTCGCGGCGGACCCGGCGCGCATGTGCAGAACGTCATCGAGGACACGAAAGGCAAGCCCCGCGAGGTGCTGGATCCGAGCCATCCGGACGCGGATGCAAACGGAATTGTTCGCTATCCGAACGTCGACCTTTCGACGGAACTGATCAATGCCATGGTGGCCGTCCGGGCCTACGAGGCCAACGTGACGGCCATCGAGGCGACGAAGTCGATCATGGCGAGCACGATGCGGCTGCTGGCCTAGCCGCTGACAGGATCGATATGTGTTGCCGGACTAACCGGATGACCCTGAGGGAGCAATTAAGTCATGGCTGATCCGACGATTGGAGCGAGCGGCCTGAATCCGATTCGACCGATTCAGCCGTCGACGACATCACCCATAGCCAAGCCCTCGGGCCTAGAGGGTAAGGACTTCAAGTCCTACATGCTCGACAGTCTGGCGACAGTGAACCGGCTTCAGAACGAGGCGGATGCCGGCGTCCAAAAGCTGCTGACCGGTGAGTCTGACAACGTGGCCGAGGTGCTGAGCGCGTCGCGGAAGGCGGGAGTCGCCTTCGATCTGTTGATGCAAATCCGCAACAAACTGCTCGATGCGTACAACGAGGTTCGACAGATGCGGGTGTGACGATGATCGCTTCTGCGCTGCTTCCACCTGTTGATCGGGGAACGGCTTCGGCACGTGGCCTATGGACTTTCTGAAGACACAACTCAAACAGATCGGCGAACAGTTGCGGGGTATGTCAAACTCGCAGCGTGTCGCCGTGATCCTGTCGCTCGTGATCGCGCTGGCGGGCGTCTGGGGCATGTTCACATGGGCCGGCGGCAGCGAGTGGGTTCCCGTGCTGGATCAGCCGCTGACCGGTGACCAGATACAGCGGATCGAGTCCGCGCTGCTCGTCGCCGATATTCAGACGAAAATAGCAGACGATCGCGTCATGATCCGAGGTGATCGGGACGCTCGCCGTCGCGCCGAGGCCCTTCTCGCCCAGAGCGATGCCCTGCCGCGAGACACGACTCGAAGCTACGACTCGCTGATCAAGAACGAGAATCCGTTCACGGGCAATCGCAAGGAGATATGGAAGGAGCGCCGGGGCCTGGAATATGAGCTTTCGGCGGTGCTCCGCGAGTTTCCCGGCGTGAAGCACGCCCGCGTCCTCCTGACGTTGTCGGATCACCGTTCATTCAAAGATCGTGGAAAGGCCTCGAGTGCGTCCGTGGCGATGACCATGGCAGACGGCCGGCCGATCCCCAAGAAGCAGGTCGTGTCGGTCGCGCAGTATGTCGCGGGTGCCGCCGGCTTGAAGGTGGGAGACGTCAAGATTACCGACGGTTCCCGCTTCTACAGGCCTCCGGATGACGCCGATGCGATGCCGACCGAACAACTGGAACTCCAGCGGCAGTTTGAAGATCGATACGCCCGGAAGATCTATGATCAGTTGCGTCACATTGCCGGCGTTGTCGTGAACGTCCATGCGACGCTGCGAACCACGGCGGAGCAAATCCAGGAAAGCACTGTCGGCAAACCGCGCGTTTCCAAGGAAAAGACCCGCACCGAGGAGATGAGTGGAGGAGGCGGCGCTGTCGGACCGGGCGTGCGTCCGAACACCGGACGAGCCCTGGCGAACGCCGGGACGGGACAGACGAGCACAAAAGAAGAGACTGAAACGATCTTCGAGGGCGAGACGGACCGCAAGACGTCCAGCAAGACCCTCAAGGCGGGTCACCTGGAGCGGTTGACGGCGTCGGTCAGCGTGCCGCGGAGCTACCTGGAACAGATCGTCAAGGCGGAAGACAACATCGATCCGGTCAAGCCGCCGGATATCGAGCGCAAGGCCAAGGTCGTGCTGGCGCGGATTCGCGATCGCATCAAACCCCTGCTGGATGCCACGGCGGACGAGCAGGTCGTTGTGGATTGGTACTACGATGCGACACCGTCGGACGCCCCCGCCGCCTCCGCCGGCAGCGAGCCGATCGACTACATCGCGTTGGCGAAAGACTACGGCCCTCAGGTGGTCCTTGGGCTATTCGCTCTGTTCAGCGTACTCACCGTAATTCGCATGGCTAAGAAGTCCGGCGGTGTCGCCGGCGGCCCCGTGCCAGCCGGCGCGGGAATCGGTGCAGCAGGAGACATCCCGATGGTCGGGGAAGGTGGCGAGCGCCCCTTGTCGTCACTCGGGGGTGTGCCGTTGGCGGTGGGTGAGGCCGAGGAAATCGGGGGCGTGCTGGAAGGTCAAGAAGTTGACGAGGATGCGGTCCGCACGCAGCAGATCGTGAAGCAGATCGGCGCGATGGTTCGAGAAGATCCGCAGGTGGCGGCGAGTTTGCTCGAGCGCTGGATCGATCAGAGCCGTTAGGAGGAACCGTCGATGGCGAGTGCGGCTGCCGTGACTGAGTCCGAAACCGACATCGAGGAGATGTCCGGGCTGCGCAAGGCGGCCATCCTGCTGGTGAGCATGGAAAAAGATGCCGCTTCGCAGATGATGAAGAAGCTCAGTTCGTCAGCCGTTGAGGACGTGACCCAGGAGGTCGCCATGTTGGGGGGGACCACCGAGGCCCAGCGTCAGGCGGTCATCGCCGAGTTTCACGGGCTGGCTCTCGCGAAGGCCTATTCGGAACAAGGGGGAATCTCGTATGCGCGAGATCTGCTACGCAAGACGCTGAACAAGGACGAGGCCGACCGGATCATCGCCCAGATCGAAAACCAGGTCTACTCAAAGCCGTTCAGTTTTCTCCAGAAGACGGAAAGTGAGAATCTGCTGACGTTCATTCAGGATGAACACCCGCAGACCATCGCGTTGATTCTGGCGCACCTGACGTCTCAGAAATCGAGCGAGGTGCTCGCCGGCCTGCCGCTGGAGAAGCAGGTGGAGGTTTCCAATCGGATATCACGAATGGAGCAGACCAGCCCCGACGTCATCAAGGAGGTGGAAAAGGGGCTTCAACACCGGCTCAGCGGCATGATGAGCGAGCGATTGCAACGCGTCGGCGGTGTGGCCGCCGTAGCCGAGATGCTGAATCTCACCGACCGCGCTACGGAGAAGGCGATTCTCGAGGCCATCGAGTCGGACGACCCTGAACTTGTGGAAGAGATTCGGCGGTTGATGTTTGTGTTCGAAGACATCCTGCTGGTCAACGACCGTGGCATTCAGGCCGTGTTGAAGGAGATCGAGAACAGTGAGTTGATTCTCGCCCTTCGGACCGCGAGCGAGGAACTCAAGGAGAAGATATTCGCCAATATGTCGGACCGCGCCGTGCAGTTGATCCGGGAAGAGATGGAGTACATGGGGCCGGTCCGCGTGCGGGATGTCGAGATGGCTCAGCAAAAGATCGTCGACGTCGTTCGGCGGCTCGAGGATGCCGGCGAGATCATCATCGCCGGCCGCGGCGGCGAGAGCGAGTTGATCGTCTGACCGGCGCGAGGCGGTGGAAGAGGACAGGATGAAAGACATCGTCCGGCATGGCGTCACGCCGCGTGCCGCAGGCCGCGCCCGCTCGTATCAGGGCTTGCACGATTGAATCGGAGCTTTCGTGAGCAACACGATCATCAAGGCCGGAGAGCACAAGCCGCTGGCCAAAGGGGCCTGCCGGCTCGATCTGCGGGATATTTCCGCGATGGCGGAGACCGCACTGTCAGCGGCCCGGTCGGAAGCCGATCGCATCGTCGCGCGGGCGGGCGAGCAGGCCGCGGCGGAGCGTGATGCGGTGCGAGAGACCGCGCGCCGTGAGGGATACGAGGTGGGCTTCGAGACGGGGCAACAGGCGGGGCGGGAAGAGGCATTGGAGGCATCACGGCAGGCGTTCGCCACAGACCAGGCGTCGCTGGTGGCCGCTTTGACGTCGCTCGTCCGTGAATTCACTGCGAAGAGAGAGCACATGCTGCTCGCGGCGCGGCGCGACGTGGTCGTGCTGGCCATCGCGATCGCCCGGCGGCTCTCGCGACGCCTGGCTGGCATGGAAGACGTCGCGCCCGACATGGCGATCGAGGCTTGTGAGCAGGCCCTGTCGCTGATTCGCAACCAGACTGATGTCGTCGTTCACGTCCATCCCCACGATGCGGCGGCGATGCACCGGTTTCTCGATGGAAACGCCGGCAGACCCGGCGAGGAAGCGGCCTCGCCGGCGGATGCCGCTCGAGCCATGGCCGCTTCGGACCATTTCCGCATCGTCGAAGACGAGAAGATCGGGCAGGGCGGCCTGCTGATCGAGACAGCGGACGGGCGGGTGGATGCCACCGTTTCGGGACGTGTCGACCGCGTCGCGGACGAGCTGGTGGCGGCGTGGCGTCTGCGATGGAGGGAGCTTGGACTGTGACGGTCGCGCGAGCGACCTGCGGCACCGGCTTCCGATGCTGACTGAGAATGCGGGACGAACATGACGGTCCTTGCCGAACAAATCCGGACGGCTCAGACGGCGGCGCTGCTCGGCGTGGTCGGTCGAGTCGTTTCCGTCACGGGGATGACGGTCCAGGCAGTCGGGCTTCCGGTGCCAGTGGGGTCGGTCTGTGAGATCGGCGAGGCCGGCCGCAGCGTGTCCGCGGAGGTCATCGGCTTCCGGAACAAGGTCACACTGCTGATGCCGCTGGGCGATTCCGGCGGGCTTTCCCGAGGGCAACCGGTCCGCTTCGTCACGGACGCCCGGAAGGTGGCGGTCGGCCCCGGGCTGTTGGGACGGGTGGTCGACGGAATGGGTCGAGCGTGTGATGCCGGACCACCGATCGCCGTCGATATGTACTATCCGCTCGATCGAACGGCGCCAAAGGCGATGGATCGTACGCGTATCGATACCCCGTTGTCCGTGGGTATCCGCTCGATCAACGCTCTCCTGACGGCAGGGTCCGGGGGACGGCTGGGTTTCTTCGCCGGCACCGGCGTCGGCAAGAGCGTGCTGATGGGCATGATGACGCGATTCACTTCGGCGGACGTATCGGTGATCGCCCTGGTGGGTGAGCGTGGCCGCGAGGTCGGCGATTTCCTGGCGAAGGAACTGGGGCCGGATGGCTTGAAACGATCCGTCGTCATCAGCAGTACGTCGGACCAGTCGCCGCTGCTGCGCGTCCGAGCGGGATTCGTGGCGACCGCCATCGCGGAGTATTTCCGAGACCGCGGCAAAGAGGTGTTGTTGTTGATGGACTCGGTCACCCGGCTGGCGATGGCCGCACGGCAGATTGGTCTGGCGGCGGGCGAACCCCCGGCGACCAAGGGCTATCCCCCCAGCGTGTTCGCCCTGTTGCCGCGGTTGCTGGAGCGCAGCGGGCGGACGGCGCGGGGGTCCATCACGGGCCTCTACACGGTGCTGGTCGAGGGAGACGACCTCAATGATCCGATCGCCGATGCGGTTCGCGGCATCCTGGACGGGCACATCTGGCTTTCCCGGCGGATCGCCGGGCGCGGCCAGTACCCGGCGGTCAGCGTGTTGGACAGTGTGAGCCGGCTGATGCCGGACGTCACCGACGCGGAGCACCTGGCCGCGGCTCGAAAGGTTCGCAGACTGCTGTCGACCTGGGCGGAGATTGAGGATCTTGTCAACATCGGCGCTTACGCCGCGGGCAGCAACGCCGAGTTCGATCTCGTCATCCGGATGCGTCCGGAGATCGAATCGTTCATGCAGCAAGGCATGCACGATGGATACGATTTCGATGCGTCCCGAGCGGCGCTCCTGGCGTTGTCAAGACGAGCGGATGAGGTTTCGGAGAAGCTGGAAAAGGGTCCGTCGAAGTAGGCGCCTCGCCGCTGCGATCGACGACAGGAGTGTGATGCATGGCAGTGCAACGCGTGTTCCGTTTTGAGACGCTCCGGCGTCTGCGCAAAGCCAGGGAAGATGAGAGGAAACGGATCGTCGCCGCGCGGTTGCGGACCATCGCCTCGCTCGGGCGGCAGCGCGACGTGCTGGAATCGCAGGTTCGGCAGCAGACCGACGTCCTGCGCGAGGCGCTGATCCGGCCTCGAGCGGAGATCGCCGGATTGAGGTGGGGTCGACATTGGGTCAGCCGGCTGCGCCGTCAGGCCCTCGAGATTGAAGCAAGAATTGCCGAAGAGCGGGCGCTCCTTGCGCAGGAGCGGGCCGAACTGACCGCCGCGCGAAAGGAAACCAAGGTCATGGATCGATTGAAGGAAAGACAGCGCGATCTGCTGATGGCCGAGGAGGCGCGGCGCGAGCAACGGGACACGGATGAGTTGAACACGGTCCGATTTGTATTCGCGCGAATCGCCGCCGGAGACGACGCATCGTGAAGCGACTGGTGTCGATTCTGTCCGTCGTGTCCTTGTTGAACGTCATGGCCTTGGCGGCCTTGGCGGGATACGCCTGGAGCGGAGGCTGGTTGGCACCGGACCGTGTGCGAGCGGCAGCGAGCATCTTGCGGGACGGGGTCGTGGACGGCGTCGAGGAGGTCGCTTCGACACAACCCACCGGCGCGGCCGCGACGATCGGCGAGCGAATCGAGCAGAATGAAGAGGCCGTCCGCGTTCGCCGGGCCGAGCTGGATCGCCGACAGCGCGAGATCGAGCAGGCATGGCAACAGTTGGAAACCCAGCAGTTGGCGTTTCTCAAGGAGCGAGAGTCCTTCGAGACGGCAAGAAGGAGAGAGGCTGCTGAGGCCGACGAGCGTGCTCGGAAGGCGGGCGACAGCGGTTGGCAGCGGGAACTGGAACTGATGGGAACCGTGAAAGCCAAGCTGGCGAAGAGCTTATTGAAGGACAAGCCGGACGCCGAGGTCGTCAAGGTTCTGATGGAACTGGATATTCGCAAGGCCAAGAAGATCGTCGAGCAGTGCAAGACGTCAGAGGAGCGCCAGTGGATCGGGCGTATCCTGGGTCAACTTCAGGATCGCAGTGCGTCGCAGGCGGAGGCCCTGGGTGCAGGCACGGTGTCAAACCCGGGAGCCTGATTCATGGCTCATGTCACGGGGGCCGGGACGCTCCGGCCCGGCGGAGTCGAGCGAACGGCTCGCGCCGACAGGCGTCAATCCAGACGCGCCGACAGATTTGACCGATACCTGGATGACCTCCGATCGGGTTCCGGCTCCGATACGGCACGCGTGCCGGACGAGCCTTCATCCAGACCACAGGCCGACGACGACAGGACCGTTCGAACGGACGATGGAACCGCTCCGCCAACGCCCCCCCCGGCGCACCTTGAACTGATTCCACCAAGCGTCGCGACGCCGACCGAAGACCGCAGCGCCCCAGCTCAGGCTCAGGACAGCGGCGCAACCTCGACCGTGGGTTCTGCCCCAACGACCGCGTCTGCAGGCACCCTCCCACCGAGTTTTCCGGCGTCCATCCCACGGCCCGGTGCTGGGACGGACTCGCAGAAATCGTCTCTGACCGGAACGAGTTCGACTGAGGCGATTCTGGCAGTGGATGCTGTCCCGGTGGCTCCCACATCGATCGATTCGACCGTCACGGCAGACGCGGCGCCGGACACGGGCATCACGACGACCGGAGATCAACCCTCAACCACACCGAGTGAGCAACCTCTCGCCGGAAGCGCCGATGCCCAGGACTTGCCGGGCCGAAACGTTGCGGCGGGGCAGAACACGAGTACCGCGGCCGCCCCCTCCGAACCGGTGGCCGCTCAGGCCGGCGAAGCAGCCGTGGCCGACACGGCCACAGCACCTGACGCACGAGGACGGCAGGCACCGGCTGACGCATCGGAGCCGGTTGCTGCGGGGGACACGGTTTTCGACCGCATGGTGCGTAAGGTGGAAGAACAGGTCACTGAACAGGCTTCTCGGACTCAGGACAGACGACGCTCTCGAGATTCCGCCGTCAAAGGCGAGGCAGCGTCAGTTCGACCCTCTGTCCGTGTGCAGCACTCGGGATCTGATCCGCTTTCGTCACAAACACGATCGTCGATAGGAGCGGATCCGGCCGAACTCTCCGCGACGAGCGGGAGTAGATTGGGCGATGGTCTGGCGGCTCGGATCGGGCGATTCCTGATCGGCTCGACCGATGTGGCCGGCGTTGACGCGACTGCGGTGGCGCCTCAAGGCACGGCTGCCGGACCACCGGCATCGTCCAGACTCATCACGCCGACGACCGGCGTTTCGGGCGCCGGCCCGGCGGGACACACGTTCAGCCGGATTCTGGCCGCAGGTGCCGATGGTGCGGACGCGATAGACGGCACGGCGCGACTCCTGCACGCAGCCGGCGGACAGGGGCGCTATCAAGCGACGCTTCAACTCGAGCCACCGGAGCTGGGCCAACTCCGCGTGCAGCTCCGGATGCACCATCAGGCGATGACGCTGCGTGTCGATGCAGACAACGCTGCCGCAGGACGCCTCATCGGCACGCACATGAGCGATCTGCGCGATGCGCTGGCCATCCACGGAATTCGCGTGGACCGTGCGGACGTCGTCGTGCGTTCCGAGTCGCCGGGGCAAGCGGGTGCCCACACGCAGTACGGCGGCGGTTCGACGGGCGGCGATGACAACCCATCGGGATCCGCAACGTCGGACTGGAATGATGGAGGCGGGCGAACAGACGGTGGCCCGCAGGATCAGCGTCGCTCCGGAGGTCGTTCGGCCGACCGTCCGGAGAATGCCGAGCAGCCGGCTCGGCTCGCCGCCGGGCAACGGACCGTGGAGCGGGTGGGCGATGGGATGACATCGGCAGCGGAGCTGTCGCTCGATCTGGTAGCGTGAGGCGTCCGACGGAGCGGACCCTTCGCCAACGTCGCGGCTGTCATGCCGCGTAAAGGGACCAGTCATGGATGTTTCAGGCATCGGTGGTGCGGGAGCGGCAACGGCAAGCCCGCCGTCGTCGAAGGGATTTGACGATTTGAAGAGCGAGGACTTTTTCGCGCTGATGATCGCGGAATTGCAGGCTCAGGACCCGCTGAAGCCCACGGACAACCAGCAACTCTTCACACAAATGTCGCAGGTCCGGCAGATCGAGCAGTCGGTGACTCTCAACCGGACTCTTCAGTCCCTCGCGGGCGAACAGCGGTTCGGAGCGACGACGAGTCTGATCGGCCAGTTCGTCTCGGGCACGCTGACAAACGACGCCGGCAACACGTTCGATGTTCAAGGCGTGGTGGTTGGTGTGCGGTTCGAGGGCGACGGCAAGGCGATTCTCGATCTGCACAACGGCGTCTCGATACCGGCGGACAAGGTCAATCAGGTGACGCTCGTCGAGAATCTCCCGCCGGACGTGCTGGATCAGATCCAGGCGGAGTGGGCTGCGGCCAGGGCCGGTGATCCCACATCCGATGCGGCTCCGCCGAACGACCCTGCCACCGCGAAGTCGATCCGGTCGGACGCGACCCGGTCTCGCCAGGTGCCGGGAGCGGACGCGTTCCGTGAACTGGGACGCGGCGTGGATACCACGGCTGCGATTCTGGATTCGATCCTGTCGCCGGGCGTGAGCGTCGGCGTCGGTGTCTAGCTCGCCTGAGCGGGCCCGGCTATTGAGCCGCGGCGCGCACGCGGATACGCACGATCACGAGTTCGATCGCCGTCGAAACAGGACCAATCGCCACCGGAGATTCGCAAAGATGGGTTTGACATCAGCACTGTTTACAGGACTGTCCGGCCTGAACACGAGCCAGTTTCAACTTGACGTCATCGGCGACAACATCGCCAACGTCAACACGACAGCCTTCAAGAGTTCGCGCACACTGTTTCAGACACAGTTCGCGCGAACGTTGACGTCCGGAACCAAACCCAGTGCCGCTCAGGGAGGAACCAACCCGGCTCAAGTCGGGCTGGGTTCGGTTGTCGGCACGATCCAGCGTTCCTTTGAGCCGGGCGCGTTGGAAACGACGGGGCTGCCCAGTGATCTTGCGATTGAGGGCGAAGGATTCTTCGTCCTGCGTTCCCCCGAAAACGAGCAGGTGTTTTCGCGCGACGGCACCTTTACGCTCAGCGCGGACAACCGGTTGATCAACCAGGATGGATTCGCGGTGCAGGGGTTCAGCGTCAACGACAAGTTCCAGTTGATCCCGGGAGCGCTCGGCGATCTGACCATTCCCATCGGGGAATTGACGACTGCGAAGGCCACGGCGACGGCGCAGCTCGACGGGACGCTCAACTCCTCCGGCACCGTCGCCACGAAGGGCACGATCCTGCAATCCCAGGTGCTCAACGACGCCGCGGGCAATCCCATCACTGCGGCGACCGACCTGACGGTGGTTCGGAATGTCGGTGGCGCTCCGCTCCTCGCGACCGGGGACGTGATTTCGATCAATGGCGTCAAGAAGGGCGGCCGCGATCTTCCCGGCGAGACCTTCACGGTCGGCACGACGGGCACAACGGTGGGCAGTTTCCTGACATGGCTCGACAACACGTTGGGCGTCGATACGACGGTCGGCGTTGGGGGAAGTCCGGGCACGTCGGTTAGCGGCGGCAAGCTTCAAATCAGCGGCAATGTCGGGACGGAGAACTTCCTGTCCATTCAACCCGGCACGCTAATCAGCAGCGGAACGACGAGCACGCCCTTCACGTTCACCGAGACGCAGGCGGCAGACGGTGAGAGTGCCCACACCTCGTTCCTCGTGTACGACTCGCTCGGTACGCCGATCACGGTCGGCCTGACCATGGTGCTGGAGGCCCGCACGACGGCGAGCAGCACGTGGAGATTCTACGCGGATGCGGAGTTGGACAGTGACGTCCAGTTCGACGTGGGGACCGGCACGATCCAGTTCGATGCGAACGGCCAATTCGTCACGGCACCCTCGAACGGCATCGTGATCAACCGCATCAATTCCGGAGCCACCGAACCGCTTCCCATCTCGTTCGACTTTTCGCAGATGAGTGGACTGAATGTATCCCGGTCCTCCTTGGTGATGAGCTTTCAGGACGGATTCCCGACCGGAACACTGATTGAATTCAACGTCGGTGACGATGGCCTGATTACGGGCACATTTTCGAACGGCGGTTTGCAGACGATCGGGCAGATGGCGATGGCGACGTTCGCCAATCCGCCGGGGTTGATCGCCCGGGCCAACAGCATCTTTTTCATCGGTCCCAACAGTGGCGAAGCTCGGATCACGGCGCCGCTGACGCTGGGAGCGGGGCGCATCAAGGCCGGGGCGCTGGAGTTGAGCAACGTGGACCTGTCGCGCGAGTTCATTGGGTTGATCAACGCGTCGACGGCCTTCTCGGCGGCGAGCCGCGTGATCACGACGTCGAACGATCTCTTGCAGCAACTGCTGCTGATTGCCCGGTAGGGTGCGGCAGCGGCCAGAGAGACCCGTAGCCGGACGAGGATCCTCATGATCTCGGTCACACGACTGAACGGCAAGCCGTTTGTCATGAACGCGGAGTTGATCAAGACCATCGAATCGACGCCGGACACGATGGTCACGCTGATCAGTGGCGAGCACCTGGTCGTCAAGGAGTCTGTGGAGGAGGTGGTTCGCCGCGCGGTGGCCTACTGTCGGTCCATCCGGGCCTTCCCGGCGTGACGCCGCCGACGCGCAGTTGGTGCGCCTGTGAGCGGCGCCGAGGCCCTCGGCGTATGTCCTCCGAGCGTCGTAGCCCGGCAGGTGAAGACTCGCGCAGTTTCCGCCGCCTGCGCGCACCGGCACACTCGACCGCGTCCCTGCAGAAACTGCGCCGGCCGCGCCGTTGTTGACAGGAGTCCTATCTGACACGCCGGTGGTGCGGTGGAGCGGGCGCAGGAATCGACCGATAAACACCTGGTTGCATGCAGAAGCGTGACGCAGACGGAACAGGTGGGTCGCCATGGCTGCTGATTCGGAATCTCCCAAGACAGAACCTGAAGAAGCTCCTGCCGGTGCGCCGGCGAAGCGTCCCAAGAAGATGCTGACGTTCGGCCTCATCGGCGGTGTGATGTTGGTCGAAGGTTTGGCGATCTTCGCTTTCATGAAAATGTACGGGACGGAGCCGGACCCGACGCTGGGGCTGGAACTGGCGCCAACCACGAACCCGTGGGCGGAATACGCGGAGATTGAGGTCGCCACGTTGCGCGTGGCCAACACCAGCGCGGGGCGGACGATTCTGTACAACGTCAAGATCGTTGTCACCGTTCACCATGACAAAGAGCAGCAGTTGAAGGACATCTTCGAGAAGCGCAAGTGGACGATCGACGACGCCATCAGCCGCCTGATCCAAGAGGCTTCGGAGCTCGAGATGAGTGAGCCGGGCAAGGAATCTTTGAAGCGCAAGGTGCGCCACGAGCTCAGCCAGATCATCCATGACGATGCGATGGTCGAGGAGGTTCTCATTCCTGAGCTGATCGCTCTTCCGACCGGTTTCTAGCCCGTCGAAGGGTGATGATCCCATCGGGATACTTCAAGACGACCATCGAGGCAGGATGCCGCGCGTAGCCATGGAAGGTTGACCCCAATGTCGGACGACGAACCCAACACGCCCGAAGGTCTGTCGCAGGACGACATCGACGCGGCGCTGAACGCGGCCCAAGGGCCCACCGGCGATGAGTCGGCGACGCCGTCCGATGTGGAGGGACCTGCGGACGCGGCAGACTCGTCCGGGCAGGGTACCGCCGATGCGGTCGACGAGTCTGCGGATGTCTCGGATGCCCCTGAGGCTCCGGCGCCCGACGCGGCTGAGGACGATGCGACTGGCGGGACACCGGTCGAAGCGGAAGGCGTTGGAGCGTCGTCTGCGGAGAGTGGCGACGGCGAGGGTGGACTGTCTCAGGCGGACATCGATGCGGCGTTATCGGCGGTGGCAGGTGACGCCGGCGAATCCGGCGCATCTGCACCGGCCGAGACTCCGGCGGCCGTTGCGGAGGCCGACGTCTCAGGATTCACCCAAGAAGACATCGACGCCGCTCTGCTCGGAAACACCCCGTCCGACGCCGATTCCTCCGCGCCGCCGGAGAATTCGACCTTGAATCCGGACGGAAGCCCGAAGCTGGATACGACGGGCAAGCCCTTTGACGCGGCGGCGGCGGCGATGGAAGCGGCCATCGCCGAAGAGAAGGCGGCCCAGGCGGAAGCGGCGCGTGCCGAGACCCGCTCTCCGGCACCGGCGGCCGTGGTGACGATGCCTCCACCGCCCCCCGAGGCCCGCTCCCTGGATTTGCCTGATCTCGGTCAGGTGCCGGCCGGTGCGCCGGAGGACCAGGGCGTCGAACTGCTCAACGACGTGGACCTGAATGTCAAGGTCGAGCTGGGGCGCGCGGAGATGGCGATCGAAGACGTGTTGCGACTTGGAAGCGGTTCCATCGTCGAATTGGATAAGTTGGCCGGCGATCCCGTGGACGTGCTGGTCAACGAGCGGCTCGTGGCTCGAGGCGAAGTCCTGATTCTCAACGACAACTTCTGCGTGCGAATCAGCGAGATCACGGGTGACGAAGCAAGCAGTGAACAGGCGGTGGCGGAATGAAACGACCAGAGTCTCGTTTCGATCGTGGCCTCCGCATCATCCGTTTGGGTGCGGCGTATGCGACGACGGTTGCAGCGTTGCTGACTGCGTCGGCACCGCTCCGGGCCGACAGCGTCACTCCGGCGCACGCCGATCGAGGAGCTTCGACGGTCGCCTCTCGCGATTCCGGCGATTCCGGAGACGCGGTCTCGTCTTGGATTTCGGGCGTATCGTCTCAGCCGGAGGACGTGGAGCGGACGCTTCGCCGTGGCCGGACCGGGAAGGTAGAACGGAGCCGGAACGATGTTACACCGCATAAGGGATCAGCTCGGCGCGTGGTCCAGTTCTGGTGGCCGACGCTCGCGATTCTGGGTTTTATCATCGTTGCCGCTCTGGCAGCGCGGCGGTTTTTTCCACAGATCCGGCGCAGGACCGGAGGCGGCGCGATCAAGGTGTTGGCGCGCCATCCGCTGTCGAACAAACAGAGCCTTTGCTTGATTCGGCTGGGCCGGGGACTGGTGCTGGTCGGTGTGACGTCCGACAGGATACAGACCCTGGCACGCATTGAAGATCCCGAAGAGGCGGCGTCTGTCATCGGTATGATCGAGGGAGGCCGCTCCGATTCGTTTACCGCCGCACTGAACCGGCTGGCTGATCGAGATGGCGGCCCGGTAGCGCAGGAAAACCGGGCGGCCTGGTCCGTCCGGTCATCGCGAGACAGGCTGGCACAGACGCAGGAAAGCGTTCAAACACTGGTCGCTCGAGTCCGCGGGATGGCTGGCTCGTTGGGGGCATCGGCGGAGCCGACGTAGAGGACCCTACCGTCGCGAACGGAGCGACGACGGAAGGGGTCCGGCGCAAAGGAGTTGCGCAGTGCAGAGCCGACGGCGCCGCCTGCATCGGTGGCGTGTGATCCTGATCGCGTGTGGGACACTCGCGGGCGCGGGTTTGTTCCGCGGCACCGCTGCGCAGGCGGCCCCCGGCTCTTCCACTGGCTCAAACGCGATCGACAACCCGCTCGGCATTCCGGACCTCAGCCGGATTGCACCGCCCGCCAAGGATTCCGAGGGGGTCAGCGCGTCTCTGCGGATTCTGGTGCTGCTGACGGTCCTGTCGCTCGCCCCCTCCATCCTCATCATGATGACGAGCTTCACGCGGATCATCATCGTCTTGACGCTGCTGCGTCAGGCGATGGGCACGCAGGCGCTGCCGCCGGGCCAGGTGCTGATCGGTCTTTCCCTCATCCTCACGATGATCGTCATGGCCCCGACGTGGCAGCAAATGAAAGAGGATGCGGTCGAACCCTATCTGGACGGGCGAATGGGACAGGCCGAGGCGATCGAGCGGGCCTCCGCCCCCGTCCGCGATTTCATGTTTCGCCAGATTGAGGCGGCCGGGAACGAGGACAATGTATATCTGTTTGCAGAACATGCGCGTGGGCCTCTTCCACCGGGCGTCGAACTGGCCCCGAAGGACGTTCGAATGGTCGAGCTGGTGCCCGCCTTCCTACTGAGTGAACTGGAGACGGCGTTCGTGATGGGCTTCCGGCTTTATCTACCCTTTCTGGTCATTGACATGGTGATTGCCTCCATCCTGATCAGCATGGGGATGATGATGCTGCCGCCGGTCCTGATCTCACTGCCGTTCAAGATCATGTTGTTCGTGCTGGCCGACGGATGGGCATTGGTCGTCGGATCGGTCATGGAGAGTTTTGCGTAGATTGGCCGCGAGCCGTCGCGCCGGAGCCGGGCGATTCGATTGCGACACGAAGACTGCGGTCGATCGCCATTCGGCTCTTGCAAGAGCCGACCTCGGCCTCGTATCAGTTGTGAGGACTCCTCGAATGGACCCCGGAACCGCGATCGATCTGAGTTATGACGCCCTGTTGCTGGCGCTCACGCTGGCCGGACCGGTCCTGGCCATCGGCATGGTCGTGGGACTGGCGATCAGCGTCTTTCAGGCCGTGACGCAGTTGCAGGAACAGACGCTGACATTTGTGCCCAAGATCGTCGCGATGGGTGCGACGGCCGCCCTGTTGGTCCCGTGGCTGACGGCACGGATGGTCGAATACGTCCAGCAGTTGTGGGGCGGCTCGGCACTGCTGCCCTGAGGAGAATCGCGCATGGCAAACGGTCGATGGCGGAATGTTCACGCGTTCCGTGCTGCAAGGCGCGTTGATTGTGTTGATGGGCTGTCATGAAGCTGCTCGCCCTGCAAATGATGTTGCCAGGCTTTGCACTGGTCCTGGCCCGCGCCGCGGGACTCGTGCTGGCGGTGCCGATGTTTTCGAGCAGCCAGATTCCGCGCATCGTCAAGGTGTGGATGTCGGTCACGCTCGCGTTGATGACATTCCCCGCGGTCATGCCGCAGTTGCCGCCTTCGCTGTCCATGGGACACGCGGCGGGCGGCATTGTCGGCGAGTTCATCATCGGCGAAGTGATCGGCCTGGGTGCCGGGTTAGTCTTCTTCGGGGCGCAGCTCGCCGGCAAGATCATCAGCTACCAAACCGGCATGGCGTTGGGCGCCGTGTTCAATCCCGTCTTCGATGCGGAGTCGACCGTCCTGGACCAAATCTGGTTCTTTACCGCGTTGATGTTTTTCCTGGCGCTGCGTGGACACCTGGCCGTGGTGCAAGTCGTGCTCCACAGTTTTGCCAAGGTACCCCCGCTCAGCGTGTGGTCCACGGGCATCACCGCTGAGTTCTGCGCGTCCGTCCTCCAGAGCGTCTTCGAGATGGGCGTGCGGCTGGCCGGACCGGCGGTCCTGGCGCTGCTGCTTACGTCGCTGTCGATGGGCATCCTGACGAGGACGATGCCGCAACTCAACGTACTCAGCGTCGGATTCAGCATCAAGATCGCGTTGGGCGTGTTCGTGATGGCGGTGTCCATTTCGGCATCGGACAGCGTCATGGCCGGGGCGTTGGCCGACGGCCTTGGCGATGTGGGCCTGTGGTTCGACCACGTGGCCGACACGGTGACCCATGGCGGATGATGCCGGCGACAAAACGGAGGCTCCGACGCCACGGCGGCTCACCGACGCTCGAGAAGAAGGGCGGGTGGCCCGCAGCACCGACCTGAATGCGGCCATTGGCCTTCTTGCCGGGCTGATGTTGCTCCACGGCTTCGGGTCGCGGGTGACGGCGGCGTGGCTGACGCTGTTGCGCGACGGTCTGTCGGCGCGCGATCCGGCGGCGGTGAGTCGCATCGACCTGCTGACGATTGTCTCCAGGATCGGCACGACGGTGCTTTTCGCCATCGGACCGATCCTAGCCGGATTGCTGCTGGCCTCGCTGTTGTCCAATCTCCTCCAGATCGGCTTGCTCCTGACGCCACGACCGCTCGCGCCCAAGTTCAGCAAGCTCAATCCTATCAGCGGTGTGAAGCGCCTGTTCAGTGCGCAGACGTGGGTGCAATTGGGGATGAACCTGGTGAAACTCGCCGTGGTCGGGTTCGTGGCATACCGGGCCATCCGCGATCGTGCGGGAGACATTCTGGTGGCGATCGCGACCGGCGGATGGAAACAGGTCGCCGTCATGAGCTCGCTGCTGTACGACGTCGGTTTGAAGCTGGCGCTGATCCTGCTGGTGCTCGCGTTGCTCGACTTCGCCTGGCAGAAATACAGATTCATACGGGACATGCGAATGTCCAAACAGGAGGTCAAGGAGGAGATGCGCAGAATGGAGGGCGACCCGGTGATGAAACAGCGCCGCCGGCAGGCACAGCTTGCCGCGGCGCTGCAGCGCATCAAGAGCGCCGTGCCCAAGGCGGACGTCGTGGTGACGAATCCCACGGAACTGGCCATTGCGATCCGGTATGACCCGGACACCATGGCGGCCCCCAGGGTCGTGGCCAAGGGGAAGGGTCACCTCGCAAAGAAGATACGCGAAATCGCCATTACGCACCGCATTCCGATCGTCGAGCGGAAGCCCTTGGCGCAGGCGCTGTACAAGACCGTCGAAGTGGGTCAGGAGGTGCCCGAGCAGTTTTACAAGGCGATCGCCGAGATTCTGGCGTATGTGTATGAACTGACCGGCCGGACGCCGGGGCGCCGGGCCGCCTCGGCAGCCTAGCGACCCGGTCGTCCCGAGCGTTGCGGCGTATGGACGCTCTGGCGCGGCTGACCGACGGCGTTTGTACAGCAGCGCGGCCCTTGCCTCGTGGCTGGGGCTGAACGAGACGGTTTCGAGATTCCGCTCTGCGGTATTCTCGCCTTTGGATTGGTTATGGCCAAGGACGGCACGCCCATCACGCAAGCGCTCCAGTTCATCCAGGAGCATCGGGGATTGTTGTACCCGATGCTGGCGATGGCGCTGGTCTTCGTGGTCCTGGTTCCGCTGCCGACGCCGATCCTGGACATCCTGCTCGTGGCGAACATCACGCTCAGCGCCCTCGTGCTGCTGAGCGTGATGTACATGAAGGGGCCGCTGGAGTTCTCGGCGTTCCCGTCACTGCTGTTGTCGCTGACGTTGCTGCGTCTCGTGTTGAATACGGCGACGACCCGTGCGATTCTGACCAATGCCGACGGCACGACCGCGGCGGCCGGCCACGTGATCGAACAATTCAGCGCCTTCGTTGCGGCGGGATCGCTGGCGGTCGGGTTGATTATCTTCGTGATCATCACGTTGATCCAGTTCGTTGTGATCACCAAGGGTGCGACGCGCATCGCCGAAGTGGCGGCCCGGTTCACCCTGGATGCGATGCCGGGCAAGCAGATGGCCATCGACGCCGACCTGTCGGCGGGCCTGGTCGATGAAGCCGAGGCCCGACGTCGGCGTGAGAACATCACGCGCGAAGCGGACTTCTACGGTGCGATGGACGGTGCCAGCAAGTTTGTCCGCGGGGACGCGATCGCCGGCATTGTTATTACGCTAGTAAATATTCTAGGTGGACTCTTTGTCGGCATGATCGAAGTCGACCCACCCCTTTCGCTGATACAGAGCCTGGACGTGTTCACGAAGCTGACGATCGGGGACGGACTGGTGTCGCAGATTCCGGCATTCCTGGTCTCGATCGCGGCCGGCATGATCATCACGCGCTCGACGAGCAAGACGAACCTGGGCGAAGAGTTGTTCTCGCAACTCCTGTCACAGCCAACGGCCCTGCTGCTGGCCTCCGGTTTTTTGGCCACCTTGATGTTCACGCCGCTCCCGAAGGCGCCGTTGATGCTGCTGGCTGCCGGGACCGGCGGGCTGGGGTACCTCACACGCCAACAACGCAACGCCAAAGCCGCCGCGAAGAAGACTCGCGCGGCGGCGCCTTCGAAGGAGCCGGACAAGATCGAAGCCTGTTTGAATGTTGATCCGATGGAACTGGAGGTCGGCTACGGATTAATCCGCTTGGTCGACCGAAAGCAGGGCGGCGATCTGCTGGACCGCATCTCGAACATACGTCGACAGGTCGCCACCGACCTCGGCATCATCGTGCCGCCGATCCGAATCCGCGACAATGTCCGGCTCGAACCCAACAGGTATTCCGTCAAGCTGCGCGGAGCCCCCATCGCCCAGGGCGAGGTGATGCCCGGACACCTGCTGGCCATCGACTCCGGCGCCGTCAGCGAGAAAGTGCATGGCATCGACACGAAGGAGCCGGCATTTGGGCTTCCCGCCATCTGGATCGCGGACGACGCGCGATCGACGGCCGAGCAACGTAATTATACCGTCGTCGAGCCTACGAGTGTGCTGGCGACACACCTGACGGAGCTGATTCAGATGCACGCGGCCGAACTGCTGACGCGCCAGGACGTCAGCCGGCTCCTCGACAACCTCAAGGAACGAAGTCCCAAGGTGGTCGAGGAAGTCGTGCCCGATCAGTTGAAGATCGGTGAGGTCCAGGCCGTGCTGGAGCGGCTTCTGCGGGAGCGCGTGCCGATCCGCGATCTGGAGACGGTCCTCGAAACGCTGGGAGACTGGGCTGGCCGGACCAAGGACCCCGAGGTCCTGGCCGAGTACGTCCGGAACGCGCTGGCCCGGCAGCTTTGCGAGCGATATCGAGACGACGGACAGGTGATCCACGCCGTTACGCTCGATCCGGGGCTGGAAGACACGATTCATTCGCATGTGGAACGCACGGATCGCGGCTCGTTCCTGACGGTCCCGCCGGCGCTGGCCAACAAGATCGGTCGCGCAGTGCGTCGCGAGCTGGATCAGGCCGCGGCCAAGGCCCGCGGCGTCCAACCGGTGGTCCTGACGTCGCCGCAGGTGCGGCAGTGGGTGAGACGATTGATCGAGGCGGCTCTGCCGAAGGTGGCAGTGCTGGGTTTCAACGAAGTCGTTCGAGGCATCGAGATTCGGACGCATGGAATGGTGGCCATTACTGATGCAACTGAAAACGTACAGAGCCCGGTCCATGTCTGACGCCCTTGCCCGCGTCAAGGCGGACCTGGGTCGCGACGCGGTGATTCTGCACACACGCACCCTCAAGCGGGGCGGCGTGTTGGGAGTGGGCGCCCGATCGCAGGTCGAGATTACGGCGACGGCGGATGCTCGCCTGGTCGACGGTGGGGCACAAATGTCGTCGCGTACGGCGCCACAGCCTCCGGCGTGTGCACAGCCGGAGACGCCCGCGGGCGCGCGACGCGAAGATCCGCAGACCGTGGCGGAGGCCCCGGCCTCGCGCCTCGATCTGAGGGCCGGACAGACATCGGATGCGGTGCTGCGCCGCGATGTCGAGGCCATCCGTGACATGGTGGATGAGTTGCTGCGCGACCGGCGTCGAGCACAGCAACCTCAGTTGCCGGTTGAGCTGATTGACTATTACACCGAACTCGTCGGGCAGGCGGTCGCGGCCGAGTTGGCGTCCCGACTCGTCGATCACGTCCGACGACGGCTCGACGATCCCGGAAAACCCGGCCCGGCGAGACGCCTGACCGGTGCGGCCGCCACGGCCCGCGACCGACGGATTCGCCAGGAACTGGCGCAGTGCCTCAGCGAGATGATCCCACCCGCGTCACCCCTGAAGCTGAAGACGGACGCTGGGCCGACCATCGTCGCGATGGTCGGACCCACCGGTGTCGGCAAGACGACGACGATCGCCAAGCTGGCGGCAAACATGAAACTTCGAGAGCACAAGCGCGTCGGGCTGGTGACGATCGACACCTATCGGATCGCGGCGGTCGAACAATTGAAGACCTACGCGCAGATTTTGGACGTCCCGTTGCTATCGGTCGTCACTCCCGAGGAGATGAAGACGGCCATCGCTCGCCTGTCCGACCGCGATCTGATCCTGATCGATACCGCCGGCCGCAGTCAGAAGGACGAGGCCCGTCTTGCGGAACTGAAGCACTTCCTCGCAGCCGCCGAACCGAACCAGGTTCACCTGGTGCTGTCGACGACCAGCCGTGAGGATGCCATCCGGGACACGATTCAGCAGTTCGCGGCCGTGGGGGCGGATCACCTGATCTTCACGAAGCTGGACGAGGCCCTCGGGCTGGGAGTCATTCTCAACGTGCTGGAGTCGGTCGACATGCGGTTGTCCTACCTGACCAACGGGCAGTCGGTCCCAGACGACATTGAAGTGGGGACGGCCCATCGCGTGGCGCGTCTGATTCTGCAACCGGAGGAGCGGGCGATACCCAACGGCTTCGACCGGCCGACCCTGGATGTCACCGTCGGCGAAGGGGTTTGAGATGAGTGTCGCGCTCGCGGATCAGGCCGCCGGGCTACGGCGGTTGATGGAGCATCAACGGTCCGTGCGAATGGCCCGTCCCTCCGCGCCGCAGTCGTCTTGCCGCTGCGTCGCGGTAGCGAGCGGAAAAGGCGGAGTCGGGAAGACCGTCGTGGCGACCAATCTGGCGATCGCGCTGGCGCGGGGCGGCCACCGCACGGTCCTGGTGGATGCCGACCTCGGGACCGCCAATGCCGACGTGGCTCTGAACATCGAGACGCCCTATGACCTGTCGCACGTGATTCGCGGCGCACGCGCGATCGACGACGTCGAAGTTCCTGTGGTGCCGGGGCTGACGCTCATCGCGGGCGCCTCCGGGCTGGCCTCGGTCGCCGATCTGAGTCCGTGCGACCGGCTGGCGCTGGTCGACGGGCTGGCGACGTTGGAGACGTACGCCGACATCTTGCTGCTCGACTGCGGGGCCGGCATTTCGCAGAACGTCCTGGCATTCGCGCAGGCAGCGGACGAACTGCTCGTTGTGACGACGCCTGAGCCGACCTCTCTGACGGACGCGTACGCCTTGATCAAGGTCATCAGTCGATCGCCGCACCCTCCGGCCGTCGGCACCGTGGTCAACCTGGCTCGCGATGTGGCGGAAGCGGAAACCATCGGCCGGCGTGTCACGTCGGTGGCGGCGCGTTTTCTCGGCATGACCGTGGGAATGGCCGGGCACGTGTTGCGGGACGAGCACGTCCCGATGGCGGTGTGCCGGCGCGTGCCGGTGGTCGTGCGTTATCCCGGCAGCGCGGCGGCTGCGTGTCTGTTAACACTGGCAAGACGGTTCGACGGGTCGTCGCCGCGGGATCAGCGGAGGACCGGCTTCTTCCGGCGCGTCGTGGATATTTTCAAGTGAATTGGGCAGGAGTCCCCGCCGATGGCATTCCAAGGTGAGGACCGAGAACTGCCTTTGGAAATGGTGCTTGCGTGGCGCGATTGTGCGGTGCGTGTCTGGGGTTGCTGCTCTTCGGCGCGATGATCGCGCGCGGATTGGTCGTCGACAACCCACCGGACGTCATCTTGCAGCGCGCCCTGATCGGGCTGTTCGGCGGGATGGTGCTGGGCCTGGTCATGGGACGGATCGCGTCCGTGGTCGTCATGGACAATCTGCCGTCGCGCGACAAGGACGCTTCAGAATCGGCGGACGAAGACGACGCCACTGCGCAAGGCGCGTCTGCCCCATCGGAGCCCTCCACAGGCCGCTCCAAGGCTGAACCGGTCTCTCGTTGACTCGCCACTGACATGCAAGGGAGCGATACTGGATGCCCGTCACGACCGAAATCGACGTTCAGCAGGTATGGAAGGACTACAAGAATGAGCCGACCAATGAGCGTCGCAATGTCCTGATGGAACGGTACCTGCACATCGTGCGTTTCAACGCAGAGCGGATCCGTTCGAAGCTGCCGACCGAAGTGGAGCTGGACGACCTGATTTCGGCGGGGATGTTCGGCCTCGTGGACGCCATCGAGGCCTTCGACCTCGAGCGGGGCGTCAAGTTCGAGACCTACTGCTCACCCCGCATCCGCGGAGCGATCCTGGACGAGTTGCGATCGATGGATTGGGTGCCACGGCTGGTGCGCAACCGTTCACAGAAAATCCAGGGCGCCACCAAGCAGTTGCAGAGTGAACTCGGGCGGCTCCCCAGCCCGCAGGAGGTCGCCGGCCGCATTGGCGTGTCCGGCACGGAGTACTCTCGGATGGCCAAGGATTCCTCGGCCGTTACCATGACTTCGCTGTCGCGCAAGTACTTCAGCGGGAACTCCTCACGGGACATCACGGAAATCGACGTTCTCAAGGACCGTCGTGCCATCAATCCGCTGAAGGAACTCCAGAAATCGGACGTCAAGGCCCTGATCCAGAAAGGGCTGACACCCACCGAACGCCTCATTTTGATTCTATATTATTATGAGGAGATGACGATGAAGGAGATAGGCGTCACCCTGGATTTGTCCGAGAGCCGGGTCAGCCAGATGCACTCGGCGATTATCGAACGGTTGCGGTTTCAGTTGAAGCAACGGGATCGCGAGTTTCGGATCTGACGATGTCTGCCATTCCGCCGAGCAATATTGCCTCCGTCCTCCAGGCCGGCGTCACGCAACAACACCAATCGAAGATCGACGACGCCGAGCGCAACGAGCGCGCGCGGACCTCGAGAGAGTTGAGCGGACGGGACGACGCCATTCTCGAGGTTGAGGCCACGGACGACGACACACAAGTCCACGCCGATGCCGAAGGGTCCGGCGGCTCGGGGCGCGAGACCCGCGAATTGCCGACGGAAGAAGGCGAATCTCCGGCGGAGCGTGTCGCCGACGAGATCACCGTCGGAGAAGACGGAATGCCCCATCTCGATCTAACGGCGTGAGGACGGCCGGAATCCAGACCGCTGTGCGTCCCACCCGGTTGAACGGCGCACGCATTGTTCCGGCTGCGGACGCTGGGGCTTTCGGCCTTTGACGGTGCCGTTTTCGGCGTCGGTGGGTCCTGTCGATTCCAAGGGGCAACCTTTTCGTAAAGGGTGAGATAGGGTCTTTCCCAAGGGCGAGCCGGCCGGCTGTGGTGGATGTAGCGAAACGAGGGGTTCCTGACGAATTCACCGGCAGGAAGCCCGTGCTGTTCCGATGCCGCGAATTGGCGGTCCCACGCGAAGATCGTGCCGATCGGGGCCTGCTCGAGACGCTCGCGAACCGAGGGGCGCCTCGGCGAGAGGACCACGCCCCGCGCATAGTCCATCCACACCACGGCGGAGATCACGTCCCGGTCGCCGTAGCCGCTGTTATCCAGCCATTGCAACGTCTCGTCGATTACGGCCGCTTCCGGAGGCCGCGGGAGCACGCCGCACAGCTTTCCGACCGTCAACACCATCATCATGGCGAGTGCGACGGGGATGAGTGGGCGAATCCAGCGGCGTGCGCCCGGCCGCCGCCCGGCCAGAATGGAGACGAGCGCCAACACCGCCAGCGCGGCCGTCGCGGTTCGTACGGCTTTCTTGGCCAGATCCAGGTCGGGGATTTCGGCCAGGATATCGCGCGTCTGTGCGTGCAGGACGACCTGTCGCTCCATAGCCGCCCAGAGCAGGACCATCGTTGCTGCGATGAGGGCCACGGCGACGCAACGCCGGCGCTCGTTTTTGTGCCACAGTCGCAGCCAAGCGGCCAATGCCGCCACTGCCACCAACGGCGACAGCGCGACGAGAAACCGTGCGTACCCGCCGGACGAAAACAGCCCCATCGCCCGGATGACGGTCTCCGCCGTGAAGTAGGACGCGATCGATGCGGCGAGCAGCCGACCTTGTGGGTTCCTCCAAGCGGCCCACAGGCCCGACAAGGCGAGCGTGGCAATCGCCGGCCCCCAGGCCTCCATCGAGCGAGAGAGGAACGTGAGCCAGCTTCCATGGCCGTATTGGGATGAGGGGCGCGCGACGAAGTATTTTTCGAACGCCGGTCCCGCACCCACATTCAGTGCCCCGACGTTCACAAGCACGGGCGCCCAGAGAATAGGCCACAGACGCCGCAGGCGCGCGTCCGCCCGCCATGCAAGGACGAGCCAGACTGGCAGAAAGATGATCGCCTCATGCCGCGTGACAAACGCGAGCGACACCACCGCCGCCGACCAGGACCAGCGGTCACGCTGCGCGAGGTACACGGCGAGCGACAGGTAGAACGCCAACGCGGTCTCGGTCAGCGTCGTCTGTGACAACTGGAAGAACAGCGGCTGGCCGTATGCCAGCAGGACCGCTGCCCAGGCATGACGCAGTCTCAGCCCCTGCGCGATCCGATACGCGAACCAGGCACTCCACGCCGTCAGGATCGCCGAGAGCACGCGGCACATCGGCCAGCCGACACCGGCCGGCAGAAAGTACAGGACCGTGAAGCCGGGCTTGCCCCAGTCATCGAGGAGATAGGTCGGCCAGGTCCACGCCCATCGCGCGAACAGATAGTGGGTCAGGTCGTCGAAGTGGACCACGCCCTCCGGCGAGAGGCCGCCGAACACGGCGGACACCACCAGCCCCGTCGCCACGAGAACGGCCGCGAGCCGATCTTCCCGACTCCCATGTTCGCCGAGCGGAGTCGCCCTGAAACCGGCCTCGCCGTGGGAGGGCGGCGCCGGGGTTACGGGCGATGGCTCGTCGTTTACGATCATCGCGACATCATCGCGGGGCGCAACGGGCTGTAAAGCCTGCCCCGCCGGTTAGAAGTCGCGCAAGAACAAGGCGAATGGCAGACCCGCCAAACGGCCAAGCCAGCGGGCCAGCCAAGCCAGGCGATCGACCGTCTTATTCCTGCGCGGTTCCTTAGAGGAACTCGACCCCATGAATCCGTCCGTCGCGATCGACGTCGGAACCGCCTCTGTCGACTTGTGCAGTTGGCACGGCCGGAACCTGTTGGTTGACAAGGTACCCTTTGCCGATCCGATCTCTGGGCTGCCACACTGGCTCGAACGTCTCTCGCCGCCTCGTCGCTTCGAACTGGTATCGCGCTCGATATGGGACGACATCGACGGGACGAGAGAAGAGCGGCTCCGCGACGTGGCCGCGACCCGCGGCGCGCGATCGCTCCGGATTGTGGCGGCCGATTGTCCGGCCGACCCCGGTGTTGCCGCAGCGCGCCAAGCGGCGGATCGGCTTCGGCTGGGCGCGATCCGGTCCGTGGAGATCGGTGCGGCGCATGTGACCACGGCGCGAGTCGATCGTCGTGGCGTGGCGACATTCCTGCGCCACGTCGCGCTGCCGGTCGCTCTGAGAGTTTCGCCGCCGTCCGGTGAGGCTCTCGATCCGAGTCTGCGTCGACTGTTTGGAGCCAAACCGGAACCGGATGGATCGATCGCACCTTCCGACGCTCCGCTTGTGTGTTTTGGCGAATTCGGGCCGGCTCTGGCCACGGCGATTGCCGATTGCTGCGGTGCCTCGTCGGTCGTGATACCCGTCCACGCCGCAAGTCTGGCCTGCATTGGATTGCTGATCGCCGACATCGTGCTGGATTTCCGCGAGACGTGGCGGCCGCGCCCGTTAAACATGCCGTTTCTGCGAGAAGCGTTTTTGCGGCTGATGGACGCCGCGTGCGACGCCGTGGCCGCCGAGGGCTACGACCTGGACGACACGATCTGCGATCGGATGGTCGAGATGGCACCCGCGGGTTCAGCAAACGTGATTCGCATCGAGGCAGACGCTTTGGCGGATTCGGCTCCTCTGCTGAAGCGGTTCGGCAAGACGTGGATGGCCGCGCACGGGGCCATTGAAACCAATCACCCCATCGAGATCCGCGCCGCCGCGGTGCGGGCGACGGTTGCGACGACGAAGCCCTCACTTCCCTTGCCGCAAGGAGGCCCAAGCCTCGCGAGCGACTTGCCGGACGCCGAACCGCGAGGGTCTCGTTCGGACGAGTGCCGTGTGCGGCGCCACGAACTGCTGCCCGGCGTGACCCTTCACGGTCCCGTCATGATTACCGAGCGCCACACCCAGACACGCGTCGGCGTGGGATGGAGAGCCGTCGTCCAGCCGACAGGGGACCTGTGGTTACAACGAAAGGATTGAGGGCGTCTGAAGGGGCGAATCACTCGCCGTCACCAGCCGCGACGGATGGACCGGCCGTGACGCCCGAGTCTTCGGCGGCACTCATGTCTTCCTCGTAGGGATCCGGTTCGATCGCCCCCAGGGCCACGAGCCGCCGCCGGGCCTCAACGGCCCAGGTGGTCTCCGGCCAGCTATCGAGGACGATGCGGTAGTAGAAGGCCGCTGCGTCGATCTTGTCGGTTCGTTCGTAGTAGCGGCCGACGGTGTAATCCTTCTGGGCGCGGGATTCCCGGATTCGCGCGAGCGTCTGCGCGATGGCGGCCTCGGCGGCATGGCGTGGATACTGCTGCTGAAAATCCTGGAAATAGACTTCCGACTCCAGAAGGTCGGCGTCGTCGAACTCGACGCCCGGGAAGCGAGCCAGGGCCGCCTCTCCGCTGCGAAGCATCGCCACGCGGTGATACCGGCCGCGCGGGAAGTCACGGGCCAGCCGGGCATATGCCGTTTCCGCTTCTCTGAACTCACCCTCGACAAAGTGGTAATCGGCCTTGAGTCGGAGGGCTTGTTCGGCGATGGCCGTCTTCGGTGCCCATTCGTCGATGATCCGATCGAGCATCGTCAACGCCTCTTCGGTCGCGCTGAGCCACATCAAACCGCGGAGGACCCGCTGCTTGCGATGCTTGAAAAGAAACATCTCCGCAATGATCAGTTCGCGCCGAATGGCCCGATCGGCCAGGTCGGTCCCTCCCCAGCCCTCGATCAGCTCTTCGTACCAGCCATACGCCTTCATCAGGTCGCCGGAACGTCGCTTCGCCTCCTCCGCCGAGACCTCCGTGTCTGCCGCATAAAACAAGGCCTCACCACGGCGCGCGGAATCCGGGTAGTCCCTCAGCCAGTGTTTGAACAGCTTGCGGGCCTTCTTGTATTCCCCGCGGGCCAGACGCGACCGGGCCAGTTCCAGGTCGCCGTCCTCAGTTCTGGCCACCGGCGACGCGATCGAGACCCACCGGCCGGTCTCGGGGTCGTACTCCCGCCGGTCGGCGTACGACTCGTCCTCTTGGGCCAGGACGGCTGGTGCCGTCAAGAATGTCACAATCCATGCGATTGCGATGTATCGATTCACCCGTGACCCTCGCTTTCGTTGAGAGCTCGACGTGCCGCGCGTCTGGCGTTTCCGTCGCCGGCCGGATTCTACAACCCTTGCTCATGTTGGCAACCGCATTGCCTCGGCGAAGCGGGCCGATATAATCCGGTCGGTTTCACGGGGGGCGTGCGGACCGTCCGCGGGAACGACGAGGCGTATCGTAATGCTCGGGAGACGTATGCCGATGGCTGCAGGCAGGGTGATGGCGAGGCGCGCGGCGGCCGTTGCGGCCGTGCTGGCGTGGATGGTGTCGGCGGAGGGGTGCGGTTATTCCACCGACCGCAGCGACGTGTTCCGGGTCACGAATGCGAACCACGATCAAATTCGGACTGTATCGGTCGACATCTTCGAGTCCAAGGAGTTTCGACGTGACTTGGAATTGCAGTTGACCGAAGCGTTGACGAAGAGGATTCACGCGGATACCCCTTATCGGCTCGCGCGAAAAGACTATGCCGACACGGTTCTGTCCGGCGAGATCAACGAAGTCCGGCAGTCGACGATCGGGCGTGATTTCAGGACGATCCTGCCGCGGGAGACCTCGGCGACCCTGGTGGTCAGCGTTCAGTGGAAGGATCTCCGGACCGGAGAAGTCCTGATGGATCGCCCAAACTTCGTACAGACAGTGGATTACGTTCGGAATCTGGACGAAGATTTCCACCATGCCATGCAACGGGCCACGGACCGAATGGCCGAACGGGTCGTCGAGGCCATGGAATCCAACGATTGGTGATTCGGTCGCGCTATAATCCGATAGAGTGAAGGCGACATGTGAAGGCTCCAGCGGGGAGTGTAGACGTAACGCCTTGTGTGGAATAGGGTTACTTTCCAATGCCGGAATCGGACCACCAGCCGGAAGGGCGCCAACAGAAGAGGCCCGATAAGCCTCAGCCTCCCCGCATGCGGATGTCGCGGGGTGTAATGAGCTGGGTGGGCTTCGTCCTGATCGCGGTGATGATCGCCATGATCATCCAGAACGGCTACACCCCTGCGACGAAGATCGATATCACGCGCTTCTGGAGCGATCTGGATGCCGGACACATCGAGAAGGTAATCCTCCGCGACGACGCGATCGAGGGCCTTTACAAGGAAGGCGCAGCGCGGGGCAAGACACGGCGTTTCCGTGCGGAATATCCGACTGTGCCGCAGTTCACGGAGCTGGAGGCCAAGATTCAGAAGGCCGCTCCCGGCGTCGAGGTCTCATTCGAGCCGAGCCAGACCCCGTGGATGAACATGCTCATCGGGATCATTCCCTGGATTCTGATCTTCGGTTTTCTGTGGTTCTTTGTCCTCCGTCAGTTGAGGGCATCGGCCGGCGGCCCCGGGGGCATGTTGGGGAGCTTCGGTCGCTCCCGTCACCGCGTCAGCAACAAGGAACTCACCAACGTCACGTTCCACGACGTCGCCGGGGTGCAGGAGGCTAAGGAAGAGGTCCTCGAAATCGTCGAGTTCCTCAAGAATCCCAAGAAGTTTCAGCGGCTGGGTGGGCGGATCCCGCGCGGTGTGTTGCTCGTTGGTGCGCCGGGCTGCGGCAAGACGCTGCTGGCCAAGGCCATTGCCGGTGAAGCGGACGTCCCCTTTTTCTCGATCAGCGGCGCTGACTTCGTCGAGATGTTCGTGGGCGTCGGGGCGTCGCGTGTCCGCGACCTGTTCCGCTCGGCCAAGGAGAACTCGCCGTGCATCGTTTTTCTCGATGAGATCGACGCGGTCGGCCGCCGCCGCGGCGCGGCCTATGGCGGTGGGGGGCATGACGAGCGGGAGCAGACGCTTAATGCGATTCTTGTCGAGATGGACGGATTCGACACCTCGGATCAGGTGATCGTGATCGCCGC
>CAYQDV010000002.1:0-21793 GCA_964416295.1 uncultured Planctomycetaceae bacterium
GAGGAGCCGCGGGCTTCAGCCCGCGCGGCCTTCGTCGTGCAGAGAGCCGGGTAGGGTGGGCACTGCCCACCACGACGGTTGATACCGTAACTGAAACGGTGGGTGGCCCGTGCCCACCCTACTGAAAGCCAAACACCGGAGAACTCGGGAGAATAGCATGAACCCTAGATCCATCTTTCAATCACGAACCGCCGCCGTGGCGATGTTGGCGCTCGCCGTCCTGGCCGTCGCCACCACCCACGCACAAACCCCGACCCTCCGCCCCGTCGCCCTCACCGGCACCGACGGACCATTCGGCCCGGGCCTAGGCGTGGGCGTCACCTTCTCACAGTTTACGACGGCCGATCTGGGCCAGTTCGAGGACGGCACGCCGACGCTCAACGGTGCCGGCCAGTCGATATTCCTCGCCACGCTTTCCGGGCCTGGCATCGTCCCCGGTGTCAACGACACTGGCATCTGGACCGATCGCGGCGGATCACTCACCCTGCTGGCGAGAACCGGGGACCCCGCCCCGGACACGGCCCCCGGCGTCACCTTTGCCGGCTTCTTCCGTCAGCCGCTGCTGAGCGATTCGGGCAAGGCCGCCTTCATGGCCGTCATCACCGGCCCCGGCGTCACCAACGACAACAACGACGGGCTGTGGACCGAAGGCCCCGGGACCGTCAGCCTGCTGATCCGCGAAAACACCACGCCCGTCCCCGGCGGAGGCGGCCTGTTTTTCGCGAACCCAAACTTTCCCGGAGATCCTCAGCCGAGGATGTGGGTCGGGCTGCCCGTGATCAACGCCGCCGGCCATGTGGCGGCCCGGGTCATCATCAACACGCCAACAGTCACCTTGGGCCTCTATACCGATCAGTCGGGAGCCCTGCAGGAGATTGTGCGAATGGGTGACCCGGTGCCGGGCCTGGTTCCACCGCGCACCTTTGTCAACGTCGGCACACCGGCGCTGAGCGACAACGGCGCCGTCACGTTCCGGATGCAAACCTCCACGCCGTTCCCGCAGTTCGAGGGGGTCTGGACCAATCGGTCCGGATCGCTCACCCCCGTCGCCATGAGCGGTGACCTCGCCCCGGGCACGGCCACGCAGTTCGCAAACTTCAGCCTCAACCAGGGCATCAACGGCTCCGATCGCATCGCATTTGAGGCGGGTCTTGCTACGGGTGAAGGATTTGATGCGGGTATCTGGTCGGAGGGCCTGTTCGGCGTCATTCAGCCGATCGCCATCACCGGCGCCCCCGCGCCGGGCATGCCCAGCGTGTTCTTCGATTTCGGCTCGCAGTTCGACAACCCCATCGTGAGTGATTCCGGGACGACCGCCTTCCTCGCGACGGTCAACCTGGCCAACCTCAACCGGGGGGTCTGGTCCAATCGCCCCGGCTTCCTCGAACTGGTGGCGGGGGCGGGCAATCTCGTGCCCGGCGTACCCGGCCAGGCATTTGTCGATTTCTTCGCCCTGGCGATCGACGCCACGGGCGAGGTCGCCTTCTTCTCCACGACTTCCTCGGGCAAGGTCTTCTGCCGCCAGTCGACGACCGGCGCCCTCGACCCGATCGCCGCCACCTTTACCCCCCTCGATCTCTTCGGCGACGGCTCCGATGTCCGCCTCATCACCGATGTCGTCATACCCAGCTTCTCCTTCGTCGGTGATCCGCCCGCGACGGGGACGGGCGACGGTCACCGCATTGCCCTCAACGACGCCGGCGATGTGGCCGTCCGGCTCGCCTTCTCCGATGGCACCGAAGGCCTCTTCACCACGGCACCCGCGCCGGTCACCTGCACCGCCGCTGACGTGAACAATGATGGCACGGTCGACGGAAGCGACATCGGCCTGTTTGTCTCCCTGCTCATCAACCAGAACGGCACGGCGCAACAAATCTGTGCGGGCGACTTGCAAACGACGCCCAACGGCTCAATCGGCCTCGAAGACGTGGCGAATTTCGCAGCGTGTCTGCTTGCTGGCGGATGTTGAGCAACAAGCCGGGTAGGGTGGGCATTGCCCACCAAGAGGGTTGACGCCGTGACCGAGCGAGTGGTGGGCCGTGCCCACCCTACGGGAACTCTTGACATCGCGACGTGCATCGGCCCGCTCAACGAAAGTTAAACGATCCCGCGTACTGTGATATCGCCTCGACCGCCCGGGCGATTGCGAGGGTCGCGATCGTCGCCGTCGCCGCCACGCCGCACAGCATCGCGGCGATTGCCCGCCCGGTCGTCGCCCGAACGCAGGACAGCAGCGCCAACGACGCGATCAGCGCCAGTGCGCCCGCGGCCGCCACCGGCAATCCCCACAAGCCGTCCAGTACAGCCAGAAACAGCAACAAGATCAACGCCGCCGGGCACATGTACGGCCGAACCAAGGCGATCCGCCGCCCGGCTTCCGACAGCACAACCAGAATCACCAGTCCCGCAATCGCCGACCCGTACCACTGCCAACCCGCATGCAGGCTCAAATGACAGGCATGGTCTACCCCCGCCAGCCACGCGAACACCGTCAACAGCCAGCGTGAAACAACATATCGATTCCGCACCAGCCACGTGCCGGCCGTCGCATCGCCGCCGACTTGCGTCATGCGAGGCAAGACACCGCCGCCAATGTCGATCACTGTCGAATCGACCGCCGCCGGCGTGCCGTCGCTCCGATCGAAGTCGAGCCGTAAGCGAAACGCCCCGACCCTGAACGACTCCCGGTCCGACAGGCGGCCGCGACGAATCCGCTGCTTGCCGATCCAGGTCCCGTCCGCGCTGCCGCGGTCCACCACGACCACGTTGCCCTGTGGGGTCAGTCTCACCTCGCAGTGAACGTCGGACACCCCCGCGTCATCCAGCGACAGCCAGTTGCCGAGGGCCGCCCCGACCGTCAACGGCTGGCCCACCGGAACCAGAAACCGTTCCCCGACCCAGTGCGGCCCTTCCATGACCGTCAACACCGCCCGGCGCCGCCGGTGGTCCGCCGACTCAAATTCGAGCGTCAGTTCCCGGTGGCACTGCGGGCACACCATCGTCACGACGAGTTCGAGATGCTCGCACTCCAGCGGGTTTCCGCACGGACAACAGACGGCCAACGACATCAAACGCTCACTCCGCCAAGCCGCGCCGCACGACCTCGCCGGCTCGACTGTTGTCAGTCGCGCAGAATCGGAAGCAGCGATCCGACCGGCCGAGCGATCAGATCGTATTGCCGGGCCGCGACGCACCGGACCGTCGCAAATTCACCCGGGTCGCATTCCAGCCCGTTCACATAGACCAGGCTGTCGACCTCCGGCGCCTGACCCGCATGTCGGGCCGGAAAGACTCCCTCACGCCCGAAGCCGTCGATCAATACCTGAAAGGTCTGACCGACCTGCCCGCGCGCTTTGGCAAAGGCAACCGCCTGCTGCGTTTCCATCAGCGCTGCCACCCGGGCCTCGATGACCTCTGCCGGAATGCGACCCTTCATACGATCGGCCGGGGTGCCGGGTTCGCTGGAGTAGGGAAACACGCCCATTGCGTCGAATCCGAAATCCCGAACGAAGACCCGCAACGCCTCGAACGCCGCCTCGCTCTCACCCGGAAATCCTGCGATAAACGTCGTCCGCACGGCCACGCCGGGAATCCGCTCGCGGACGTGCTCCAGAAGGGCCTCCGTCTCCCGGCGCGTGACACGCCGGACCATCGCCTTGAGCACCCCGTCGTCGATGTGTTGCAGGGGGATGTCAATGTAGGGCACGACCTTGTCGCACTCGGCCACCGCATCGAGGATCTCGTCGTTCAACACCGACGGATAGACATACATGAGGCGGATCCACGAGAGGCCGTCGAGGCGATTCAGCTCGCGCAACAACCCTGCCAGGCCCGCCGCGTATCCGATGTCATGCCCGAAACTGGTCGTATCCTGCCCGATCAGGATCAACTCGACAACGCCGTCGGCGATCATCTCCCGGGCCTCCGCCACGATCTCGTCGACGGACTTGGAATGCATCGGCCCGCGAATTGACGGAATGGTGCAAAACGTACACTGCTGATCGCAGCCCTCGCTGATCCGCAGGTAGGCGTAGTGCCTCGGCGTCAGACGCAGCCGCGCCCGATCGGACCGATTCGCATCGACCCATGAGGCCGAATGGTATTCTCCCAGGAACACCGTTCGCCCGCGGACGGTGTCTCGACGTCTTGATGTCTCCTCTCCCCGGCGTTTTGACTTTTTGACTTTTTGACTTTTTGACTTTTCCGTAACGGCCCGCACGATGTCGGCCCGGTTGTTCACCCCGACAAGGGCGTCAATCTCCGGCACGTCCTCGATCAACCGCTGCCCGTCCCGCTGCACGAGGCACCCCGCGACGACGATCCGGTGAACGTCCCCGCGGCGTTTCTGCTCGGCCAACTCGCCCAGGACTTCCAGCGCCTCGTCTCGGGACGCCCCCAGAAAGCCGCAGGTATTGACCACCGCCACGTCGGCCGCCCCCCCGTCCCCTACGATCGCGCAGCCGGCCTCGGCCAGCAGCCCGAGCATCTTCTCGGAATCGACGAGGTTCTTGGCACAGCCGAGTGATACAAATGAAACGCTTGGCACCGTCACGCAGACACCCCCGCTTCTCCGGAGAACTTGGAGACCGCCGGTCACACACAGGGCATTGTATCATGGACGAGACTCGGCGGCGATGCGGGCACACGCCAGCTTTTCCTCTCCTCTCGGCATCGATATAGTGGCCGCCATGAAGAACAAGGAACTGGCAGCGATCTTCAAGACCATCGCCGATCTTCTGGAAATCAAGGGTGACGGCCCCTTTCGCGTCAATTCGTATCGCCGCGTCGCCCGCATCATCAGGGACTTGACGACAGACATCGAAACCCTGGCCGCCTCCGGCGAACTCGCGAGGCTGCCCGGCGTCGGCAAGAGCACCGTCGAAAAGGTCGGGCAATTCCTCGCCGATGGCGACATCAAGCTCCACAGCCAATTGCTTGCCTCTATGCCCGCCGGCCTCCCGGCCCTGCTCGACATCCCCGGCATGGGTCCCAAGAAGGTCGCCCTCGTCTGGAATGAACTTGGAGTTGAGAATCTCACCGACTTGAAGAACGCCATCGCCTCCGGACGAGCCGCCCAACTGAAGGGCATGGGTATCAAGAGCGTCGAGCAGATCCAATCGGGCATCGAGTTCGCGGAAAAGGCCTCCGGCCGAACGCCCATGGGCCTCGCCTGGCCCATCGCCGACCAACTCGCTTCACAACTCCGCAAGATGAAGGGCGTTCAGCGCGTCGAGATCGCCGGCAGCCTCCGTCGCGGCTGCGAGACCGTCGGCGACCTCGACCTGTTGTGTGTGGCGAAGAACGGCGGCGCCATCGTCAAGGCGTTCACCACGCTGCCCCAAGTCACCCGCGTCGTCGCCGCCGGCAAGACCAAGGGCTCGGTCCTCGTTATCCGACAGGACGGCATCGAGATTCAAGCCGACCTGCGTGTCGTCCCCGCCGAATCCTTCGGAGCCGCTCTCCAGTACTTTACCGGCAGCAAGGAGCACAATATTCGCCTCCGCGAGATCGCCGTCCGAAAGGAATGGAAGCTCAACGAGTGGGGCCTGTTCGACGGCGACCGCCAGATCGCCGGAAAGACCGAGGCTTCCGTCTACCGCAAGCTCGGCGCCCCTTACGTCCCTCCCGAAGTCCGCGAGGATCACGGTGAGCTCGAATCGGGCGCTGTCGAAGCGCTGATCGACCGCAAGGACATCCGCGGCGACCTCCACATGCACACGACCGCCAGCGACGGAACCATGAGCGCCGAGACCATGGCCCGAGCCGCCCACGCCCTCGGCTATGAGTACATGGCCATCACCGACCACTCCAAATCCAGCACGATTGCCAACGGTCTTTCCATCGATCGTATGTGGCGGCAGATCGAAAAAATCCGCAAGCTCAACAACAAGGCGGAGATGATCACCATCCTCGTCGGGTGCGAGTGCGACATCCTCTCAGACGGAAGCCTCGATTATCCCGATCCGATCCTCGCCGCCTGCGACATCGTCGTCGCCAGCATCCACTCCGGCATGCGCCAGGATCGGAAGAAGATCACCGGTCGCCTGCTCGATGCCATGGACAACCCCCACGTCACGATCATGGGCCACCCCACGGCCCGTTTGATCAACCGCCGCGAGCCGATGGACGTCGACATGGAGGCCGTCGTCGCAAAGGCCGCCGAAACGCACACCGCGCTCGAGCTCAACGCCTCTTGGCAGCGACTCGATCTTTGCGACCGTCACCTGCGCATGGCCCGAGACGCCGGCGTCAAGATCGCCATCGACACCGACGCCCACGCCGCCCTCCAGCTCGACCAGATGGCCTTCGGAATCGCCACCGCGCGCCGCGGCTGGCTCCGCCCCAAGGACGTCATCAACACGCGCCACCTGCCGATGCTGCGAAAGTGGATCGCCAAAAAGCGCCAGCGATGACACTTCCGTCCTCGGCGAGGTACGGTGCCCCCGTCATGGCCGTGGACGCAGCATCCTCCCCGTCATCCGCGCGACCCAAGTCGTCGGCAGAAACCGCTGAACGAAAATGCTCAGTTCTTTCGTTCGCCCCGGGATGCACACGGGCTTCTTCCGAATCAGCGCGTCGTACGCCGCCTCTGCTACCAGAGCCGGATCGATCGACGCCCGGTCGATCTGCGCGCGAAGCGAGCCGTACTCTCCGCGGTCAAAAAACTCCGTGCGTGTCAGTCCCGGACACAGGCACGTGACGACCACTCCCTTGCGGCGGACCTCCTCCCGCAGCGACCACGAGAGCTGCAGGACGAACGCCTTCGTCGCCGCATAGACCGTCATGTAGGGCATCGGCTGACAGGCGGCCATGCTGGCGACGTTCAGCACCCAGCCGCGGCGGCGCTCCACCATCGCCGGCACGAGCAGCCGGCTGAGCCGTGTGAGAGAGACCATATTGAGCCGCATCATGGCCTCCAGCCCGCCGGCGTCCTGTCCGACAAATGGCCCATAGGTCCCGACGCCCGCATTGTTGACCAGCACGTCTATCTGTCCCGCCCGTTCTGCTGCCTCCGACGCTACCCGCTCGCACGCACCGCTCTCCGTCAGGTCTGCAACGATCACTTCGACCGGCTCCGCTGCGCCGGACGCCTCCAGTTCGGCGGCGGCGGCCCGCAGCCGCTCCTCCCGCCGGGCCACCAAGAGGAGCCGCCCCCCTGCCCGGCCAAAGCAATTCGCCAGCGCCCGCCCGATCCCGCTCGATGCCCCCGTAATCAGCACGACCTTCCCGTCAAATACGCACTCACTCATTTCAATCGCACCCCGCCCCATGCCGATGTTCAAGACAAGCTCGTTGTAATCGCCGGCAGTCGCATTGACGAGCGCCGCGCCACAATGATCGCCAGACAAAGTTTGACCGGACGGCGAAGCTGGACTAGACTCTGGTCATGTTAACGACCGCCGCCGACACCGTCTCTGCGCCGACCCGGCCAAACGCCCCTGTCGGCGCGATCGTCGCCATTGCCGCCCTGCTCGGCCTTGTGGGTGTTGTGTCGGCCTCCTACGCGGTCCGGCGCGCCGACCGCGTCATGGCCGGCGTCGCACGTTCGGTGGGCCGTCCCGGGACCGTCCTGATCGCCTCCGGTCAGACCTTCGGCTGGTCCGCCGCGACGATCGTGGTCCTCCTTTGGCTCGGGCGGCGCTTTCCGCTGGCCGTCTCGCCGATGGCGTGGCTCCGGCGCATCGCTTTCAGGCCGGACGCCGCCATCTGCCTGATCCTCCAGCGCATCATCTCCATCTCGCATCGCAGCGGTGGCCTCTACGGCCCCTAGCGCCACCACGTTCTCGACGGCGGGCCGTCGGACGCACGGCCCGAGGTGCGGTCTCTCGCGATTCTTCAGACAGGTATAGACATGGGTGCTTTAGCGGTCCTCGGCAAGGGCGTTCGCAAGGTCATTGGTTCCAGGAACGAACGCCTCATCAAGCGATATACCAAACAGGTCGTCCTCATCAACGCCCTCGAAGACGACCTCCGCGGCGACTACGACCATCGCTTCGCTGAAGCGGTCGCCAAACTTTCCGCAGACCTTCCGGAGGAGGAATGCCAGACCCGCCGGCAGGAGATCCGCGTTGAGCTGAGCCAGGGCCTCCGCGACAGGACGGCCGCACTCCGCCGGCGCCTCACCGATGGAGACGAGGTCGAGACCGTCCTGCCCGAGGCCTTCGCGGTCATGCGCGAGGCCTCGCGCCGGGCGCAGAATCACCGCCATTTCGACTGCCAGCTCGTCGGCGGACAGGTCCTCTTCGAGGGCAACATCGCGGAAATGAAGACCGGCGAGGGCAAGACCATCGTTTGCCACCTCGCGGCCTATCTCACGGCCCTTCAAGGGAAGAAGGTCCACATCATCACCGTCAACGACTACCTCGTCCAGCGCGACGCCACCTTCGCCCGCTCCATCTTCGAGCTGGTCGGTATGACGGTCGGATTCATCCAGTCACAGGTCGACCCCGGCGGCCATGAGGGCATTCGCCGCGTCGAGTACGCCTGCGATATCACCTACGGCACCAACAACGAGTTCGGCTTCGACTACCTCCGCGACAACATGAAGACCCGCCTCGAGGACCAGGTGCAAGGCCCGCTCGACTTCGCCATCGTCGATGAGGTGGACTCCATTCTCATCGACGAGGCCCGCACGCCTCTGATCATCAGCGGCCCCGCTGACGACGACGTCAGCCGCTATCGAACCGCCGACGCCGTGGCCAAGACCCTCATCGCCCGCCAGACTGCCGCCAACAAAACCACCGCTGCCACCCTTCGGCAATGGGGCGACCACCCGCCAAAGGCCTTCGCCGAACACCAAAAGTTCAGCGACGCCGTCCGCAAGTTCAAGACCGATCCCATGTGGATCAGCGAGGACGAGGCCGAGGCCATCGGGCACACCCAATACTACGTCGTCGCCAAGGAGCGAAAGAGCGTCGCCGTCACCCACGAAGGCATCACGGTCGCCCAGGAACAACTCGGCGTCGGCTCCCTCTACGTCGGCGCCAACATGGAATGGCCCCACTTGATCGAGAACGCCGTCCGTGCATACGTCGTCTACGAGCGCGACGTGGACTATGTCGTGAAGGAAGGCGACGTCATCATCGTCGACCCGTTCACGGGTCGGCTCATGGTCGGCCGCCAGTGGTCCGACGGTCTGCATCAGGCCGTCGAAGCCAAGGAGCGTGTCCGCGTCAAGGAGGAAACGCAGACACTTGCCACGATCACGCTGCAGAACTTCTTCAAGCTCTACGGCAAGATTGCCGGAATGACCGGCACCGCGATGACCGAAGCCGACGAGTTCATGAAGATCTACAAGCTGGACGTCGTCGCCGTGCCCACCAACCGCCCCGTCAATCGCCAGGACGGCAACGACCGCATCTACAAAACGGTCGACGACAAGTACGACGCCATCGTCGAGGAAATCCACGACATCCACTCAAAGGGCCGGCCGAACGATCCCTTCTTTCTCGAACCCGTCCTCAAGAACCTCCGGCCGATCCTCGTCGACACCGGCCGCTCGACCGAGCTCATCGACAAGGCCCTCGCCGAATTCAACGGTGGCAAGGGCGAGGGCCGACACATGGCCGAAGCCTACGACGACGCCATGGGCGACCTGGCCCGCGGACGCCCTGTCCTCGTCGGCACCATCTCCATCGAAAACTCCGAGAAGCTCTCCAACGCCCTGACCAAGCGCTACGGCATCGAGCACGAAGTGTTGAACGCCAAGCAACACGCCCGGGAAGCCGACATCGTCGAGAAGGCCGGCGAATGCCACGAGCGAAAGATCGGGAAAAAAACCGAACAGCGCGGCAACGTCACCATCGCCACCAACATGGCCGGCCGCGGCACCGACATCAAGCTGCAACTCGGCGTGGTCCATCCCAAGTGCATCGGCGACCTCGGCCCCCCCGATGGCGCCGAGGACGGTCGCTACGGCTGGCGCGAAAAAGGCGTCACCGGGACCAAGTGCTGCATTCACTGCCCCGACTACGACCCCAAAACCAATTGTGCCCATTGCTGGAAACCCAGGCTCGATCCGCGATTTCCCGCGCTCGGGCGAAAAGTCTGTCCCCAGAGCACCCCGTGCGGACTGCACATCGTAGGGACCGAACGCCACGAATCCCGCCGCATCGACAACCAGCTACGCGGACGATCCGGTCGCCAGGGCGACCCCGGCTCCAGTCGATTTTTCCTCTCGCTCAAGGATGACCTGATGCTCATGTTCATGGGCGAGTGGACCCTGAAAATGCTCGAGAAAATGGGATTCGAGGAGGGCATGGCCATCGAAGCCCGCTCCATCAGCAAGGGCATCGCTCGCGCTCAGAAAAAAGTCGAGGAGAAGAACTTCTCCATTCGAAAAAACCTGTTGGAATACGACGAAGTCATGGATCACCAGCGGCAGGTCTTCTACACGCAGCGACAGGACATCCTCGAGGCCGTCCGCCCCGGAAAATCGCAGTACCTTGTCGACTTGATCTGGCGCATGTTCGACGACACGATCAGCACCGCTGCGCGCAAGTATCTCGATCCCGATTTCGCCGCCCAATGCATCTGCGACTGGGTCCGCGCAAACCTCGACTGCACCATCGCGCCGAAGAGCCTGGACATGCACGCCGCCGCCGCCATCGAGCGATTCATCCGGATCGAAGCCAAGGAGGAGGCCTATAACCAGATCATCATGTCCGTCGGCGAATACATGGACGAAGACACCGACCGGAGCCAGTGGGACATTCGCGGCCTCGCCCGCTGGGCCGAGACGCGCTTCGCCTTCAGCATTTCCCAGAATCAGCTTCGCAATATGTCTCCCACCGAAGTGCAGGCTCATCTGGTCGGCGCCTCCGAAAAAGCCGTCGACCACGTCGACCTCGAACCCATCGAACAATTCCTTGATCCAGACACCGGTCGCCGGGCACTCATCCACTGGACCAGGCAACGCTTCGGCGTCGAGTTGACACTCGAAGAGGTCCGAGACATGTCCGACGAAGACTTGGCGAAGATCTTGGACGATCGGGTCAAACAGGCCTACCGCGAACGAGAGGAGGCCTATCCCGTCGAATGGATCCTCGCCCGCACCGTCCTCGGCGAACAGTCTGACAGCGCCTACACCGCGGACGATCTGGTCCGATGGGCCAATCTCAAGTTCGGACTCGACTGGACGGTCGACGACCTTCGCGATCGCCCGATCAAGGACGTCGCCGACGACCTGTTTCGCCTCAACCGCGAATTCATCCGTGAGAACCGAATGGATGCAGAGGTCGACCAAGCCGTCACCCAGGACCGTGATCTCGTGGATTGGGGAAAAACGCGATTAGGACCCGCCTTCGATCAGGATCTGTTCGACGCCGCGGAAGACAAGGCCGATATACTCAAAACGTTCGGCCGCGATCTCCTCAGGCGCGAGCTGACCGCCCTCGAACGCTACGTCCTGCTCCAGATCTACGATTCGTCCTGGAAGGAACACATGCACGCCATTGACCTGCTCAAGGAGGCCATCGGTCTCCGCGGCTTCGCCGAGCAGGACCCCAAGATCGCCTACAAGACCGAAGGGTTCGCGATGTTCCAGGAGATGATCGAGGGCATCCAGGAAAAAGTGACCTCCATCATCTTCAAGGCCCGGCTGGCCGACGAGAGCGCCACGCAGAGCCGCTATCACATCGGCGCCGTCCGCCACGCCGACACGGCCAACCTCGGATTCACAGGCAGCGCCGACGCCGACCGCAACGCCGCCATGCAGGCCCAAGGCGAAAAGAAGATCGAAACGATCGTCCGCGAGCAACCGAAGGTCGGCCGCAACACCCCTTGCCCCTGCGGCAGCGGCAAGAAGTACAAGCAATGCTGCGGAAAGGTTCGAACGTGATGACCATTCACCCCCGCTCGGCTGTCTGACGCAAAAGCACTACAATAAGCCGGTCATCACCGGCACGCACTTGATCAACGAATGCGAGGAATGGCATGGCAAGAGGCGAGAACCAATTCGAACAGCACTTCGAACGAAAACGTGAACAGAAGGAACGCGACCGGAAGGGGCTGCCCGGTGAGGATGACGCCCCCCTGCCCCCGCCCGTCGAAACCATCAAGAACGCAGATGGCGGTCTCGGCCGCAACGATCCCTGCCCCTGTGGCAGTGGAAAAAAATACAAGAAGTGCTGCGGCCGCAAGAGTTGATGTCCCCCGCCCCGACGGCGTGAACACCGACGCCACCCCCGCTATCATGTGCCCATGACCTGGCTGCTCAACTTGGCCTACATCCCCGCAGCGATCGCCTGCCTGCCGCTGCTGCTCTATCAGATCATCGTCCAGAAGAAGAATCGCTGCGGTTGGCGCGACCGTTTCGGATTCATCCGCCGCCGCGCCGCCAGAAAACCGTGCATCTGGATCCATGCCGTCTCGCTGGGTGAGGTCAACGCCACCCGCAGCCTCGTCGCCGAGATCGGGAGACGCCTCCCCGCCTATGACATCGTGATCTCCGCCACCACGGACACCGGCTACGCCGCCGCGCGACGCCACTACCCCGCAACGCAAGTCTTTCGATATCCCCTCGACTTCTCCTTTGCCGTCCGCCGCGTGCTGGATCGTATCCGCCCGGACGCCATCGTCCTGATGGAACTCGAAGTCTGGCCCAATCTCGTCGAGATCACGCGTCGGCGAGGCATCCCGATCGGAATCGCCAACGGACGCGTCACGAAGGAGAAGTCCATGCGCCGCTTCGGTCGCCCGCTGATCCGAACCGTCGCCCGTCGCATGTTCTCCGAGATAGCCTGGGTCGCCGCTCAAAACGAACGCTATGCCGCCCGATTCATCGAACTCGGTACCCGGCCGGATCGCACCACCGTTAGCGGCACGATGAAATACGACACCGCCATCATCGCCGACGCCGTCCTCGGTCAGGAGGCCCTGGCGAAGGCCCTCCACATCGATCCAAGCCAACCGCTGATCGCTGCAGGGTCGACCGGACCAGGTGAAGAGGAGATTCTGCTGGACGCCTTCGACGTCCTCCGACGCGACCGGCCCGACGTCCAACTCGCGATCGTCCCGCGCAAGCCCGAACGATTCGGCGACGTCGCTCAGCGGATACACTCGCGCGGCTTCGCCTGCAGCCGGCGGAGCCGGTCGCCCGATCTTCTTGGACAGGATGCCCGCGAGGAACACCGCAAGCGACGCGTCGCCGAGGTCCGGAGCCGCCGCAAACCCGCTACAGACGAGAATGCCCCCGCCGTCGTTTTCCTCGGTGACACGATGGGAGAGTTGCGCAAGTTCTATGCCCTGGCAGACGTCGTTTTCGTCGGACGCTCCCTCGTCCCGATGGGTGGTTCCGACGTCATGGAAGTCGCCGGCCTCGGCCGACCCATGTGCTTCGGACCCCACATGGAGAATTTCTCGGACGTCGTCGAGAAGCTCTCCGCCGCCGACGCCGCTGTTCAGATCCGTTCGGCCGACGAACTGGCCGACACGCTCGCTCGGCTCCTGAGCGATCCCGGCGCGGCCCGGGCGATGGGTCGCCGTGCTCAAGACGTCGTGCGACAGAACGTCGGAGCGACCGAGAAAACCGTGGCCCTCCTCTGCGAATCCCTCGGCCGCCGGTCCGACTATCCCACGACCTCCATCAGCACGCTGAAGATCGCGTAGCCGAACCCGCTCCAGGACCACCGGCCTCGATCGGCGGACCGCCGACCGCGGTAGCCTCGCGCTCCCTCGACGGCGAATCGTATCGTTCTCTTTGACGGCGGCCTCTCTCGCACAATCCACCGCCATCCGGAGGGGACGGATGATATCGGCACTGAGCGCCGCGATCGGCGGGATGCAGCATAACCAGCGCGGCGTGGAGACGGTTGCGCGAAACATCGCCAACCTGAATACAGACGGTTATCGCGCCCAGAGATACGACGCTGCGTCAGATCAACGCGTCAATCGACGGCCCGACGGCCCTACTCCTGCCACCACAAGCCCCGATCTCACGCGACACTCGGATGTCGATCTGACGACCGAGCTCCTCGAACTCAGGCAATTCGAGATCGGCTATCGCGCCAACGCCGCCGTTGTCGCCGTGGCGGATCGAATGGCCGGTGACCTCCTGGACATCTTTGGTTGATCCGGCAGTGAAAGGGTTGAGGCCGAAATCCGCCCGCGGCGGGGGCACGGCCCGGCTCCGGCGCCGGACGCACACTGAACCACACGGGCGTTTTCGATGTCTCAACCGGGGCCACTAGATACGGAGGCTCCGGTAACCGATGGAGCCGAGGGACCCGCCGTACCGGGGCGCGTGCTTGGTCGCGGCATCGCCTTTGCCTTCGCCGCGCGGAACCACGTCACGAACGCCTTCAGCGACGGAACCGGATTCACGAGCATCCGATCGACCTCCTCGCCATCCGGCTTGCACATGACACAAACTTGTGGGCGAAACACGTGGTAGCGGCTCCGGACATCCGGAAAAAAGGAGAACTCGACTTCCACGTTCACCGTATCTTCCAATTCCCGCCGCATCGACCCGCCGTCCAGGACTTTCATTTTCATGTTGCGATGGTGCGTCGAATCCCACGCCTTGAAGTACAGGAACAAGGGCTTGTTCTGCTCCACGGCATAACGCTGTCCAAACGCCGGATCGAGGACCCAGGGCGATCCGCAACCGGCACCCCCCCCGAAACACACGAGAGCGCACAGTACCAGCCAGCAACCTCGATGCTCGTTCGAAATCCGCAGCCGTCGCAAATCGTCGTCTCCCGCTTCCTTCAACCGCTCCGACGCCATTTCAGAAGGCACAGGCACTCGTCGTTCATTCCGATGAACTCGTCCGGCGTGACGAACGGCGCGGCCGTCCGGCGGTCCGCCGGGGCCGGACCGTTCCTCGCGTGTCGGTCCGCTTCGGCTCCGTGGCGACCGGAGCCACTTCGCGCCCGCGCCGATCCGTGCACGAGAGCACGACGTGATCCACATGGACATTGTCGCGACCCACTACACGAATGTGAAGAGTGCCCACCTTCTCCATTTCGGCGAGCGCTTGCCGCTTCCGGTTCAGGATGTCGTTTGCGACCTCCAGCGAAAGCTCGACGTCCACACGCGCCACGCCGTCTCGTTGGGCCGCCAGGCGGATCTGCCGCATCACGTCCAACGCCACGGATTCGGTCGCCTTGATGCGACCCGCGCCAGCGCAGCGGGGGCATTCCCGAAAGACACTCGTGGCCAGCGATGGCCGTTGGCGCTGGCGTGTCATCTCGATGATGCCGAACTTCGACATTCGTAGAATCTTCGCCCGCTCCTTGTGCCTCTTCAAGGCGTCCCGCAATCGGTTCTCCACCTCCCGTCGGTGACGATCCTGCATCAGATCAATCATGTCACAAAGGATCAAACCGCCTAGGTCGCGAAGGCGAAGCTGTCGGGCGATTTCGTCCACGGCCTCGAGATCGACCCGAAATGCCGTCTCCTCCGCGTTGTCCGGTACGCGGAACTTGCCCGAGTTGACATCGACCGCCACCAGGGCTTCCGTCTGCTCGATAATCAGCGACCCGCCGCATTCGAGCGGCACGCGACGCGAATGCAGCTTGTCGATCTCAGACTCAATGCCATACTTGTGAAACATCGGTTCAGCGCCCTCGTACACGCTGACGATGTCGCGGGCGCGCGGGCTGGCGACCGCCAGAAACTCGCGTACCCGCGCAGCGACCGCCGCATCATCCACCAGAATCTCACGAAGCCCCGTGTCATACACATCTCGAATCGTCCGAATCACCAAATCGGATTCCTTGTACAACTCGGCCGGTGCGTGGTCGTTCTTGATTCGCACAACCACTTTTTTCCACAAACGACCGAGATAGTTCAAATCGCGCTGAAGATCACGCTTCGTCCGATCCACACCCGCCGTCCGGACGATAAACCCCATGTCGCGCGGCAGCGAAAGCTGACCCAGCACCTCCCGGGCCTTCCGACGCTGATCCTCATCCTCGATCTTCCGAGACACCCCCAATTGATCCATCCCAGGCATCATGACCAGAAAGCGCCCCGGAATTGAAAGATAGGTCGTCAGGGTCGGCCCTTTCGTCCCGATCCCCTCCTTGATGATCTGCACGATCACCTCGCCCCCCGCTCGCAGGCAGTGCTGGATCGGCGGCCGCTGCCGCCGCGGTGTCTTCCGACCCACGTGTTCCGGCTCGCCCTTGCTGTTTGGAAAATACTGCGGGTGCAGGTCGCTGATGTGCAGGAAACCGTGGGACGGCAGGCCGAAATCCACAAACGCCGCCTGGATCGACGACTCCACATTCGTCACCCGCCCCTTGTAGATGTTGCCCACGTTAGACGTCGACGCCGCACGCTCTATGTCCAACTCGTCCAGACGCCCATCTTGAAGAACGGCGATTCGGCACTCGTCCGAATCAGCCGCATTGATCAGCATCTTCCGCACTCCCGAGCCCGACGACGAAACAGCCCGGCTCGACTCCGACTTGACCGAACGCGTCACCCGGCCACGCCTGGCCGGCGCCGGCTTTTCCACGACCGCAGCGCCGCTGGACTCCGCTTGCTCCACAACCGCCCGAGCCGAACTCCGCCGACGCACCGGCCCGGACGCGCCCTCGACGGCCTCTCCCTCGGCCGAACGGCCCACCGCACGCGGACTCGTTTCGCGCGACGACGCCCGCGACGCCCGCGACGTACGCGACGTACGCGCACGCCGCTTCCGTTTCGGCTTGGTCGTGCTGCTTTCGGCGTCATCGGCGACCGATTCCGTTTTCGCTGCCTTGGGCTCCTCTGCCACAGATCCAGTTTGGAGCGTGCCTCCCTCCGACACCGCTACGCCAGATGTCGAAGCGTCGGCCGCCTCGGCTTCCGGCGTCGGTGTCTCAGGCTTGGCCCGCCTTTTGGACCCCCGAGAGCGGGCAGCTCCGCCGCGCTGACCGCGACGGCGGCGTGACGGTCGGGGAGTCTCGGTCGCACCCCCCTCTGCACCGGTCGAGTCCTCCGCTTGCCCCCGCGCCGATGGCTCCGGCGCGTCGAGAATACCCGCACTGAAACCCGCAGCCTCGGTGTCGGTCGCCGCCCGGGCCGGAGTCTCCCCGACCGGGACGCCGCCCGCGCCTCCTTCAGAAGCCGGAGCAATCTCGCTCGTTCCTTTTGGGTTGCCGGCAGAGCCGGCCTCAGATTGTGATGTGTTGTTGCGCGAGCGCCCCTTGGCGCGCTCCGCCTTCGCAGGCGTTCGCCTTTTCAACTTGGGCACATTCGTCCTTTCCAAGGTGCAACAAGCAGGGTGTGATGCAGCGGTGTCAAGCCCGGTAGACGACTCGCAGCCGATGAAGGCGATGAACGTATGTCCCGGGCGACAGCCCCAGCGCCTCGAGCATCTCGTTCGGTCGCACGCTGCCGCGCGGCGTCACATGCTGCGTCCATCTCAATCGGTCCGTGTCGACCTCGATCTCCGAGATAAACGGGCGGATGTCCACGGCGCGCTTCGAAGAATCCGGCGCCGCGCCGCGCTCCACCGCATAGAATGTCCGCGAAAGAAGCGCAACCGCTCGCCGCGACACGTCATCCGACTCGGAATGCGGTATGGCCAACTCGTAGTCGACGCGTTCGGGCAGCCGGCGATCGCCTTCCGCCACCGCCTCGCAGGACAGCAGCGTAACGCCCGTCGGCAGCGTGCGCGACAGCATCGACGCGACCTCGGTGCTCTCGAGCGGCGAAGCCAAGTCCAACAGCAGCATCTCGTCGGACGACGAAACACCCACCGTTCGCGGAAGGACAATCGTCAACTTCGGATGAGGATTGAATCCCTCGGTAAAACGAACCGGAACTCCTGCCCGCGCCAGGGCGCGCTCAAACAGGCGGACCGTGTCACGGTGAGAGATGAATCGAACGTCACCCGCGACGGCGAACCCAATCGCCACACGATTTCGCAACCCTTTTGCTGATCCTTGTCGTTCGTGTTGTTTCCCGCACCCACGAGCTACCGTCGCTCGCGGCCGGGACGGATTTCTGGGACACGCCACAAAGGCGGGTCGCGGAAACGCATGCTCTCGCACACAGCCTGTGCCATGCCCTTCCGCCAACCGCCGGCGACCCTCAGATGTCGCCCCAGACCTTTCGGGTCTCGTCGCGCAGATAGTTTACCACCTCGCGTTCCGTCTCGAAAGACAGAACACGACGTTTCACCCGTTCTGCATCGGCCATCGTGATGCTCCGGATAATCTTTTTCACCCGCGGAATGTTGCTCGACGCCATCGAAAACGTCTTTAAACCCAGTCCTACCAAGAGGATAGTGAACAGAGGGTCCCCAGCCATCTCCCCACACAGGCTCACCGAGACCCCCTGACGATTCCCCTCCGTGATCACCCCGCGGATCAGCCGGAGAATCGACGGATCAGCCGGAGTGTAGAGATGAGCCACCCGCTCGTTGGTCCGGTCCACCGCCAGCGTGTACTGGATCAGGTCGTTCGTCCCGATGCTCATGAATTCCGCATCGCGTGCCAACTCCCGTGCGCAAATCGCCGCCGCCGGCGTCTCGATCATCGCTCCGACCGGAATCGCGCTCTGGAACTCATACCCTTCTTCCTCCAGTTCCTCCATCACCAGGCTCAGCACGAACTTCGCCTGTCGCAACTCCATGATCCGCGAAATCAACGGAAACATCACGCGTACATCACCGTGAGCACTCGCGCGGACGATCGCACGCAATTGCGGCCGGAACACGGGCAGGTTTTGGAGCGTGTAGCGAATCGACCGCAGACCCAGAAACGGGTTGCGTTCCGCTTCCCACGGGCCGTCGGCGTGGCACTTGTCGCCACCGACGTCCATCGTTCGAATCACCAGCGGACGATCACCGACCGCCTCCGCCGCGCTGCGGTAGGCGCGATACTGTTCTTCCTCAGTGGGCGACCGATCCCCTTGCATGAACAGGAATTCCGTCCGGAAGAGCCCGATGCCGCGCGCCCCCTTCTCCAGACAGCCCAGCACCTCAGAGGGAAACTCAATGTTGCCCAACAGTTCGATCGGGGTCCCGTCACGCGTCTCGGCCGCGACGCTCCGAAGTTCTGCGAGCGTCGCGCGAATATCTCGGAGGTGGTCCGCCTGGGCCGAATACTCTGTGAGCTGCTCCGGCGTCGGTGCGATGATGACGACGCCGTGCAGCCCGTCGACGATCAGGGTGTCACCCGAGGAGACGCCAGTGGCGATGTCGGCCAATCCGACGACCGCCGGGATGCCCAGCCCGGCTGCAATGATCGCCGTGTGAGACGTGAGGCCGCCCGCATCCGTGACAAATCCCAACAGATGCTTGGTACGCTCGAGCGCCACGAGTGTGGAAGGGGTCAGATCGTGCGCGACGATAATGACCTGCTCATCCAGCCCTTCCAGATCGTGTCGTATCGCGATCCCGACGTGATGCAGGAGCCGCCGCTCGATATCCAGCACATCCCGGGCACGCTCCTTCAGGAACGGGCTGTCCATCTCCTGGAAACGACGACGGTAACGCCGCATGAAAACGCTGATGGCGAAGGCGGCGCTGTGCCGCTTCGATTCAATCAGGGCCGCGATCTCCCGCCGCGGCTTCTCGTCGGCGAGCCAGCGCTCGTGAAACCCGAAAATGTCGGCGAGTTCCGTGCCCGCGTGCGAAGCAAAATGCTCGCGCTCGGCCGACACCTCCGTGCGGGCTGAGTCGAACGCATTTTTCAACAGTTCCTGCTCGTGCTCGATCTGATCCCCCGGAACCGACCGCCGAGGTACGCGCGTCTCTTCCGTCTCCAGAACCAGCGCGTTGCCGACGACGACACCCTGAGAGACGCCGATGCCTCGCTTCAGCGGCATGCGACGCTCCCGCTCTCCCCCACTTCGGCGTGCATCGACGCGCGGCCGCCCTTTACTCTTCCCCAAACTTGTCGTTGATCAACGCCGTCAGCGCCGTGATCGCCCCCTCCGCGTCCGCTCCTTTTGCAATCAATCGAAGCACCGTGCCCTGCGGAGACTCGAGCAACATCATCTCCATCGGACTCTTGCCGTCGACCTCCATGTCGCCTTTCCGGATTCGAATCCGGCTCGAGAACTTTGCCGCCGTGTCGACGAAACGCATCACCGGCCGGGCATGCAACCCCTGGACGTTCGTAATCGTCACGTCGCGTTGCAGGCACGGGTGTTCCTCGGCCATTCGATGGTTCCATCTGTCGTTTCCAAACCGTCCGACCGCTCGGGCGTCACCACGAATCCCATGGCACCCCGAAGCCGTCCGAACCTCCCTCAGGTTCGATCGGCCGGGAGGTCGTCCGCCTCTTGAATCAGTTCCGCAATGGCCTCCGGCGTTTCGGACTGGCGAAGGAACTTTCGGAAGTTCTCGCGTTGCATGTGGCGGAAAATCGTTTCCATGGCTTGGAGATGACCATCGGGATCGTCTTGTGGAGAGAGGAGCAGCACTACCGCAAACACGGGAGAGCGGTCGAGCGCCGCGAAATCCACCCCCTGTCCGCAACGGCCGATCGTCGTCATGATGCGCTCGATCCTGGCATGTTTCACATGCGGCACCGCGACGCCCTTGCCGAATCCCGTACTGCCCTCATTTTCACGCTGGATGATTGCCCGGACGATGGCCTCCCGGTCGGCCTCTTGCAGCGCGCCCGCCGACACCAGCGCCGCCACCAGCTCGCGGATGACCCCATTCCGATCGGTAGCCTTCAGGTCGGCCACGATCGCGTCCCGGACTACGATTTCGGTTAGCTTCATGGAGCGCCGCCCTTTGTCTGTGGCTCGACCGACGGCGCCTCCTCCATCGGCTCATTGTTCGTTCGCTCGCCCAGGTGTTTCCGATTGCGGAACTTCTCCTTGTGCCGCGTCAACTGACGCTCAATATCCTTGACCACGTGGTCCACCGAGGCGTACGCATCCGAGTCGTCAAACTTGGCGATGAAAGTCGTGTGATGATCCGCCCGAGCGATCATCTCCACGACATGGCTTCCCGCCTGCTCCTCAAACACCACATCGACGCTGTGGACCCGATCGTAATACCTCGCCAGCTTCTCGGCCTTCTCCGTCACGTGCGACTTCAGAGCTTCATTGACGTCCATGTGCCGACTGCTCACCGTGATCTGCATCGTCATCCTCCAATATGACTACAGTTCATTTTTGGCCGTGCTCCGCCGTCAGAACCGGCCCGCGCGCTCCGCGACCAGCGAGAATGCACAACGATTGCCGACGCCTCCAGCAACCCGGCGCCCGCGTCGTCCGCTCCAGCGCCCGACCACCGCATGACTCCACGCCAGAAACCGTTGCAACCTTCCGAATGACAATCACTTATCCTGGTTCCACCAAATGGCCGCGCCGAGTTTAGTCGAGGTCCGCCCAACGGTCAAGCCCGCCCGTCCCCCAGCGCGGTCTTGGCCACGATCGCCGCCACCAAGCCGGTCGCGCCCGCGCCACGCAACACCCGGCAGGCCTCACGCAGCGTCGCCCCGGTCGTGCTGACATCATCGATCAGGCCCAGGGTCCGGCCACGAATAGACGCTAGTCTTGAAGTACGAAACGCGCCGCGGATCGCTCGTGCACGGGCCTCCGCCGGCATCGAGCGATGAAACGGGGGCACATACCGCGCCATCCGAAGAGCAGGAACGACCGGACCGGCTCCCAGCCGGGACGCGGCGCCCGCCAGCAGCGCCGTCGGCTGATACCCCCGCTGAAGCCGCCGCCGAAACGGAGACGGAATCGGCACCCAGGCGTCGACGCGCCCGCCGTCCAACGCACCTTCAATCGCCTTGCCCAGAAGCCCGCCCAGAAACCGGTCAAGCACATACTCGCGTTTGAACCGAAGCACCAAGACCCGCAAGACCCCCTCGTACGGTCCCACCCG
>CAYQDV010000002.1:21893-40274 GCA_964416295.1 uncultured Planctomycetaceae bacterium
CTCGTCGTCCCGGGCCACACGCGCCACCGACACGACGCGGTCCCCATCGTCCAACCGGATTACCCGTACCCCCTGCGTCGCGCGGCCGATCTCGCGCATTTCCGAAATCGCCGTCCGAAGCATGATCCCGTTCGACGTGATGATCATCAACTCGTCATCATCCTCGACCGCTTTCAATGCAACGACCGAGCCATTGCGTTCCGTCGTTCGAATGTTGATCACCCCGCTGCCCCCGCGCTTCTGCAATCGGTACGCCTCGATGTCCGTCCGTTTGCCATACCCTTTTTCGCATACGGTCAACAGGCTCATCGCAGGACGAATCGCCACCATATCGACCACCCGGTCGTCACGTTTCAAGGAGATGCCCCGAACCCCGGCCGCCGCGCGCCCCATCGCCCGCACATCGTCCTGCTTGAATCGGATCGCCATCCCCGATCGTGTCCCCAACACGATCTCCTCGTCGTCGGATGTCAGCTCCACATTGATGAGCACGTCGTCCGGATCCAGACCGATGGCGTTGATGCCGCTCGGTCGCGGCCGCGAGAACGCCCCCAACGCCGTCTTCTTGACGCGCCCCTTCGCCGTACAGAAAAAGACGAATTTCTCCTCGAAGGCCGAGACCGGCAGGACCGCCGTGCTGGACTCATGCTCTTGCAGCTTCAGCAGGTTCGCGATGGAGCGCCCTCGGGCCGTACGCGCCATCTCCGGGATGTCATATACCTTCAGCCAGTACACTCGCCCCCGATTCGTAAAAAACAGGAGGTAATCATGCGTGCTCGCCGCAAACAAGTGTGCCAGGAAGTCGCCTTCCTTCGTGTCGCTGCCGCGCACCCCCCGGCCCCCGCGACCCTGGCTCCGATACGTATCCGTCACCACGCGCTTGATATATCCCTCGTGCGTGATCGTTACGATCATCGGGGCGTCTTCGATGAGTTCTTCCATACGGAACTCGCCCACCGGATCTGTGATGACCGTCCGCCGCGCGTTGCCGAACTTGGCCTTCATTTCGTAAACGTCCTCGCGGACGATGTCCATCACGAGCGCCGGATCGCCGAGCAGCTTCTCATGGCCTTCGATCTCCTCCACGAGCTTGCCATACTCCTTGGCGAGCTTCTCAATTTCCAGCCCCGTCAGCCGCTGCAACTGCATCGCCAGAATCGCGTCCGTCTGAACGCGCGTCAGAAACTGATCCCGCCCCGTGACCCGCCGGACAAACACTTCCGGGAGAAGCTTGACCAGGGAGGCAGCCTCGTCCAGACGCAATGCTCGCGCCATCAGCCGCGCTCGCGCCTCCGTCGGATTCGGCGATGCCTTGATCAGTTCGATAATCGCATCGATATCCCCCACCGCCAGCATCAACGCCTCGACGATGTGCGCCCGTTGCCGCGCCTTGCGCAGCAGGTACCGCGTTCGACGCGTGATCACCTCGCGCCGGTGGAAGAGGTACTGCTCCATCATCTGCTTCATCGAAAGCGTTTGCGGCTGCTTCCCCACGAGGGCAATATTTATAATGGTATAATTGCTTTGCAGCGGCGTATGACGATACAGCTTGTTGATCACGACCGCCTCGGTGACGTCCCTCTTGCACTCCACCACCAGACGAACCGCGTGCTTCCGGTCCGATTCGTCGCGGACGTCGCTGACCTCGTTCAACCGCCCGTCCTTGACGCAACCCGCCACCCGCTCCGTAATCGTGTTCTTCAGAATCCCGAACGGAATCTCATCCACCACGATCCGAAGCCGGCCTCCACGCATCTCTTCCGTGTGCAGCTTCGCCCGCACCACCAGCGACCCTCGGCCCCGCGTGTAGGCGTCCCGAATCCCCGCCCGGCCGCAGATCATCCCACCCGTCGGAAAATCCGGACCCGGGACGATCTTCATGATCTCCTCCACCGTCAGATCCGGATTCGCAATCAACGCGATCAACGCGTCACAGATTTCTCCCAGGTTGTGCGGCGCGATGTTCGTCGCCATCCCCACCGCAATGCCCGTCGAGCCGTTTACCAGCAGGTTCGGAAACTTCGACGGCAGCACCTCCGGCTCGGTCCGCGTGTCGTCATAGTTCGCGATGAAATCGACCGTCTCCTTGTCGATATCCTCCATCATCTCCACGGTCGGGGCCGCCATCCGCGCCTCCGTATACCGCATCGCCGCCGGTGGATCGCCGTCGATCGAGCCGAAGTTCCCCTGACCGTCCACCAGTGGATAGCGCAGATTGAACGGCTGACCCAGCCGCACCAGCGTCGGATACACCACCCCCTCTCCGTGCGGGTGATAATTTCCGGATGTGTCACCCGCAATCTTGGCGCACTTCCGGTGTCCACCCCGAGGCCCCAGATGCAGGTCGTTCAGCGTCACGAGGATCCGCCGCTGCGACGGCTTCAGCCCGTCCCGCACATCCGGCAACGCTCGCGCCACGATCACGCTCATCGCGTAGCGCAGGTAGGACTCCTGCATTTCTTCCGCGATGGGCTGGTTGTCGATCGATTCGTCGGGTCGCTCTGTCATACCGCCCCTGTCCGATCACGGACAAACGAGTGCTCTGTCACACCTTCTTGGGTGGGGAGCATCGGCGTCCCGCCGGTGTTATTCTTCTGAAAACGCGTGGGCGGGAGGACCCACCCTCCCGCCACAAGTCCCGAACGCCATTGTCAAGCCGCTGCGTCCTCTTCGCAAGTCGCGGGACCTGTGCGTCACAGCCACGACCGATGCGGAACCGTTCAGACGGACTCGACAAGCTGCCGTAGAGTCGGCCCTCCGTCGGCTGGCATCGCCCCGGACAAAGGCCGTCCGTCCACAGGCGTCGGGCCCGGGGCGTGACGCTGTGGGGGGTCTGGGAGATCACACGCCGATTCCGTTACGGACACCCAGCCACGAGCGGTCCTGGGGCTGCCCCGCTCCTGTCAGCAGTGGGCGACCGATCACAACGCCGAGGGGACGGTCCGATCCATGTCTCCCCTCGAGAAACCGTCGCCCCCTTTTGACCTTTGCGACCCATACTGGTAAACTACAATGCTCAGCTATGAGCACTTGGTGGAAGAAGCTTGTCGGGATTCTGCGAGGGGACGAGTCCGACCCGTTCTCCTCCGGGCCCTCTATGCATGAATCCAATCAGGCTCAACCCCAACGCCAACTTAACCGGAGCGATTCGACCATGGAGACCTCGGAACCGCACACAACGGCCCCAAACACCGTCGATCCCGACCCGCGGATCGTGCAACTCGTCACGGCCGTCGAAAGACGCCTTGCCGAAACCGCCGAACGCGCCGAGCAGACCACCGCGGCGATCGAGCGCCTCGCCGCCTCGATCGACGCCATGCCGGCGTCCAGCACCACCGGTAATGGCGATTTCTCTTCCGTCCTTCACAACACGACCGAGGCCATGGAACAGGCCCAGCGGGTCCGCGAAATCGTGGCCACACTCCCCGAAATCGCCAGCTCCCAGGTCGACGCCATCAGCTCCCTCGACGAACGCCTCAGCACGCTGGGCAACCACGTCCAAACCGTCGACGAGCGTGTCAGCAACTTGCGCGACGAACGCCTCCAGTCCGATCAGGTCACGATCCAGGTCAGCAACACGCAGCGCCAGATCGCCCGCGCTCTGAACGTCTTGCGTGACATGTTGCTCAAGCAGGCCGAGCAGTCCACCGGCATTGCCGCGGAGGTCCAGGACCTCAAGGACGCACTCATCAGCCAGCATCAGAACCTGCGGACCCACGTCACCCGGCAGATTGAAACCAGCACCCCACGGGTCGGCCCGGCCACCGCCTTCTCGATCGTCGCCGCCCTGGCCGCGCTCGGCACACTCGCCCTCCTGCTCCTGCAGCAATACGGTTAGCGCCGTTTCGCAGATCCCAGTCCCTACAGCGTCTCCACCACAATATTTTGATTCGTGTAAATATTGATCTCCCCCGCGATCCGCAGCGAGGCCTCGACGATCTCTTTCGCCAACATCGAACTGTGCGCCAGAAGCGCCCGAGCCGCCGCCAGCGCCGACGTGCTCCCACTTCCGATCGTCAGGATGCCGTCCGTCGGCTCGATCACGTCTCCGTTGCCGCTGATCATCAGACCGCACTCGGCGTCCGCCACCGCCAGGAGGCTTTCCAGCCGCCGCAGGACCTTGTCTTTCCGCCAGTCCTTCGCGAGTTCGATCGCCGCCCGCTTCGTGTTCCCTTTGAACTCGTCCAGTTTTCCCTCAAATCGGTCGAGGAGCGCAAAGGCATCCGCCGCCCCTCCCGCGAAGCCCGCCAGCACCGCCCCTTTGTACAGGCGCCGGACCTTCACCGAGTCCGCCTTGACGATCGAGTCCCCCAGCGTCACCTGGCCGTCGCCCCCCATCGCCACCGCGCTGTCGCGCCGCACCGACAGGATCGTCGTGGAACGAATCTTCATCGTCGTCTCCAAGCCTCCGTGAGCCACGCCGTGTCGGCTCGACTTGCAAAAACCGCCCTTGTCACTACGCCGCCGCCTGCCCGTCTTTCCGCGTTGGAAACTGGAAACTGACAACTGATAACTTCCGTCAGTAGCCCGCCGCCTGTCCGTCCTTCCGCGACTCCGACGCCCCAATGTACACGTCGTTCTCCGCATCGTACAGAATCGCCTGATATCCGCCGAATCCCCCTGACTCGAAACCGATCCGATGCCCCAGCCGCCGCAGCCCGCGCCGCGCGGCCATCGAAACCCCCGATTCCAGAAGCACCGTGCCGCCGTTCGTCATCGTCACGCCGGTCGGCGTCGACGAGCCGATGTGGCGGAACCGCGCCGCATCACCCGCTTCCTGCACGTTCATTCCGAAGTCAATCAGGTTGCACAGAATCTGCACGTGCCCCTGCGGCTGCATGTCGCCGCCCATCACACCGAAACTTAGGAAAGGACGGCCGTCTTTGGTCACGAACGCCGGGATAATCGTATGAAACGGCCGCTTGTGGGGCGCATAGGTGTTGAACTGGCCCGCCTCCAGCGTGAACAGCGCTCCGCGGTCCTGAAGCACGAACCCCAGCCCGTCCGGCACCAGTCCCGAACCCAGTCCCGCGTAGTTGCTTTGAATCAGCGACACCATGTTCCGATCCGCGTCCGCCACCGTCAGGTAGACCGTGTCGCCCCGCTCCAGCCGCGGATTCCCCGGCTTCAGCCGCCGCGACGCCCGCTCCGCATCAAACAGCGCCCGGCGCTGATCCGCGTATGATTTCGAGACCAGCGTCTCAACCGGGATGTCGTTGAAGTCCGGATCGGAATAGAACCGCGCCCGGTCCTCGTAGGCCAGCTTCTTCGCCTCAACGAGGTGGTGCAGATACGGCGCCGTGTTGTGCCCCATCGAGCGCAGATCGAACGACTCGATCAGGTTCAGTATCTGTAGAACCGCGATGCCTTGTCCGTTCGGCGGAAGCTCCCATACGTCGTACCCGCGGTAGTTCGTCGAAACAGGCTCGACCCACGTCGAATGGTGCTCCGCCAGATCACGCGCCCGCAGATAACACCCCACGCGCCGGCAAAATGCGTCGATCGTCTCCGCAATGGCCCCCTCGTAGAACGCCTCGCGACCGCCCGACGCGATCCGCTCGAGCGTCCGCGCCAGGTCGGGATTGCGAAAGATCTCCCCCTTGCGCGGCGCCCGCCCGTTCGGCAGGAACGTCCCCGCGAAGTTCGGCTGATCCCGCAGCCGCGCCCCCCCGCGGCCCCAGTAGTACGCGATCAGCTCTGACACCGGAAACCCCTCGCGCGCATACCTAATCGCCGGCGCGAGAACGTCGCCCATCGGCAGCTTGCCGAACTTGTCGTGCAACTCGAACCATCCGTCCACGCACCCCGGCACGGAGACCGGCAGCGGTCCGATCAGCGGAATCAACGACGGCCCGTCCGCCGGCCGGCCGGCCCGCACCCGCTGCACCATCTCGTCGTAACTGAGGCCATAGGGCGACCGCCCGCTCGCGTTCAGCCCATAGAGTTTCCGATCCTTCGCGCTCCAGACGATCGCGAACAGATCGCCCCCGACACCACTGCCCGTCGGCTCCATCAGTCCCAACGCCGCATCGGCCGCGATGGCCGCGTCGACCGCCGTCCCGCCCCGCCGCAGAATCTCCAGCGCAACCTGCGTCACCAGCGGCTGACTCGTCGCCGCCATCCCGTGCTGCGCGATGACCTCCGACCGGGTCGCGAACGGCCGGCCCGTAATCCGATCCGGCCCTTGGGCTTGCACAGGCTCCTTCATCACGGTCAGAACGCCAAGCGCCGCGAGCGCCACGCACAACGAACGCGGCCGGCCGCGCGCCGTGCCTCGGCGCGCCAAGTCTGCTGCGACCATATCTCTGCCTCCCGAATCACCAATCCACTCCGCGGCTGCGAATACATAAGATTCCCCTCTTCTCCACAGGAAAAGCGTCGAGGAGCCGCGCTGCCGTTCCGACCCGCCGCAATCTAGCACAAACGGCCGCTCTCTTCAGCCCTTCGCCGAAACAAGAGTACATCGGCTCTCGGCCTTTCTCCCACGGCTCTGGCTGGGTGGCATGTCCATCCGCGCAGCGGTGGACATGCGAAACACCGGAAGGGCCACACGCACTTCGACAATGCGCGAGGATGTCACGGCTTTCCGTCCGTCGCGCACGCCCACGGCTTCGCCGATGGGCGTGGCACCCGAGTTCCGGCTTTGCGCCTCCGGTTGGAACATTCTGACTTTTTGACGTTTCCGATGATTCGGCTAAACTGAAGGAACCTGTGAACGTGACCAGCGGAACCGACATCCAGTTCGCCGACGCCCTCGACTGCCTGGCCGAGCGCGGGGAAGCGCTGCGCGAGCAACATCAGTTCGACTGGCCCCGTCAGATTCAAGAGACCGTCCTTGCCCTGCGATACCGGGAATCCCACGCAGCAACCGAGCGACCGACCTTTGTCGCCATCGTCGGTGGAGCCTCTTCCGGAAAGAGTACCGTCTTCGACAACCTCCTCAATGGGCGACGGGTCAGCCGCGTCACCGCCCGCGGACACTCGACGCGCGGACCCATCCTTGCCGTTCACGACGACTACCGCGATTCCGTGCAGTCGGACCTCGAACTCGGGCGATTGTTCCCCACCTTTGCACACGAGCGAACCGGCCTTGATGACAACGTCACCGGCGAGCCGGATACCGTCCACGTCGTCTGTCACCACGTTGACGCCCTCCGTGGCGTCGCCCTCTGTGACATGCCGGACCTCACGTCCGAGCCGGCGCGACGGGAAGGAGACATCGCCCTGGCGACGCTTTCGTGGTTCGACCGACTGATCGTCGTTGTGGACCATGAGCGATGGTTCGACCGCCAGACGATCGGCCGTCTTCGCGACGAGTCCGCTCGCTTTGGGCAGGATCGGGCAGTTCTCTTCAATCGCGCCTGTTCCGGCCGTGGCGCGCAGAACACCCTCCGCGAGGCAGACCGGTCGAGACTGATCCGCCAGGCCGAGCGGCTCGAAGCGTCCTGCCACCTCGTGCTCGAGTTCCGCCGGGGCCGCGGGCTGTGTACGTTTCCTCCGGAAACCCGCGCACCCATTCTCGAGTGGACCGGAGCCGAGCAGCCACGCCGCCGGCAACGACTCGTTCAGGTCTTGGGCCGCGCGGCAGCAGACGTACTCAATCGCAACGCCGAACGAGCCGCACGCCTGTCCGGGCTTCACGATGCTCTGCATGCCGCCGCGGCGCGTGGGGTGCCGTCGCGGTCGGCGTGTTTCGCGGCATTGATGACGCCCCAAGAGCGACGCCATCTTGACGTGCTGTCCCGGACGCTGCGAATCACCGAGACGCGCGAGTGGCTCAGGCAACAGAGTGATCGCATCCGCTTCGCGCTGCGGCGGCACGTTCCGATTCTGGGGCCTCTGCTGGCGAGCGAGCCGCTCGAACAGACCGCGCCATCGCCCGATCATCAGGATCGGCCGTCGATCGGATGGGACGTGTTTACGGCTCGGTGTGAGAGGCAGTGGGCCGCCCTCCGCGTCGCTGCCGAAAACAGCGAGTTCTGGGAGGAAGTCCGCCGATGGAAAACCATCGAACCTCTCGGCACCGCGCTGCCGGAAATCGAACCCCAGCGCTCTCACGTCCGCACCTGCGTCGAGAATATAGACGAGTCGCTCAAGACATGGACCGAGAAGGTGGAGGACGAATGTCGCGGCGTCTCCCCGCAACTGGTCGGAGCGGTCGGCGGAACAACCCTTGCCGGGGCCATCGTCCTCGTGGCCGTCAGCGGACCCGTCGCCGTCCTCACGTGGCCCGCCATTAAGGTAGTCCTCGCCGGCGCCTTCGGGACCCTGGCGACCAGCGCCGGAGCCGGTGCTCTGGCTGGTCGACCTCTCAACCGGTTCCTCAACGTCGTGCGAGAGAAGCTGCTCGGCAGCGTTGAATTCGAGGCCGTGGAGGCGGCAACAGACGCCTTTCGGGATACGATCGCCGATTTCGGCCGCCAAGCTGCCGATCGGCTCTATGCACAGGCCGGCGCGTTCGTGCTTCACCAGCACGACGACCTGTGGCAAGCACTCACGGTGCTGGCTGAAACGGGGGACGACATATGACCGACTCGAACGCCCCGTGCGACGGCCCCATCGACGAAGACCTCGCCGCCATCAACGCCGAACTTGCCGCCATCATGCAGCGCGGTCCCTGCGCGCTCGTCGTCGGATCGGAGACCAGCCTCGCCGACCCCCTCGTGATTTGCGGCATCCTCGGCGGGAAGGACGTTGGAAAATCGACGCTCATAAACGCCCTGGCCGGGGCCTGCGTCTCAGCCGACGACGAGGAAGTCGGCGCCGGCACGACCCGCCCCATGGCCTACGTCCACCGCGACGTAGTCTCCCTCTACCACCGGCGCTTCGCCGGCGCCGAGGGTCTCGCCGGCAAGCTCGACGTCACCGAACACAATGCCGACGCCGTCCGCAACGTCGTCCTCGTTGATCTGCCAGATTTCGACAGCGATCTTCCTCACCACCTCGAGATCGTCTCCGCCGTCGCGCCCCTGCTCGACCGCATCGTCTGGGTTGTCACGCCCAGAAAAATCGCCGACCGGAACTGGGTCGAACTATTCCCGAAGGTCATCAAAGATCGCAGAAACGTCTACTGTGTCCTCAACAAGACCGACGAAATGCTCGGCGACGAGACCTACGAGAACGCCGCCGCCGACACCTTCTGGCAGGAACAACACGACTGGGTCCGAGACATCATCGCAAGCGTCGGTTGCCCGCAGGGTGAGTCCCATCGATTCCTGATCTCCGCGATCAGCCCCGCCGCCGACGCGTTTACGTGCCACATCGCCGACCGGTGGGGCGATTCGGCGTGGTCGCGCTACGCCGCCGACCGCCCGCTCGTCGAGGAAATCGGGCGCCGCCAGGCCAGCGACTTCGCCCGGCTCCGCGCTGCGGTCCTCAGCTCCATCGACGCCGGAGAAGCCGAGGCTCTCAAACGCGCCAACCGCCGCTCGGAAATCCGCCGGAACGCCGCCGCCCTCTGCAGATACTTCGACCTCGAACACGCCGCCCGGCTGTTTGATCAGGCCTGCGATCCCGACTATCACCAATCCGTCCTCAACGACGTGTTCAGTGCCGAATACCACGACGCCCTCGGACAGCAACTCCGCGCCGCCCTTCGTCGCGATACCGACATCGCCGACGAGGTACTCTCCGACCGCGTCACGCGCTGGCCGCTCCTCCGCTGCGTCTATTGGCCGCTCCGATGGCTCGTTCGCCGGATCGGGGGACGTTTCGCCGGCTCCCATGACGCATCGGCACGCATCGACAAGAATGCCTTCGACCTTCGTGGCCGTTCCCTCGCCGACAGACTCGCCGACTACGCCGCTCGCGTCCGCGCCGACCACCCCAGCGCGATCCGGCGTTTCAACCTGTCAAACCGCTTCGACGAGCCGGACTTCATCGCCGGACGGATCAAAGCCCGCGCCACCATGCTCGTCACCGAACTCGATCAGGCCGTCATCGGCTCCTTGCGCGACAGTGCCCGCGGCCCGCGCTTCTGGCAGCGCTGGCTCCTCGGGTTCGTCCTATTCTGGTTCCCTCTCGGCCAACCGCTGGCTGAAGGCCTGCTCCAATTGAGCAATCGAAACATTGCTGCCGGCCTGCTGTCCGTCGTTCGCGCCATCAGCGCGACGCACATCCTGACCGGACTGGCCGTTGTCCTTGTAATCGATGTCCTCGTCCTCGCCGTGATGTATGCCCGCTGCGTTGTCGCCGTCCGTCAATCGCGTCAGCCCGCCGACACCGACGTAGCGGGTCGATGGACGATCGCCGACCGCCTCGATGACCTCTTTGTCAGCGAAGCCGTCGGCGCCATGTCTCGTCCGTTCATCGAGACCCGAGAGAGACTCGCCGCGTTGCGACAACGCCTCGATCGTTTATCCTCAGAGGCATGAGTCTGCCCGCCTATCCCCCCTGCCCCGCCGATTACGCCGCTCGCGCGGCGTGGCTCGAACGAGTCCACAAACTGACCACCGTCGAGTTCAATGCCGCTCGCGCCCGGGGGATCGCCTGGTCGTGGACTCGACTGGCCACCTTTGCCGCTTTTCTCTTCGGCGGCTATCAATACCTCGACTCCCTCACCGCGTGGATCGGCGGTCTGACCCTCGCAGCGCTCGCCGCCTTCATCTTCTCGGTTCGCCGCCACGGGCGCGTCCGCGAACGATCCGTCACCCTCGCGCTGACCCGCGACGTCGTCGCCGAGGCCCGGCGCCGCACTGCCGGCGAACCCCTCATCCTTCGCTCCGGCCACCCACCCGACGACCAGGCGTTCTGGGACGACTTCTTCGACACGCTGGGCTTGGACGCACCGTGCTTTCCGCTCACGCCCCAGGAAGCCGACGACCTCGACGTGTTCGGCGAACCGTTGAGCTTGTTCGGCCTGCTCAATCGCACGTCCAGCCCCGCCGGCGCCGCCCGGCTCGCCCGGACCCTGACGCGGCCCCTTTCATCGACGGCGCTCATTGACGAACGTCAGGAGGCCGTCCGATGGCTCAGCGGGCACGGCCCCGAACGTCTCCACTTGATGGCGGCGGCGGCGGGCCTGCGCCGCGAACAGAAGACGTGTGTTGAGTTTCTGCGGACCGTACGCGACGCTGCCCCCCTCCCCGCCCGGGTCCATCCCCGCGTCTTTCGGGTCTGGGGCCTTGCTGCGCCGATGGTGCTTCTGCTCGGCACCGCCGAGGCGTTCGGCTGGATCGCCACGGGCGCAGGGTGGCTTCCCCTCATCGCCGTGTCTTTGCTGAATCTCGTCCTGACGCAGTTCTTCATGGGCGAGGTCCGCCACCGTCTGCGGCCCTGGCTCAACCTCGACGGTGTCGTCGAGGGCCTCCACTTTTTCTGTCGCATCGCGGTCCAGGCCCTTCCGAAGCACGCCCTCCTCGGCGAGCAGCGCTGCCGCCTCGCGGCCGCGATCGGCCCCGGCGGGCTACCTGCGCTCGAACGCACGATCCCGTTCCTTTATCTCGGACTCTCCGGCCTGCTGCACACGCTCATCGACGTATTCGTCTTCTGGGACCTCCAGGTGCTGGGCCTCCTCGAGCGCGCTTATCTCACCCATCGCGAGCAACTGCTCGGCGCCGTCGCCGCCCTCGCCGAGTGCGAGGCCCTCACCGCCCTTGCCGCCTTTGCTGCCGAAGAGCCGGACGCGACATGGCCCGACCTCCTGGACGACGGATGTCTCTTGGAGATCGATCAGGGACGTCATCCTCTTATCCGCCCCGCCGCTGCCGTCCCCAACACCCTGTCGCTCCGCGACGGCGCCGGCACCTGGATCGTCACCGGCTCGAACATGTCCGGAAAATCCACGTTTCTCCGCATGGCCGCCGTCAACGTGCTCTTCGCGGAGATCGGATCGGCGGTCACGGCGGCCGGCGAGCGCCTCTCACCGATGCAAATCCTCACCGATCTCCGCATCCGCGACGACCTCTCCCGGAGCGAAAGCTATTTCCTCGCCGAGGTCCGCCAGGTCCGCCGCATGGTCGACCGGTCGGCCGCCGGGCATACGGTCTTCGCGTTGATCGACGAGCCGTTCCGGGGCACCAACTCCGAGGAGCGTATCGCCGCCGCCGGTGCCGTCACCCTCTCCCTCATGGAAGGCAGAGGTCTGTTTCTCGTCGCAACCCACGATGCCGCCCTGACCAGGCTCGCCGACGGCCGCCGTGCCTTCAACTACCACTTCCGGGAGTCCTTCGACAACGCCGAGTTGGTATTCGACTATCGTCTTCAGCCGGGGCCGGCCGAAAGCCGCAACGCCCTCGCCGTCCTCGAAGGCGAAGGTTATCCGGCCGACCTCGTCGCCCGCGCCAAGCAGATCTTCTCGGACCTCCGAAAGGACCAGCCGCCCGGGCCGCAGCTCTGAGCCTCTGACACACGATCGATGATGGGGGATTGGCCGCTCGACCGATCCAAATCGTACGTTGAAGAGGCGAAGCCCCGCCGCCCGGCGGGGCGTATTTTTGGAAAGGGAGCGCGGATGACAGAGACACGAACATGACACAACACGGCACAAGCAGGCCGTCAACAGCGTCGTCATGGATTCTGCCGGCGCTGCTGACGGCCGCCGCTTTTTGCGGCGTCCTGGCCGGCCAGCGTCCCGGCACTCTGGATCGATTCCCAATTGTCAGAACGAGTCCCGCGCCGCTGCCCGACCCCGCCACGCTCACCCTCCTTGGCGGCGGAATCTTGCTGGTTTCCCGTCACCCCGAATCCGGAACCCGCATATAATAACTCATGCCGGCCCGAACCGGCCCGGCCGCAGGATCGGGCGGAAACGTCCGACGCGCAGGCGCCGGCATCGGTGTGGCCGTGACCTTCTCAAACACCACCAGCCTGATAGCTTGTCCGCCCGTCCGACCGAACGCGTGCAGACACCGATAGTGATCGTCCCGGCGAAGGTCTCGCAGCGGAAGACCGTGATAGTCGCTGGCGCTGTAGCGCGAGTCCCAGACCACGACCGTGCCGATGGGCATCGCCGCCACGAGCCGCGGGCCTTTGTGCACCGTCGGGTTCTCGATCAGGTCGAGGTCGTACGATATCCACGGATGGGTCGCGAAGATCGGCCTCTGTTCCAGCCCCGAACGCCGCAGCCACGCCACGACATCGGCCACGGTCGCCTGTTCCGGACGTCGCCGCAGCGGTCGGACGATCCACCCGATCTGGATCACGGCCGTCAGCGCCAGGACCGCCGCTGCAACACGGCCCGACCGCGCGCGCGTCCGCGGCCCGCCGAACGCCATCCCCAGCGTCACCACAAGGACCCCGACCGTCGTCACAACGATCCACGGCCCCAGCACCGAAACGTCCACCCCGCGGCCGGCCCGCGATTCGACCGCCAGCGCAACGACTCCGACGACCCAGACGGCCGTCATCGTGAGCCATGCTCTTCGCGTTGCGTGACCGCCGCGCCATCGCCGCAACAGATCCTCCCAGCCGACGACGGCCAGGACGGCGACCAGCGGCGCGATCGTCACCATGAACCGGGCGTACCCCCCGCTCGCGAAGACGCCGACGGCCACGACGGCGCAGTGCACGAGAAAAAAGACAGCAGCCATTGACGGGACCAGCCGCTTGCGCCGGCGGACACACACGGCCCCGCCGATCAGAGCCAGCGCCGCAATCACGGGCGGAATCGCCTCCAGCGCCCGCGGCAGATAGGCCAGCGGGCCTCGAGCGAGGTACTCGGTCGATCCCGAAGGCGTCAGGAATACGGCCAGCGGCCAGTTCTGAAACACGATCCAGAAGGCGACGTTGTGCACCACCACCGCCCACAAGGCCAGCCCCGCTGAAATCCAGACTCGGGCCGTCGGCGCAGACCGTGCCGCCAACGCCAGCCACCACAGCGGAAGCAGGACGACCGCTTCGTGTCGCGTGACCAGCACGAGCGAGAACACAGCGGATGCGAGCATCACCCGGCCACGCTCCAGCAGCAGGACGGCCGAAACCAGATACAGCCCCGCGAAGTTCTCCGTCAGCGTCGTGCCGGCCAGCAGCGCGTTCAGGGGTTGCGCATAGAACGCCACGATCACCAGCCACGGCCGGCGAACACCCAGTCGCATGGCAAGCCGCGCAGCGACCCACGCGCCGATCGCGGTCACCAGCGCGGACAGAATCCGGCACGCGTGCCACCCGGTCTCCGGGTCACCGATCCACGCCACCGCCGAAAGCGGGACCGTCAATCCCGGTCGTCCCCAAACATGCAACAGGTAGCTCGGAAACCAACGCGTCCATCGAGCCATCAGGAAATGCGTCAGATCGTCATCGTGGTGCACGCCATCGGACAGCAGCCCAAGCACCAGCGTGCCGGCCAGACACACGGCGAGGACCGCAATCGTCAGACCATCCCCGACGCGTGTCGGCGGTGCCGGGTGCGAAACGTTCGGCGATCGCGTCGTTGTCTGGGCTCGATTCAACGTCTCAGATCACCTGCACGCGTCCGGGCCGGAGCCGGCCTCCGCGGGACGCCCCCCCACCGTCTCCACCGAGGCCCGGTCTCGATTATCGCAACGCACGACGGGCGATTCGCGCCGCGTCCAGTGCAGGAATATCGTTGCAAGAATCCAGTAGCCCGCCTTGATCGTGCCACGCACCGTCCCGGCGATCTTGCTCTTGCCAACGCGACGTTTGTAATGAACGCTGACCTGTCGGATCCGCAGTCCCTCCTGAATCGCCCGAATCTGCATCTCGACGGTCCAGCCGTACGCCCGGTCGCGCATTGCGATTCGATCCAACGCCGCGCGCGAGATAGCCCGAAATGGCCCGAGGTCTCGATAACGGTAGCCCCAATGAGATCGGATCAGCGAGACGGCCAGGCGGTTGCCCCATCGCTGCTGAAGTGTCAACGCCCCGGCCTCTACGGTCGGCGCGTCACGCGTCGCGATCACCAGGTCCGCCTCGCCACGAAGGAGCGGTCCGACCACGTCCGGTATGCGGGTCAGATCGTCGCTGCAATCGGCGTCGACAAACAGCACGACATCGACGCCGGAGCCGAGAGCCTGCATGGCCTCCCAGCAGGCCGCCCCATACCCCCGCCGCGGAGCATGGGCGACGGTGCAGCCGTGCTGGCGAGCCACAGCCGCGGTCGCGTCCGTCGAACCATTGTCTCCTACGACGATTTGTCCGAGGTCGTGCCGGAGCAGGTCCGGAAGCAGCAGACGCAGAGACGCCTCCTCGTTCAAGGCGGGAATCACCACGCCCACCCGCCGATAATCTGAACGACCCACGTCCGCCACACATCACTCCGCTATCCAGCCCCCGGAAGCGCCCTCAGGCACGCTCTCTTATCGGTTGGCTCTCCGTCCGACATCGGAGGCCACCCGAAGACTCGCGAACAAGATCGCAGGTTGCGTGCCAGCTTCTTCAGGTTGAAGAATGATAGGCGACATCGCTATGATGGACCGAATATGATGCCAGCGCGGGGCGCTCCGGTTGTCACGGTGGCCCACATCGCGGTGAATCGTATGTAATAGGAGGCGGTTTCCGCCGACTCGCCACTCTGCCTCGCAAAGGAGAGGATTCCTTGTCGGAACACATGATCGGACGACGACGGACATGGGTCGCCATCGTGGCCACGCTCCCCGCACTGATCGGCGCCTGCACGGTTTCGCCCGCCGACTCGGCGAGCGACTCCCAGACGTCCACATCGGGCAGCACGGCGCCAGCTACCACGACGTCGGTAGACGCCTCGACGCTCGAGCAACTCTCCCTGGAACGCATCAACCGCGCGCGGCTCCGTCCCGCCGAAGAGGCGGCCGCCAACAGCATTGCGATCGACGAGGGCGTCACCGGTCGGCTCGATACTCAGCCGAAGCCTGCGGTGGCGTTGAATGCCGCCCTGCACAAGGCCGCAGAGGAACACAGCCAGGACATGCTCGATCGCGACTACTTTGAACACGACACGCCGGAGGGCGTTACGCCGTTCGATCGCATGACATCCGCCGGTTATGCGTTCACGCGCGCCGGAGAGAATCTGGCGTGGCAGGGCACGACCGGCGCGCTCGACGAGGTGGCGTTCGTGGAAAGCCAGCACGTCGACCTGTTCGTCGACGCCGGCATCGAGGATCGAGGCCATCGCGTCACCATGTTGAACGAGCGATATCGCGAAGTCGGGATCAGCATCATCCGCGGCACATTTACCAACAACGGGACCGATTTCGACTCCATCATGCAGACGCAAGACTTCGGGACGAGCACCAGCAACTCCACGTTTGTCCTCGGCGTCGTCTATAACGATGCCAATGGAAACGGCATGTACGACTCCGGCGAAGGCGTTGCGAACAGCACGGTCACGCTCGACAACACCTCGCAGTCGACCAATGCCGCCGGCGGCTACGTCTTCGAGGTCACGCAGGTGGGGTCCTACACGATCCGCTTTGCGACCGGTGACACACAAGCGTTCACCCTGAGTGCCGGGTCGCCGAACATCAAGATCGACCTCGTGGATAGCAAAGACGTCGTCGTCAACCTCGGCCTCGGCCCGCTGTCATAGAACCACCGCCAACCGCCGTGTCCGACGTGATCTCGACGATGCGATGCCGGCTCGCGTCGCCGCAACGCCGCTGCGCTCGCTGGCGGCCCGCCTCCTCATCGAGCGCGGGTGCCGCCAGCCGCTGGTCCGCCTGTGCCCCGTGACGCGCCGGCCCGCCGATCCTGTCACACACCCGCAAACGGCGTTCAATTGACTGTCGATTGACGCTTCCCAGGAGCCTCGCTACAATCTTTAAGGAACAAGCGCTCGTTTGTTCGCGCGGGCCGAAAGGGTGTTCAATGGCAGAGGCGGTCTCAGTCCGAAAGGATCAGATCCATCGCGTTGCGATGCGCCTGTTCCGCGAGCGCGGTTTCCATGGCGCCTCGGTACGGGACATCGCCGATGGCGTCGGGATACAGGGTGGCAGTCTCTACGCCCACGTCGAGAGCAAGGACGATCTGCTGTGGGCGATCGTCAACGAATCGGCCGAACGGTTCTTCGCGGCCCTCCGGCCGCTCGTCGAGTCCGACCGGCAGATCATACGGAAACTCCGGGACGCCATCGTCGCCCACGTCGGCGTGATCACGGACGACCTCGACGCTGCGGCGGTCTACACGACCGAGTGGCGGCACTTGGCGCCCCAGCGCAGAGCCGCGTTCGTCGCGCGGCGCGACGAATACGAGAAGCTGTTCCAGACGATGGTCCGGCAGGCGATACGCGAAGGACGTCTCGCACCCGTCGACGAGTCCTATGCCGCCCTGTTCATTCTTTCCACTTTGAACTACGTCTATTTGTGGTATCGTCCCGGAGGCCGCATGACCTCCGACGAGGTCGCTCGCATGATGGCGGACTTTGTCCTCGACGGCCTCCGGAGAAGAACGACGTGATGGCGTCGCGATCCGAGATTTCAGGGAGCGTGTGATGGTGCAGTTTGCCGCCGCGGTGTACGACAAACCCGGTGATCTGGGATATGACGAGCGTCTGGAGGCGTTCGAGACTCGGGTGCAACGCGGCGACAAGGTCGAGCCGGGTGATTGGATGCCGCGGGACTACCGCAAACAACTCATCCGCCTGATCCACGTGCATGCCAACAGCGAAATCTGTGGCGCCCTTCCCGAAGGTGGATGGATTCCGCACGCTCCGACGTTCAGGCGCAAGCTCGCCCTCGTGGCCAAGGTCCAGGACGAAGTCGGCCACGCCCAACTGCTCTACCGCGCCGCCGAGACCCTCGGCAAGTCGCGCGAAGAAATGCTCCAGGAGCTGATCGACGGGAAGGCCAAGTTTTCCAACGTCTTCCACTACCCAGCGGAAACCTGGGCCGACGTCTGCGTCATCTCCTGGCTCATCGACGCCGCCGCCATCGTCAACCAGACCATGATGGCCGAAGGGTCCTACGGACCGTATGCGCGGGCATTGAAGCGAATCTGCTACGAGGAGGCGTTCCACCTCACGCACGGCTATGACATGTGCATCTCCCTGGCCACCGGCAGCAGGCTCCAACGCGACATGTTGCAGGACGCCGTCAACCGATGGTGGAAGCCGATCATGATGTTCCACGGGCCGGCGGACGAGCAGTCCACCCACACCGCTCAGCTCATGCGCTGGCGGATTAAGCTCAAGACCAACGATGAACAGCGACAGCAATTCCTGAAAAAATATCTTCCAAAGATGTTCAACCTCGGACTGACCATCCCGGACGAATGGGACATGCGCTACGACGAGCCGTCCGGCAAGTGGTGCTACCGGGAACCGGATTGGAACGAATTCCTCAACGTGGTACGCGGCCACGGACCGATGAGCACCGAGCGGATTCGCGTCCGGCGCCTGGCCCACGAGCAGGGAGAATGGGTCCGCAAGGCCCTCGATGCGGCCGCGAAAGGCCACCCGCCCCCCGCGCCACCCCAAGAACCAAGGAACTGACAACTGGAAACTGGAAACTG
>CAYQDV010000002.1:40374-42562 GCA_964416295.1 uncultured Planctomycetaceae bacterium
AACTGACAACTGATAACTCCCATGCCTGATACCCAATGGAGAATCTTTGAAGTGTTTCATCAGCAGGCTCGGGGCGAGCCGCACGTGCATGTCGGCTCGGTCCATGCCCCGGACGCCGAGAGCGCCTTGGTGCTGGCGAAGGAGCAGTTCGGTCGCCGCCAGGCGTGCGTCAACATGTGGGTAGTTCCGGCCGAGGCGATCACGGCGACGGCTTATGAAGATGCCGACATGTTCGAGCACGGCAGCGACAAGAGCTATCGCGAGGCATTCGGATATGAAACGACGAAACGCGCCCGTGAAGTCGGCGACGCGCAGGACATTTAGGGGTTCCGACGACTCCGAGCCGTGGGATTCATCCCGCGCATCGCCGCCGTGCAATGATGGCCCGAAGTCCGGCGCACCTCTGGCAAGCTGCCTGTGTGTCGGTGAATGAGACGCAATCGATGACACACACGACCGCGAACGACCTTTCGGCGGAGCAGCGATCGGCGTTTGTCGATCTGCTGTATCGCCTCGCCGACGATGACCTGGTGCTCGGCCACCGCTGTTCCGAGTGGACCGGTCTGGGGCCGATTCTGGAGGCCGACATCGCGTTTTCCTCCATGGCCCAGGACCTGATGGGACATGCCTGGACGCTGTATGGTTTGCTGCACGAACTCGGCGAAGCCAACCCCGATGCCATCGCCTTTGCCCGCCCGGTCCAACAATACCGCTGTTGTTCAATGGTCTCGCTGGCCAACGGCGACTGGGCGTTCAGCACAATCCGCCAGTTCCTCTACGCCGAGGCCAAGCAGGTCCGCCTGACCGCGCTGGCTGACAGCGCCTACGCCCCCTTGGCCGAGGTGGCCCGGAAACTGCGCGGCGAGGTCAAATACCACACGATGCACGGCCGCATGTGGGTCACCCGGCTGGGAACGGGCACCACCGAGAGCCACACACGGCTTCAAAAGGCCCTGCAGGAGCTGTATCCGCACGCGCTCGGAATGTTCGAGCCGACACCATGGGACGAAGCGATAGCGGCCGAGCGGATCGGACCCTCCGAAGCCGCCCTCTTGGAGCAATGGCGAACCGCCATTCGGCCGACGCTGACGGAGGCCCGATTGTCCGTTCCAGAAACGGGGGTGCCGCTCTACGGCGGGCGCGTCGGCCGACATCCTGCCGAGCTGTCGCGCCTGCTGCAAGACATGCATAAGGTGTTCCGGTTGGATCCTGCCGCGGTATGGTAGCGGCAGCGAACGACGGATGGAGCTTGGGGAAGAACGGAGCGCAGAGCGCGGGGACTCATGGCGGACGACGAACTGACATCGCCGACCTTTCAAAGCCACCTGAACAATATATGGAAGGCGCTGGAGGAGGTGGCCGACCCGGAAATTCCCGTCATTTCCATCGTCCAGCTCGGCATGATTACCGACCTCTCACTCGAGGGCGGAGCGGTCACGGTCAAGATGACGCCGACCTTCGCCGGCTGTCCCGCGCTCGAGTTCCTGCGCGACGAGATTCGCAAGGCAGTCATCGCCGCCGGCTTCGACGACGTGCGAGTAGAGACGGTGTTCGACCCGCCCTGGTCCACGAACCGCATCTCGCATGAAGGCCGCCGACGGCTGAAGGAATTCGGGCTGGCCCCTCCCGCTCCGTGCGCCGGCAGTGCCTTCACGTCCGAGACGTTCAAGCACGTCGCCTGTCCCCTCTGCGACTCGACCGACACGGCCTTGGAGTCCATCTTCGGCCCCACCCTCTGCCGATCGATTCACTACTGCAACGCCTGCCGGCAGTCCTTCGAGCACTTCAAGCCGGTGTGATCGGCCCTGTGGCGACAGACGTGACGACCTCGAATCGTTGGCGTCCCGATGTTGAATCGAGTCGGCGTGATTCGAGGAAGTCGGACGATGGCCATCAAAGAAATGCAGATCTTCCCAGTGGAGATAGCGTATTCCTGCCGCCGCCACCACATGCGGAAGCCGGCACGGTTTGGCTCGGTGCTGCGGGCCGGCTCTCGGCCGGGCAGCCAGATCGACGTCCTCGTGGAGTTCGGTCTCGGGCAGGGTCAGCGGCACCGGGAACGCCGGAATCTGAATCTTCGCAGACACCGCCACCAGCAGGCCGCCCGCCAGCACCAGGCCCGCGTCGCGGTACAGAGCACGGCCGGAGGCCCTCGGTGGATAGCAATAATCGCACAATGTCTTCATCG
>CAYQDV010000003.1:0-8144 GCA_964416295.1 uncultured Planctomycetaceae bacterium
ACGAAGCGAGCCAAGCCCAGCACGCAGTGCTGGGGTTCGCGCGAAACCGAGAGAAGCGAGTCCCGTAGGGACGATTGGGGCCTCATTCGTCCCTACGGGACTCGGCTGTGCTTTTGGCAAACCTATCCCAGCACTTCGTGCCGGGCTACCATCAAATGCCCCTACGGGGCACGCTCAGCGAGATACGGCAAGAAAGATGCCCGCCGATTCTGTCACGGACCCTGAAGCGATAGGCGCGCGACGAGCGGCGGTTGCCAGCGGCGCGCGGGGCGGTATCATGGGTCGCATATACGGGGCGTTCTGCCGCCGGCACGTCGTAGTAAAGGAGGTCAACGTCGTGTTCGAGAGGGCTTCCAACGGCTGGGAACTCGCGAAGTCGAGTTGGCGTGTCCTCAAAATAGACAAGGAGCTCCTGGTCTTTCCTCTGCTGAGCGGTCTGGCTTGTCTGGTCGTGCTGGCCGTTCCGGCGGGCTGTGGCGTTTTTCTACCGAGCGGGTTGCTGAGCGGGCTGGTGCTGAATCCGGATACGTCCTGCGACCAACTCGCTCGCCGTCTGCGGCTGGGCGAGCTCCCTGCCGCCGTTTCGCCACTGGACGTCGGGTTTCAATTCCAACCTGTGGCCGTCAAGAGCGCGAACGGTCGAATGCTGAGTGGGTGGTTCATTCCGGCGCAGCGGGATGGGCAGTTGACGGACGCTCCGGCGGGGACCGTGCTGATCCTGCACGGCACGGACGGCTCGCAGGTGTGCGCCCTGCCGTGGGCGGCGGTCGCGGCCCTGAACGGGTGGCACGCCGTCACCTTTGATTACCAGGGTTTCGGCGACAGCGAAGGGACGGCCGACATCGCCACGCAGCTCGATGACAGCGAGGCGATTCTGAACTGGATCGTCAGCGACAGCGGCTCGGCGCGCCAGACCGTGCATCTGTTGGGCGTTTCACTCGGGACCGGTCCGGCCCAGGGGCTGGCCGCGTTGCGGGCGAGGCCTCAAGTTCGTTCGGTCGCACTGGACGGGTCGTACGATCCGGTCGCCATGCTCGAGGGCGTCGAATCCTCGATCGGTCCTGTTCTTCCATTGCTCGGCGTCTCGGCCCGCCTCGGGTTCGGATGGCTGTTCGAGACCCATGATCGACTCGGTGAGATGACCGTACCGGCGATGTTCGTTCACGCATCGAACGACCGTATCACGCCGCTGTCCGGGGCGCAGACGATGTTCGACCTTGCGGGTTCTCCGGCGAAGACCTTCTGGCGGTTCGACGGTCTGACGCACGTCCAGCCGCTGTTCGTCGCCACGAGCGACTACGTCTCGTTGCTGGTCACGTTTTGGCGCGACCCGGCCGCGCAGCCGGACCCCAACGCAAGCAAAACCGACGCGAGTATCCGTCTTCCACCGCTCTGACGCCGACGCAATTGCACCACGCTCCGTTTGACGATGAACATCGACCTGCTTAGCATCCCCGATCCGGGCGGCGGCAAGGCGGAGCCGGGTCTGCGCCTCGCACCGCAGCGGCCACGCCCACAACGAAAAGCTCTCGACGGTCGCGCACGCCGTCAGCGAAGTTCTGCCCGACGGCGACAAGCAAAAGCAGTTCCTCCAGGGCCTGCTGAACCAGCGCGATAAGATTGCTGAGGTGATGAAGCAGGGGGCGTTGTTCGAGGGAGGCGTTGTGCATGCTCCTCTTCATTGACGAGAGCGGACAGGACCATGGCGAGATGCCGTGCGAAGTCCTGGCGGGCGTGGCCGTTGCGCAGAGCGATCTCTGGAATCTGATCAAGGCGATTCGGTCGGCGGAGAAGGACCATTTCGGGGATTATCTGCGGAAACTTCGCGTGACCGAGAGCAAGGCCAAGAAGCTGCTGAAACGCAAGCGTTTTCGACTCGCCAGACAAAGGATCGACATCCCCGACGAGGAATTGCGAGGGCTGGCGCTTTCGACCCTTCGCAAGGGTCAGGAAGCTCGGGATACAGGTTGCGGCTCAAGCGAGGTCACGGCGCGCGAGCTGACGGGATACAGCCGATCCGTCCTGCGGTTCATCGATTCCGTGCTCGACATCGCTGCTGGTTTTGGCGTGAAGGTGATTGCGTCGGTCGTTGATCGCGATGCTGCGAAATCTGACCGAGACGTACTGCGCAAGGACGTCGTGTACTTGTTCGAGCGTTATTTCTATCTGCTCAAGGATCAGCCTCGTGAGCGGCGAGGGCTGGTTGTCTTCGACGAGTTGGAGAAGAGCAGAGCAAAGCACCTGATCGAGCGCATGGCGGCCTATTTCCTGGGTACGAAGACGGGCCGGTTTCGCAGCTCGCTTATCGTGCCCGCCCCATTCTTCGTCCACTCGGAGTTGACGACCGGCATCTTCCTTGCGGATTTGGCCGCCTACGTGCTGGGCTGGGGCTGGCGTCTCAACAGCATGCCGCAGCCAAGCCGTGATGAACTCAGACCGTTTGCCAAAAAGCTTCACGAGATGCAGTTTCACGGCCGGAAGCCCAAACGAGATGGAACGGGACACTGGCCTCTTCATGGCATCGTCTATCTCGATGACCTGAGAGGGCGTGTGGATCGTCTCGCGGAGGACGGCCTTGATGCGGAGGAGGAATGAAAAGAAAAAGGCAATGCCCGGTCCGAGGACCGACCAAAGCCTCCACTAATAGTATCGTATCGACCGCGCCGCGGTTCAAGGCGGAAATCGAGTTTTCGCAGTTTTTTTGCGGGAGCACGGCTGCCGCCAACAGGCTGAGTTGCCGTAAGCGCCGTGCGAGTAAGGGGTTATGGTGGATGTACGGGTCGGCTGGCAGGACTACGCGGGGAGCCGGGCATCCCGGTTCGCGGGGAATCGTGGGATCCACTGGCATCGCGGCGCGCAGCGCGTCGCGGAGGCGCAGTCCGGCGGCGACAAGGAGAAGCAGCGATTGCAGGGCCTCTTCAGCCAGCGAGGCAAGAAGAACGAGGCACTGGCGTAGGAACGGTTTTTCGGACGATGTACATCGATCTACTTAGCATCCCCGATCCGAGCGGCGACAGGGCGAAGCCGGGCTTGTGCCTCTGGCCGCATGGACAATGTGGAGACAGGCCATCGCCGGGACGGATGTGCGAGCCGGACTGAAACATCCTCTGTGGGCGCTGGCCGGGCTGGCGATGCTGACGAGCGTCGCCTTTCCGGTCTATCTTGCGCTGTGCAGTCGCGAGCGCGTGGTGATCCACGTCTCGGATGATGCGTATTATTACTTCAATGTCGCGATGCACATCGCCGCCGGTGACGGCCCCACGGCCGACGGCGTGACGAAGACGACCGGCTTTCATCCGCTCTACTGCTTTCTCCTTGCGGGGCTTCATCGGCTGACCGATCCCTCGCTGGACGGCTTCATCGATCAGGCCGTGGCCCTGAATGCCGTGTGCAACCTTCTGGCAGGGTTGTTCCTGTTTCTGGGGGCCCGGCGGTGGTGGGGCACGGCGGCCGGCCTGATTGCCGCGCTGTTGTGGCTGGCGAACCCCCACGTGACGAAGATCATGGGCGCCGGGCTGGAGGGCAGCGTCTATGCCATAACGCTGTCGCTGCTGTTGTGGCGGCTGATCGTGTTGGTGAGGTCCGACATCGCCGGGTCGGGCCGGTATGTCGCGCAGTGTCTCATGCTGGGGGCGTGCGGCGGACTCGTGATGCTGAGTCGGACCGACGCCGCGCTGCTGATGCCATTCGTGGCGTTGGTCATGCTGGTCGCGGCGCCGAAGGTGAGGCTTCCGGTCCGGCTCGTCGGCGTGGGCGCCTTCAGCCTTTTGGCGCTGGCGCTGTTCGGTGTCTGGCTGTGGTATGCGTGGGTTGAAACCGGCAGCATCGTTCAGGGCAGCGCGGCGGCCAAGATGGCCTGGCGGCAGATCGAACGGAATCAGGTGTCCGGGTGGCAGTGGGCGGCGCACTCCGCCGGCACGTTCGGCGTCTATGTGGGCAAGGCCTTCATCAAGACACCCGCCTTGAAGTGGATTCTTTCCGGTATCCCGTTGCTGCTGCTCGCCGGCGGCCCGCGCCGCGTCCGTGCGGAGCGGTGGCTGCTGCACCTGCTCTGGCTCGTTCCGCTGGTGTTGGGGCTGGCCTATGCCCTGTTCGCCGAGCGGCCGCGCACGTGGTATTACGTTCCGTGTCTCGTGACCCTGACGATCCTGTCGGCCGGCGCGGCCAACGCGCTGCGGCGGGCCACCCACCCCGGCGCGTTGCAGGCGCTGGTGCGCCGCACGGCCCCGCTGCTCGTCTGGCTCGTTGTGGTGGAGTCGACCGCGGTCTTTGTTCAGGGGGCCGTCTTCGGACGGTCCTCCGAGCAGGCCTTCGCCGTCCGAGCGTTGGGCTGGCTCGATGAGCACGTTCCGGCGGGGTCGACGCTCGGCTGCTGGCACAGCGGGATTATTCAGTACTACACGCCGAACCTGACGATCATCAATCTCGACGGCCTGGCCAACAACGAGATCCTGCCGGTCCTGCGTCGTGAAAAGACGATGAACGCCTATTGGGACGAGCGCGGCATCGAGTACATCGTCGGAAAACCCAATTCCAAGATGGAAAACTATGCCGTCGAGTGGGACGGCAGGAAGTTGATCGACTACGGCCCGTTCCCCATCGAGCACAAGATCCGCCGCATCGTCCCGGCCGCCGGACATCCCTCGGGCGGCGGCTGACGGCCTGCCGGCACGAGGGCATCATGGCTTATCGGAGCGACCGCCGCGTTTCTCGGTCGCCGCCGGGAATCAAGCGGTGCGGAGAAACGACCGACGCAGAGACGGACATGCGTCGTGCTCGCGGCACGGCCGCGACCGGCCGGGGGGATGCTCATGCGCCTGCAATTGCTGGATGAATCGGTCCGTTTCTCGTGCGGAAGCTGCACCGCCTGTTGTGATCAGCCGTGGCGGACCCTGATCGAACGCGACAAGGCGAAGAACCTGGAACGCCACGACTTCAGCGGTTATCCTCAACTGACCGGACAGACCTTCTATCACCCATCGTCCGACGGCCGGACGGATGTCTATGAACTGGCCAAGGGCGCGGGCACGCGGTGCCTGTTCCTCGACAGCGACGGCTTGTGCATCATCCACAAGGAACTCGGCGCCGAGGCCAAGCCGCACATGTGCCGGCAGTTTCCATTCCTGTCGGCACGAACCTGGACCGACGACCGAGTGTCGGCCAGTTTCGGCTGTCCCGCCGTGCAGCAACGCAGCGGCACACGCCTGCCGGAGCAGGCGTCCGACATCGCGGCCGTCGTGCCGCTATCAACGCGGCCGATCCGACCGGACGGCGAGACATTTCTGGATATGTCGTGCAGGCTGTCGCCGGAGGCGACCGAGGCGCTGTTCGACCGCGCGCTGTCGATCTTTGCCGACGCCGGGACCGGCGACGTGTGGCAGTGCTTTGCCGAGTTGCTGGCCCTGCTGACCGCCACGCGAGACGCGCGAAAGGCCGCCGATGCAGGAAAAAACGATCATGTGTCGTTGCCGGATCCGCCTCGATCGGCCGTCGCGCCGGTCATCCGGGCATACGCCTCGCCCGCCGCCGCGCCGATGCCGGTGCGGATGTTGTTTGCCGCCACTCTCTATCCCGACACCGTGCCCGCCGATGCCGCGTCGCGGACGGGGTTCATGCGCAGGCTGGCGATGATCCCGAAGCTGCTGAGCCTGGCGCAGCTCTCGGGGACCTATTCCTCGCGCCTGCTGGGCCGCAACGTGTCGATTCAGGACGTGATGCGGCACGAAGTGGCCCCCGCGCTCGAACCGGCGGCGACGCACCTCCTGCTGCGATACTACCGCTCCCGGTTCTGGCAACGCATGATCGCGGGGACCCGCCTGCCCGTCATCGCCGGCGTTCATCAGCATATTCACGATCTGAACGCGATCGTCTTCCTCGCGCGGGCCGAGGCGCGGGCCTGTGGCGCGGCTCAGCTCACCGAAGGACTGATCCACAGGTCTTTGACCTTGGTCGAGTTTCACCTGGCGAACCAGTCCCGGCTCTACGAACAGACGCTGCGGGGCTGGCTGCGGTCACACCTGTCAAACCCCGTCTTGGCCCTGCACAGCCTGCGGTTCATGGCGCTGAGGCCGTCGGGCCGGTCGGCGCGGGACGCGTGGTCGGCGCCATCGCCGGTTGGGCATGCGTGACCGTCGACGGATCGGGCAGGGGTGGCAGGTTGTATTGGGCGCGGAGCCGATTCTGGACCGCCAACTGCGTCTTGAGGGCCGCGGTGCCCAAGCAGGTGAACGTCGTGCCGGCCCCTTGCCCCACCACGACGAACGGCGGCGGCCCCCGTCCGGTGTCTTGATCGGGGTCCGGCGAATAGACGACGAGCCACAGCCCCGGCGGGACCTTGGCCGGATCGATCCCGTGACAGGTGAAGACGAAGTCGCCGAGGCGGTGGGCGATCGTAGTATCAGGCAGGGCGTCGACCGCTGTCTGAACCGTCTTCTTGAGGGCGTCGTCGGACAAGAACGTCAGTCTCCCCAGGTGCGTGCCGCCGACCGGCACATCGTCTTCATAGGTCGCCGTATCTGAGGCAACAAAATCAGCGCTGACCAGTTCGTCGTCGGCGATCAGTTCGACGGCGTGTCGCGGAAAGCTCCCGTTGTTCTCGGCGTAGCTGAGCAGGGCATCGGTGACGGCCTGTGTTTCGGCCGTGGCTCCGCCGATGCCCGCGAACGGAGCGCCTGCGGACGTCGCGGCAAAATAGATCAGAGTGGCGATTCCCATGAATCCCAGAACGGGTCCCGGCAGGACCGCGACGGTGGCGCGGCCGCCGCCGACCTTGTGTGTCTCCCGCAACATCAGAATCGCGCTCACGGTCCACCAGGGAAGGCTGACGACCCAGAGATAGACTCCCAGACACGGCACCGCGGCCAGGGCATTGGCCCCGCTGCTGTAGCAGAGTGCCTGGAACGTGTGACCCAGCGTCCCCCGGGTCCTCCCTGTGAGACGCAACACGCCGTGCGCCAGCAGACCCCAGAGCGCAATCACGATCAGCGTGCCGACGGTGAAGCCGAGAAATCCGATGCCAAGCGTGGCGCACCCGCGCGATATTCGGGTCAGACCGGACGAACCACCGCTCGAGAATGCACTGAAGAACACCGGGAGTATAACGAACACCCCGGCGCCTCCGACGAGAGCGAGTCCGCTCGTGATGAGGGCGAACCACCACGCCCGCCCGTCGGGGGCGTCGCGCGGCATGAGCCGGATCAGCCGGCCCGGGCCGGTCATGGCCATCCAGACCGTCGACCACCACGCCCGCACCGGGCCGCGCTTCCCTCGATCCAGCCACGGCATGCGCTCGACCTGGGTGTCCTCCTCCTCCACGCCCTCTGCCGGCCGGATGACCATTTCGTCCATCGAGGTGGGCCTGCCGCAGCGGACACACGTGAAGGCCGACGGGACCAGGTGTCCCCGCTGGCCCGTGCCGTAATAGGGCTGCTCGCAATGGGGGCAACAGAACTGGACGGTGCCGACGGTGAAATCGAACTCGCTCGGCAGAAACGCGGCGCCGCACTCGGGGCATTGGCGCGATGTGAGATTCCACAGGCGGTAGTCACAGGTCTTGCAGCGCATCGTCTCTCTCGATCAGCGGTTCGGGCGAAACCTCACAGGCAGCGCCGGTCGCATCACGGTCATGACCACCCCATCCATTCAGTTCGAATCCGCGATCGGCGGAACCAGATGAGCAGGAAGACGGGCAGCGCCCATCCGAGGACCAGCGTGACCACAATAGAGAAGGCGCTGATAACCATCGGGACGCCGCTCGGCATCGGCGGCGCGCCGCCCGATTGCTGCGCCATCAGTTCGAATTGGGTCTGTTGCATCCGGTACTGAAAGGCCGCGGTGACTGGGATGTAAAGGATCATCAAGACGGCCCAGACGCGGATGAGCCGGACGATCCGCCGCCGCCGACGAAGCACGCCGATCCCGATGACGAGGAGCAGGACCGACAGGATCAGCATCACGAGAGAGCTGACGATCAGCCACGCCTGCGATTGTTCGATGCTGTCCTTGACGACCGCTGCCTCCTTCGGCATGAGATCGAACATTCGCTTCATGATGAACAGCCCCACCACGCCCCACGCGCCTCCGAGCGATCCGAGCGCCCCCAGCACGATCCCGACGACGCCGATTGCCGTGGGCCACGTCGATTG
>CAYQDV010000003.1:8244-11688 GCA_964416295.1 uncultured Planctomycetaceae bacterium
CAGAATAAACGACGACCGCCGCCTACGCAAAACGACGAGGCAGGAAATGAGACAGGCTAGGCGCCACGCTCGGGTTCGGCAGTCGCGCCAAGATGGCGTCCTATGGCTCGCGGTCGGGTCGGGCCAGGAATTCGCGGATCGCGTCCGGAACGGCGCGGCCGTCGGCCGAGAGCCATTTTTGAAAGTCGTGGAAGGGCCGACCACAGCCTTCGTGAGGTGCAGTGGCGTCGTTGCAGTTGACGGCCCGTGAGATTTGCGCGAAGTCTTCCGCCGACCAGGCCACGCCGGCCGTCCGGATGCTTCCGTCGGCGTCGATCATGACGACCTCCGGACCGCGCAGGCGATGGTGCCAGGCCGCCTTCGGCGTCGAGACGGCCATCCGCGTGCTCGTGCCGGTCGCCCAGTTGCGGTGGAGGGTCGCGTTGATGTTGACGATCCGATCCTCGAGCCGGGACAGGATTAGAACCCCGGGCTTGGAGTCGGCGTGGCCGACGGCCAGAAAGCCACCAGCGAATCGCTGATAGGTCTCGACCACCTCGACGTTGGCCGTCGTTCCGATCCGCTCATAGAGCACGTAACCGCCGGCCAGAGTGAGCACGATCAAGATTGTGACGGCCAGGCGCCGGCGTCGGGCGGCGGCGGATGGCGAGGTTGCGTCTTGCACGGGTCGAGTTGCAGGCGTTGTCGGCATCGGCGCACGCACCTCCGGCAGGGTGTTTCGAGGCCCGACAAGCGGCTCCCTGCTCTCATATAACGCCCGTCCGGCCCGATTTATTTCCGCCCAGGGCGTCCACGAGGGGTTTGCATGGGCGCGTAGGCTCCGCCGTGCGGATCACGGAGCGGATGGACTTCGTCTGCTGGCTTGGTCGGTACTGGCCTATGTCTGTCGACGAGTCGAAATGTGTTCGATTCCTGATTCCTCCATCCACGGCGCTTTAGTGGTCCTTTCGGATATTCCTTGACACCGTCTGTGCTGTCCGGCGCGGGTTCGGAATCCTATTGATTCAACATCGACTGGACAAGAAGCCCGATATCTTCGAGTCCCACCGTGCCGTTACCACTCATTTCCGCTCCACAAGAAGGCAGGCTCGGACCACTGGGGCTCAACAACTCACCCACAAACCCCTGAATATCCAAGGCGTTGATCAGTCCGTCACCATTGGTGTCGCCGCTTCCGGCAGCCGATTCGGGATTTCCGCAACCGCACAAGCCTGGCACCGTCTTATTGGCATCGTTCGGGCATGTTTCGAGGCAGTCGGGCGTGCCATCGCCATCGGTATCCACGTCGGACACGCCGCAACCACAGATTCCGGGGGCGGTCTTGTTGGGGTCATTCGGACATGCGTCGATACAGTCAGGTGTGCCATCGCCATCGGTATCCACGTCGGACACGCCGCAACCACAGATTCCGGGGGCGGTCTTGTTGGGGTCATTCGGACATGCGTCGATACAGTCGGGCGTCCCGTCGCCATCGGTATCCACGTCAGGCACACCACAGCCGCAAATGTCTGGCACGGCCTTGTTGGGATCATTCGGGCATCCGTCGCAGGCGTCTCCGACGCCGTCGCCATCCGCATCGGCCTGGTCGGCATTCGGTGTGTTGAGACAGTTGTCGCACGTGTTACCGACGCCGTCGCCGTCCGTGTCGGCCTGATCGGCATTCGGTGTGTTGAGACAGTTGTCGCACGCGTCCCCGACTCCGTCGCCATCCGCATCGGCCTGGTCGGCGTTGGGCGCGTAGGGACAGTTATCGCCGGCATCGGGGACACCATCGTTGTCTGCGTCGGGCGTCAACCTGAAGGCGTTGTTGCTGAGGAAACCGGTGACATAGACATTGCCCGGGGCATCCACGGCGATGCCGATCGGACCATCGAGTCCGTTTCCGGCGCCATCTCCGCTCGCGCTGATGATCTCGGTGATGACTCCAGCGGATGTGATCCTGAAGGCGTTGTGGCTGTTGAACCCCGTGATATAGACGTTGTCTGCGGCATCCACGGCGATGCCGGTCGGCCCTCCCAGTCCATTTTCGACGCCATCTCCGCTCGCGTCAATAATCTGTGTGACGTCCCCGGTGGGCGTGATCTTGAACACGTTATTGCTATTGATCCCCGCGACGTAGGCATTGCCCGCCGTGTCGACGGCGATGCATCTCGGAGCAAGCAGGGTATGGCCCAGAGCGTCTCCGGTTGCGTCAATGATCTGTGTGACGTCCCCGGTGGGCGTGATCTTGAACGCGTTGTTGCTGTAGATTCCTGTCACATACACGTTGCCCGCGCCGTCTGCCGCGATGCCGTAGGCCGTATCAAGAATATTTCCGGCGCCGTCTCCCGTTGCGTCGATGATTTGTGTGATGGCCCCGGCGGGCGTGATCTTGAACGCGTTGTCGCTCAGGAGGGCCGCCACATAGACATTGCCCGACCCGTCTACCGCGACACGGAAAGGATCATCGAGGATATTTCCGGCGCCGTCTCCGGTTGCGCTGATGATCTGTGTGATGGCCCCGGCGGGGGTGATCTTGAATGCGTTGTTGCTCAATTGGCCTGACAGGAATGCGTTGCCCGCACCATCCAGGGCAATGTCGCCAGGACTGTCAAGTCCATTTCCGGTGCCGTCTCCGGTCGCGCCGATGATCTGGGCGATGAACCCGGCCGGCGTGATCTTGAAGACGTTGTCGGTGCCGAGACCCGTCACGTAGACGCTGCCTGGACCGTCGATGGCGATCCCGGAAGGAAAAACAAGGGCGTTGTCGCCGCCGTCTCCGGTCGCGTCGATGATCTCGGCGATGATGAACTGAGCCGCTGCATGGCCGGAGCCCAGGGCGGACACGGCGATGAAAATCGCAGCAATGCGAAGCATAGCGCTCTTCCCGCGATTCTTCGTGTGCGTGCTTGTCTCCATTCTGATTCTGTTCGAGATCGTTTGTGTTTCTGTTTCGTTGGCTGCCATGAACTGCCCTTTCTCCGTCGCTTTCCTTCCAACATGAGATCACCCCAAACGCAGATCCGCTCAGCATCCACTTGAAGGCGGTTCGTCGCCCGTGGCTGTTCCAGGGTTCGCGCGACGTCACGAACCGCTAAAGATGGCCGCACATTCCGCCCCTTCCTGGGGTGGACGATCTATGGATACGAACGGTGGTTCAGGCGGGATTGGGGGTTGCAGAAGTGCAGTGTGCGACTTATGTCTTCGTCCACAAGGAGCGGCGCCACGGCCTACAGACATCCCCTTCTCCTCCGTCTTCGCGTCAGACATCCCTTCCAGGCAGCCCATAATAGTGGGTCGCGAGGACTGTGCTAAGCCCTTTTATATGTGTTTCCAGTTTTTTTTAGCTTGGGGTCACTTTATCGACCGGTCTGCCGGCTGGTGGAGGTAGGGTTGGGGGACGGGCAAGCGCGATTGCGCCCCCGGCCGTGCTTCCACGTCGGTGTCGCTGGCGGACGCGCCGCG
>CAYQDV010000003.1:11788-17010 GCA_964416295.1 uncultured Planctomycetaceae bacterium
CGGACGCGCCGCGGATTGGGCCTTCAGGCGTGGCGGCGGCTTCTCAAATATTCTCGGCGAAGTCGAACTCGCGGCGGCGGAACCACCACCAGCCGACCAGGAGGAGCATGACCGAAACGGCGGCGGCATTGCAGAAGGACAGGTCGAATGGCGAACGGCCCAGGATCAGGCAATCGCGATAGGCCTGGATGATCGGTGTCATGGGGTTGAGTTGGATCAGCACCCGCTTCCAGCCGGCCGTAGCGTTCAACTGATAGACGACGCACGTCACGAACATCCACAACTGAATCGCGGAGCGGAAGAGGAATCCGACATCACGGTAGAACAGGTTGGCCATCGACAACAGCAGGCCCAGGCCGGTCATGAAGGCGATCTGAACGGCAATGACGACGGGCAACAGGATGAGCGTCCAGTGACCGTGGTAATGCCATCCGTTCGGAGCGAAGTGCATGTAGAGCGTCAAGAGGACGAGGAGGCCCGAGGCGATCAGGAAATCGACGAACGCGCTGCCGATGGCCGCCAGCGGAAAGACCTCGCGCGGAAAGTAAATCTTCGTGACGAGCGCACGGTTGGCGACCATGGACCCGATCGCCGCCGTCAGGCCGTTCGCAAAGAACATCCACGGCACGAGTCCGCTGAAGGCGAACAGGGAGTAGGGCAGGGCGACCTCGCCGGTGAGTTTCCGGCTGTCGAGGCCGATGATCGTGCCGAAGACGAATGTAAAGATCAACATCATGAGCAGCGGCGGCATGACCGCCCAGGCCGCCCCGAGCGCCGAGTGCTTGTAACGCACGCGGATGTCCCGCCATGCGAGCATCCACATCAGCTCGCGATATCGCCACAGCGTCGCCAGACGCGCCGTCACGTCGCGGCTCGTCTCGACGTGAACGCTCATGAATCTCGTCACCATTCAAGTCCTCCTGTCAGGCCGCTCCCTCACGGTCGCGGTTCTGATCAGGGCGCTCCAATCAGCACTGTAGGGCGGGCACTGCCCGCCTTCTTCGCTAACCAAAGCGCTCCAATCAAGGCCACGCGCGTCAGCAAGTGGGCGCATTCAGCGGGGGCCGGCGATCGGCGACGTCTGCTCACGGCAGGGCGCAATCGTTGCCTGCCCGCTCCCTTACGGTCGCGGCTCTGATCAGTCGCGGCTCTGACCGGGCGGCGGTTCGATATCCGCTCGGCGGCCCAGCGCCGCGTACCGTTCCTCGTAACACCGTGTCGCCGCCTCCGCCGAGTAGTGGCGGCGAACATGGGTCCGCGCCATGCCGCCCAGCAAAGCCCGGAGGTCATCATCCTCCAGCAGGTAGCGCAACGCCGTCGCCAACTCGACCGCGTCCCCCGGGGGAACGAGCAGGCCGGTTCGACCGTGTTCGATGACCTCCGGGTTGCCGCCGACGTCGGTCGCGATCACGGGCACCCCGCAGGCCATCGCCTCGAGCAGCGCGTTGGACAGACCCTCATAGAGCGACGGCAGGACGAACAGGTCCGCCGTTTGCAGCCACGGCAGGACGTCGTCGTGGCGGCCGGCGAATCGGATGTCGAACTCCGGCAACTCCGTCTCGGCCATCTGCCGGAGGGAGCCGTCGAGATAGTCCGCCCCGACGAGGACCAGCGTTACGCGTCCGGCGAACGAGCGCAGTCCCGCGAGGGCATCGAACAGCACGCGGTGGCCCTTGACGGGTTTGAGGTTTGCTACGGTCAGGATGACTCGGCGGTCGGCCGGCAGATTCAGCTCGCGGCGGATCGTGTAGCGCCGGGCCGTGGGGACGAATCGCTCGGTGTCGACGCCGTTCGGCAGCACCTCGAAGCGGTCCGCGTCGATCCGCAGCGTCTTGGCGACGGACGCCGCCGCTGAGCGGCTCACGGCCCACCACGCCGCGCACCGCCGCAGGGACGCCTGGAGCACGGTCCTACGGATAATCCCGAAAGACCGGGTCGGGCGTTCGAAGCCGTGGAAGCTGAAGGCCACGGGCAGCCCGCCGACCCGCCGCGCCGCCAGCACGGCGTCGGTCAGCATGGACGTTCCGCGGACGTGCACGGCGTCGCAGCCCTCATCGCGGAGGATCGCCGCCAATCGCCGGAACCAGAGACGGTCCCGGTCCCGCGTCGCATCGGCGATCACGCGGATGTTCTTTGGGTCGGGGATTTCGCGCGGGATCGATCCGGCGTCGCGCCCGCGAATGACCAGGACGTGGCGGAACCGGTCGGCCGGCAGCCGGTGGATCGTCTGGAGCAGTTGTCGTTCCAGCCCGCCTCGGCCCAGTTGAAAGACGGGGTGACAGATCGTGCAGGGCCGCACCGGCGGCTGTGCCGCCCAGTCAAGGGCGGGGCGTTCGGCCGGGGCGGCGGCTTCGATGGTGGAAGCGGGCATGGATGGTGTCCTCAGCGGCGGCGATCGAACCGGGGCCGGTGTGTGCGTTCTCCGTACGCACGATCCCCGGCGCCGGGAGAAAGACTCCGGCGCCTGCCTTGTTCTTATCGTCCGGGTGGTCGGACTCGCCGAGCCGGTCCACTTACGGACAGGCGCGGTGCGAACGAAGCGTAGGCAATCGCGCTTGCCTGTCGAAGAAGCGTCCCATATTGCGTGATGCCCGGCAGATGTTGCGCTCCGCTGCTGGTACGTCACGGCCCCAACAGGGCGGTGACGAACGGGCCGATGTCGGCCGAGGCGGGGACGCCGTCGCCGTCCATGTCGGCGCGGTTGCGGAGGACGGGGTCCATGTTGACTCCGGTCAAAACAGCGACGAACAGCGGCATGTCCGTGCCGTTGATCGATCCGTCGCCGGTCATGTCCCCTTTGGAAGGCACGATGCGGAAGACCGCCCCGGTCGTGCCGAACGGGGTTCCGCTCAGCGTCGTGCAGACGTAGACCTCGCCGTCGGCGTCCTGGCCGAATCCCTGGACGAAGCGCCGGATGCGACCGCCGACGCCATTTGAGATCAACGGTTGCGTCCGCTGCCAGACACCCGGCTGAATCTCCGTACCGATGAAGATACTGCCCTCGGCGGGGACGGCCCCGAACGGCGGCAGGCTGAAGTCACCGAAGACGTAGCGTCCGATGAGGCCGGGAAACAGGCTTCCGCGATAGACGTTGCCGCCGATGATTGCTTGGCCGATCGGGCCGGTCATGTTGGCATTGTCCGCGAAGTGGGGGTACTCGATGATCGGATCGATGAGAGGCTCGCCGCGTGGTCCGGTGGCCGAGCAGTTGGCCGGCGGGTTGAGAGGGGTGTTGGCGTCAAAGCAGTGCAGCCCCTCGCGTGTGTTCCAGCCCATGTTCTGCCCGATGGAGACGATGTTCACTTCCTCGAAGAGGTCCTGCCCGACGTCGCCACAGAAGAGTTGTCGTGTGCCGCCCATGTCGAACGAGCAGCGGAAGGAGTTGCGCACGCCGAAGGCCCAGATTTCGTCGCAGCCACCGGTGCATCCGGGCTGGGCGGCGAACGGGTTGCCCGGCGGGATGGCGTAGTTGCGGAGGGGGTCAGCGGGGAAGTCGTCGGCGTCCACGTTGATGCGAAGGATGCTGCCCAACAGCCGGGTAGCGTCCTGCCCGTTGCCGATGGTGGTGTTATGAAACGGTCCGACATCATTGGCGTTGCCGCCGTCCCCGACGGTGATGTAGAGAAAGCCGTCATTGGGACCGAAGGCAAGCGTGCCGGAATTGTGATTGAACTGAGGTTCGTCGATTTCGAGGAGGGTGCGTTCGCTTGCCGGATCGGCGACGTTTGGGTTGGCCACGGAGACGGTGAACTCCGAGATGCGGCTCTTGTGATTGTATCGCGTGATTTCGAGGTCATCGAGAAACAACGTCAGCCCCGCGCCCGCGCCCGCTTGAAGCTGGAGTTGCTTGATCCCGATGATCGGGAAGTTGAAGTCCTGGAACTCGACGAAGTTGGCCGGGTCGCACGGGACGGTCGCGAGGTGGCTTGTGGAGGTGCCGATCGGGGTACCGTCGTCGAGGACGGCGGTCACGGTACCCGGGCCGGCGCCGATCTTGTGGACGAAGAAGAACCGTGTCTTCCGGACCGGCTCGGTGAAGGTGACGGTGGCCGCGCCGTTCGCCGGTACCTCGAAGGCCCGAATCTGGGAGCAGTACAGCGGCGGCGTGAACTGTGTGCCCATGATTCCGCCGGCGAAGGTGACATCGGTCGGGATTGTGTTGCCGACTTCAAAGGTGATCGGGACGGGCGGCGGTTGGGGAGCGCTGTAATAGACGTAGAATTTTCCATTGGCCGCGAAGCTCGGGTGGAAGGCCAGACCCAGTAGACCGCGTTCGTCGAAGCTGCCGGGGCCGAAGGCCCCCAGGGGCACGAGGTTGGCCGATACATCCAGGAATGGCGCAGGCAGGAGGACGCCATTGGCGTCGACGATCCGGATCTGCCCGGCCTGATCGAGGATGAACAGGCGGCCGGAGCCGTCGCCGGCCACGGTGACGAGGTTCGGAGCGGTGAGCGTGTCGGCGACCAGGTCCACGGCGATCGTGTCGACCGCGTGGGCCGGGACTGTGTGGGCCAGCAGACTGGCGGTCGCCGCGACGAATAGAGAAGCGAGTGCCTTGTTGCAGACGTGGGGGGAAAACATGCCGGTTCTCCTTGAGGTGAGGGTTGGAGGTTCGTGCTGATCATATCCACGTGTTTTCGGAGGCAGCGTACCGGTAGAACGCCGATGTTCCCCGTCAAGTGAGTCCTGTCGGAGCACTTGATTGCACCGACGTTGTCCATTGCGTTTCGCTTCCTCCGTGACCTGCAACGTTTGGGCGATTCGCCGCCCCAGCCATACGGGTCGCGAGCATCGCGCCCCCCAAGCGCGATGAGCGAACCCGGATGGTGTGCACCGAACAGTTCGGCCTTAGATGTAACTCTTGCGGCGAGCGGATAATTCCCATAAACTGATGCTGTCGCATTCACGAAACCCGTGCGTCCCATTATTGGGACACCATGCCGGTCCGTGTCATGGCCGGCATCTGGCGGGTGAGTGTTGTCTCGCAGGGTCACCGCCAGGAAAAAGGCGGCCGGAATCGCATTTTGATGCAATAAATCTGGCCTTTTTGTTCATTACATAGATAGATGGGCAGCGGTCCGCACAGGGCTGCCGTGGCACGCGGGAGCGGCCGGTTCCGGACCACGACCGGTCAGCGGAGGCAGGTTCGGTGAAAAACAAGTCTTATCGTAGAGAGGATCGCAGGTGGGTGGTTCTTCTTGCCGGCGTCGCGGTGTTTCTCG
>CAYQDV010000003.1:17110-40405 GCA_964416295.1 uncultured Planctomycetaceae bacterium
CGGCGTCGCGGTGTTTCTCGTGGCGACGGTGGCCTACACCGCGATCGAGCAGACGACGACGCGCCCGGTCAAGGCCCCCGGCCACAATCCGCGAGCGGAATACGTTGCGCCGCTGGTCCGATCCGCGATGATCCGGCGGGATTCCGACAAGCAGTACCTCTGGGCGATGGGACCGATGGACTCCAAGTCCAAGGACGCCCAGTGGTTCGATCTCACCGGCTCGCCGCTGCCGCTCGAGAAGTTCGAACACGGCATCGGCCGCGATCGGATCCGCTCGATCGACCGGCCGGTGTTCGTCAAGCCCGATGACCCGAAACTGCGAGAGTTCTGGGCCAACCGCGGATTCAAGAACATCGACGACCTGCCTGTCATTGGATACGAGCATGGCGGCATCGCCCGGGCCTATCCCCGGCCGTTGCTCGACCGGCACGAACTGGTGAACGACACCATCGCGGGCAGACCGATTACGGTCGGGTGGTGACCGCTCGATCAACTGTCCGTCGTGTACGGACGCAAGATCAACGGCAAGACGACGACATTCGGCACCACCGGCTATACCTATAACAAGGTGTTTGTCCTGTATGATCGGCTGACTGACAGTGTGTGGTATCCGCTGGCCGACGGGGCCTGGGACGCGATCGGCGGATCGAAGCGGGGCGCGAAGATTCCGTTTCTGGCCGAGCCGCCGGTGGTTCCGCTCGGAGAGTGGCGGAAGAAGCATCCGGCGACCGAGGTCCTGCTGGAAGATGCTTCCCGGCTGACCGGGCAACGCGGTGCGGGGCATTCGGGCGGAGAAAAAAAGACAAAGACCGGTGATCGGCCGGCCGCCGGCGACCAGGGCGCGGCGCGGCCGCGTTCCCGGTCGGACGATTCGGCTCCGGTGCGGGCGAAAGACGGCGGATAGGGCGGCTTCCGGACAGCGCGTCTCGCGCAGCGCCGGGGGCACCCGGTGTGCTAGGGATCGACCAGATAGGCAACGGCCTGATCGACATTGCCGTTCATGGCGACGCGGAGATACCGGCCGCCGGCGACGGCCGGAACGTCGATCACGTTCACGACGTCCGCCACATTCGCCCGATCCGGCAGCAGCTCCGGAAGGCTGTTCGGTGAATCGCTCAGGAATGTCTCGTTGAACCGGTTTCGGCGATCATCCGGATAGAGCGGCAGGTAGGCGATATTCGCCTCCACCAGATCCTGGAAGAAGTGCGTGCCGTAGGACACCTCCGGGACATACCCCTCGCGCTCACGGGCCACCTCGATCAACATGCGTGTCTTGCTGATGTCGGCATAGGTGACCGGTACACCCAGACGGATGTCGTTGCTGCCCCATCGCCCAGGGCCGATCAGGATGAAGTTGCAGCCCGCGAGGCGCTGATTGAGCGCGCCGATCGTGGCGGCAATGGCCATGCGCCTTTGTCGGCTGGGCACCGCGTCGTAATCTTGTGGATCAACATAGACAATGTACCGAACGTGGTCCACGATGGCGGACCGTACGAACTTTCGGGCCGTGAAAATGGTTCGCTCCGCCGGGATGTCTGACGGAAGCGGAACGTTCGTCATCTCCTTCGGCTCGGCCAGTGTTCGGCATTGGAGGAGATAGAGTTGGCGCCCGTCATGCGCAAACTCGACATCGACCGGAAGCCGGTAGGCGGATTCGAGTCGCTTCAGAATCCGCCGCATCTTTTCGGGAAATGTGCCTTGGCTCAGCAGTTTGTCGAACGTGATGTACAGGTCGGTGAGTGGTGCGTCGATGTAGGTGCCCGTCGGAGTGTGCAGCATCCCTTCACGTCGGATGGATACAAGTTGGTCGAGCAGCGGGAAGTCCGGAGCGCGCTTGAGCAGCGTCTGCAATGGAATTGACTCCAGGCGATTGTGCGCCAGGTTGATCACATCCACGGTCCGCTGCGCCCGGCGCATGATCTCGCCGACCGAACCCTCCGGTCGCAGTGTGGGCCTCCCGAGCGCCACCAGCCGGGCACTCTCGGTTCCGATTCGATCCACGGCCCGCGTGCCGAGGCCCATGACGCAACGGACGAGACCGTCCAATCGCTTGATGCGCGGGCTCCACCGGTACTCGTTGCGGCTGAACGCCACGCCTGCGAACGCCGGGGCGAAATAGTCGCCGAATCGCCGCCCGACGACCTTTTGGATCAACACGGCCATGTCTTCTTCGTAGTCGAGGAGTTCGTTTTCGCGACGGTAGAGGATCGGGTCCGGCCCCAGTGCACTGGCGTAGACCGCCGCGATGGCCCCGAGGAGCGCTCGCAGGCGATCATCGAGGCTTCCCTGGTTGGCGACAAAGATGCTGGCGTACTTTCCGGTGAACGCGGCACCGAACCCGTCTTCCAGCAGGCTGCTGGAGCGGACGATCAGTGGTTGTGTTCCCATACGCTCGAGGACAGTCCGAAGTTGGTCCACGACCCCGGCGGGAAACTCCGCGTTGCGGAAGACCGACTTGATCAGGGGGTATTCACGGCGGATGTCCTCGAGGTCTTTGTACTTCTGGTTCTGGTATTCGCCGAGCTGATTGAACGCAATGAAGTCCTCGATGACGTCAGATCGAAGATAGTATGACTCTGGAATAGACACGGCCATGCCGGCTGGGGGTGGCAGGGCGCAGGAAACCACGGGCTCACGAGCTGAGACCGGCACGGCGGCTTGAACCGGCGAGCCCGCTTTGAGAATCTTCGACGCCAGAAACACGCCGGCGGCCTTGCCTCCGATCCGCCCCATGCCTGCTTCCGGACCGATTATGCGATTTATAATATATGGAAAATCTCTGATACGAAGATATCGCTTCGCGACAGCGATAAATCCGAGTTGATCGTTAATCAGGTGACGGATCAGCCCCACGCGGATGCCGATGGCCTCATCGCGGGCCAGTTGCTTTTCGCCTTCGGGCAACGCGCAAAAACGGCGGATCTTGTCTGCCAGAATTCGGAACGACACCGACGCCAGCGAGACGATCGCCCGAAGATTGTCGGCCTCCTCGCGCTTCAGGGTCAGATTGACAAGCTCATCGATCTCATGGGGGCTCAGGTGCTCGGTGGCGAGCTGTTTGGCCAGCTTGTTGACCAACTCGCGCTCTCGGAGATCGCCGCGCGGGGCCTCGGCGACGTTCGGGTTTCCGCGCTGGATGGCAGGCAGTGGGTCCGCGTTGCCTGTCGCGGTGCGAGCCTGCTCGTATACGTCGTCGATCGAAATAAGCTCGCGGGCGTGCAGCTCGACGAGCATCTGCCGCAGGATTCGGTCCGTGAGGTGAGGATAGACCGTCAGGTGCTCGTCGAGCCGCTCGGCCGACAGGGCCGTTCGTGTGAGATTTGCTGTCGGATCGCGGTGGAGCATCTGTGTCGGTCCTCGTCGCGTGCGCCGGGATCCTCGGAGACTGTTCGCCTGCAGCGCATTGTAACACGGTCATCAGAGGACCGGCTTGGTGAGGCTGAAGCCGTGACGGTGTAGCGTGCCCTGTCACGCCGGGGCTGGAGGGAGGCGCAGTCACCGCGTCCATGAGCGTTCAGAGGACATACACCGGATGGACGTCGATGTTCCGAACGCGATGAAGCTCAACAGGGCCCCAAGACCCCTGTTTTTAAATTACGATACGATAAAATCTAATACCGTGGTGTCCGATAACAGGGTTATTCTTCTTGTGCCACGACGCGGTCGGGGCTGGTGGGTGATCTGATCCGCCCGATTGCATGCACAAGTTCCCATTGCGGCCGTGTCGATGAGAGTGTATATTTAGGGGTTCGCCCAGCGTCGAGGGTCACGTTGATCCTGAAGCGATGGGTCTCGGTCGGGCTGGAACCTGCGTGCTGGCTCGAGGGTGTCCGCTACGAACACAGAAAGGAGACGACGCAACAGATATGATCAAAGTTCGACCTCGTCCCAACGAACCTGTCCAGCAAATGATGAAGCGCCTCAAGAAGTTGTGCGAACGCGAGGGCGTGCTTCGCGAGATGAAGCGCACCGCCTACTACGAAAAGCCATCCGACCGCAACCGCCGGTCGATTCGGAAGGCTCGTCGCCGCATGTTGAAGAACCTTGCGATTGAAGAGCCCGGGGCGGCGCGCCGCTAGCGGCGGGGTCGAATGGCGTGTGTGCCCTCTCCTCCGGCATGGGCGAGACCCCTGTGTTTTCAGAAAGAAACACACCGGCGAGACGCCGATGTCCCTCAGCCCATCAGGTGTGCGATCCCATATGATGTGATAGAGCACGAGCGCGTTTGTCTGCCGCGCCCAGACGAGATGGTGCCGCTGCCTGTCGCTCAGGCCCGCGACACATTTCTTGAATTCTCCGGAACGCCCCCGCGTGCCTCCTGATGGACGTCGCGGGCGTTTTGTCAGTGCCCGCGTGGAGCCGAGCATCGATAGACACCGCCGGGCGGCATGTTCCACCAGACCATCTTGTACTCGACGGAATCAAAAAGCTTTCCATAGAAGCGTCGAAACACAAATGGAACAACGGTGATCTGGATGAACAGGCCGTTCGGTGTCAGCGCTTCCCGCAACCACTGCCGCAGTCTGATCATTGCGCGGTGCGGCAGGCTCGGGGTGGGGAGACCACTGAGGACATAGTCGACCTTCTGGATGCCCAGGCCCGCGAGCGGTTTGGCGACCCGGGTAGCGTCTGCCTGGAGGATGGACGTATCGGGAAAACGCCGCCGAAGCACTTCACAGAAATCGGGATCGTTTTCGACCGCCACGAATCTATGAAACGGCTGGAGCCGCTCCAGGACCCGCTCGGTCACCGGCCCTATTCCGGCACCCAGCTCGACGATGGTGGCCGGCTTGCTGAAATCGACATGCTTGAGCACGCCCCGAACCAGCGATTGACTCGATGGCACAATGGACGAGATTACACGACCTTTGGTCAGGAACTTACCCAGGAAAAGTGCTCGATCCGCTGCGCGGCTATCGCCTTTGTCGAAGGCTGTGGTGACGAAAGACGGTTCCGCTGTGTTGGCGTTTCCAAAATCGCTCGACACGACGTCTCCATTTCAAAAGAACCACACGGTGCGAGGCTCGACCGATCGGCGCTGCTCGATCTTTGTGAATTGCGCGTGGGTGCCGCCTCGTAATCGTCCGGCAATCTCGGAATCGCCGAACAGCCTGCCTGCCCAGCTAAGGGGGCGGATCATAAGGCCATTTGCGGCGCTGCGCCAACAGAGGTGTTTTCTCGCGCCGAGCAATCGGGATCGCAGCGCAATATCGGTCCAAGCAGGCTCTCCCAATTCGCGGGCCGCCAGCGGATTACGATCGTCTCGCCTGTGGCGTGCCTCAACGCGACTCGGCTCGGCGAGGTTCGACGTGCTTCAGTGCTGGAATCGGTCGCAGGCCATGCTCGACGGCGTCTCGCACGGCTTGAAGGATGCTTGAATCTTCGACGACGCGCCGCACCGCGCCAATGTCGCCGTCGATCGACCGATCTGCGAACATGGGCTCCGCCACCTGACGAACGCCCCGATAGGCCGCCGCAGTACCGGCCCCCAGAGCCGCGGCGATGTCGTCGCGACGGTGTGGCGCGACGGCCTCGGCCATGCGGGTTTCCTCGTCTCGTGCCGACTGGAAGGCCGTGCGGACGTCATGCAAGGCGGGGGGCGTGGTGGCGTTTGGCGAGCGTTTCATGGCGACACGCCATTCGAGGGCCTGGGCCGCGACGAGCAACTCGATGGCCAGGACCGCTTGCGAGTTGGCGAGGATCGTCCGAGCCTTTCTTGAAGCGGTCGTCGCCATCGAGACGTGGTCCTCGGCGTTGGCGGCGGTCGGGATAGAATCGACGGAGGCGGGATGGGCCAACACCTTGTTCTCCGACACCAGCGAGGCGGCGCAATACTGCGCCAGCATGTATCCCGAGTTGACGCCTCGGTTCGGAATGAGGTTGGCCGGCAGATTTCGATTGTGGTTTTGATCGAGCAGCATCTGGGTTCGTCGCTCGGAGATATTCGCCAGTTCGGCGACCGCGATCGCCAGGCAGTCCGCCGCAAGCCCGACCGGCTGGGCGTGAAAGTTTCCGGCCGAATAGGCATGTTCCGTTCGGGCGTTTGCAGACCGGTTGGCTCGAAACCGCGCGTCCCAAGGCTCCTCTCCGGGAAAGAACAGGGGGTTGTCGGTGGCCGCGTTGATCTCTCGATCGACGATCATCCGGGCGAATGCGATGACGTCGCGGCTTGCTCCATGCACCTGCGGAGCGCAGCGGAGGGAGTAGGCATCTTGTATGTCGTCGGCGCGGTCGATCAGGCAGCTGCCGTCGATCATGTTGCGGATATTGGCAGCGCTATCGATCTGGCCGCCCTGGCCTCGGGCGTTGTGAATCTTCGGGTCGAACGCCCGCGAGCAGCCACAGGCCGCTTCCAGGCTCATCGCGGCGGCGACGTCTGCTGTGTTCGCAAGGCCTTGGGCATCATGCACGGTCAGCGCCAACAGGGCCGTGGAAAACGCCGTGCCGTTTGTCAGGGCCAGTCCTTCCTTGTAGGTCGGCCGAACGGGATCCATGCCGATGGCGTCTCGCAACGCTGATGCGGCGTGCATCTTGCGCACAGAATCTCCGGCCAGATAGAACCGACCGGCGCCGACCAGCAGGCCGAACAGGTGGGCCAGCGGGCACAGGTCGCCGCTGGATCCGACCGATCCTCGTGTCGGCACCAGCGGAATGACTCGCTGATTCAGCATGGCGGCCACGCACTCGAGGAGTTCGACGCGGACGCCCGAATGACCCTTGAGAAACGCGTTCAGCCGCAGTGCCATGACTGCCCGGATGACATCGGCGGGGAAATAGTTGATGGGATCGTCCGGGTCCGCGTTGTCACCCACGCCGACGGCGTGGCTTAACAATACGTTAGTCTGTATTGATTCGAGTTCGTCCGGAGCGATGGGGATTCGCCTGAACTCACCGAAACCCGTCGTGATTCCGTAGGTCAGCGCCGGCCGATCCTGTTCCTTGCCTGAGGCCGTGTATGTTGCGAAAGCCTTCTTGTATTCCTCGACGATGTCTTCGATCTGGGCGCGCCCCGTGCGGACCCGCTCGATGGCCGACGGGGCGCATGTCACTGCCGCTTGTGGGTCGTGCGCAATTCCGACGAGCTGCCCGATCGTCAGCGACTCCCCATCCAGCACGACCGGCGAATGGCCTCCCTCTGTCATGGATTGCTCGCCTCCACGCGTTGCAGCAGGTCTTTCACGGCCGTGGCCAGCTCCGACCGCGGCACTTCGAACTGTCCCGGACGCTCCTCCCGCCACGCGTCCCGGCCGCCGATCTCCGCACTGCGCTGCCGGCCCGCCGCCATGTCCTTGACCGTGACAATACCACGGTCTTTTTCGTCGGATCCACACACGAGCACGACCGGGATATCGTACTGATCGGCGTATTTGATCTGTTTGCCGAATCGTCTGGGCGGACCGAGATACAACTCCGCATTCAGGCCGGCCCGGCGTAGTTCAAACGCCATGGCCAGATATTCGTCCGACAGCGCGGGGTCGATCGTTGTCACCAACACCTGGGCCGTCGATTTTCGCAGGCGGACCCGGCCGATCTCCATCAGTGCGGCCAACAGCCGATCGACTCCGATCGAGGCCCCCACCGCCGGCACGCGCTCACCGGCAAATCGGGAGACGAGGCCATCATAGCGGCCGCCGCCGAAGACCGAGCCGAACCGCGGGGCCTCCGGCAGGATCGCCTCAAACACCGGGCCGGTGTAGTACGCCAGGCCCCGCGCGATGCTGAGGTCGATCACCACGCGATCCTCATCGTAGCCGAGCATTCCCAGCCGTCGCGACATCCGGTCGAGGACGTCGATCTCCTCGTCGGCGCCCGGCACACCCGAAAACAGCTCACGGCAGCGGCCGAGAACGTCGGCGCGACTCCCGTTCTGAATCGACAGAAAACGCTCGATCCGGTCGACGTGGGCGTCGGTCAGCCCCAGCCCGGCCACCTGCACGCCGGACGTGTCCTTATAGCCAGTGGTCAACTCTTTTCGCACCCGCTCGGCGCCGATCTTGTCGAGCTTGTCCAGCACGCGGAAGACGTCGGCCGTCTGCGCTTCAGGAATGCCGGCAAACGGCATCAACAGATTCAGAACCCGGCGGCTGGAAAAACGCACGCGATAGGAGCCGACGTCCAGCGCGGTCAGCGTGTCGCACATCGCCGCGATGATTTCCGTGTCGGCCATTTCGGACTGTGTTCCGACGGAGTCGATGTCGAACTGCGTGAACTCGCGGAACCGCCCGGGGTCGGGCTTGTCCGCCCGCCAGACCGACGACACCTGATACCGCCGGAACGGCCGCGGCAGGTCGCGGTGCTGCGCGATGACCCGCGCGAGTGGAACCGTCAGGTCGAACCGCAGGCCCAGGGCCTCCTCCTCGGGGTTACTCACACGGAATATCTGCCGCTGGGTCTCCTGGCCGGCGGACCCGGACAGGCAATCGAGGTACTCGATCGCCGGTGTGTCGATCGGCACAAAGCCATAGCGCTCGTAAACGCCCTTGATCGTGTTGATCATCCGTTGTCGGGCGAGCATCTGTTCGGGCAGAAGATCGCGCAGGCCGCGCGAAAGGCGGGGTTTGACGGTTCGTTCAGCCAAGCGTAAGACCTCCGTCCGGGAAGGCTCATCCCGTCAGATGAGCCTTGCCCGGGACTCCAGTGTAGCGCGGCGGCGCTCGGTATTGCAAGGCGGCGGGTGTGACCCGGCCGGTGGGACGTGTCGCCGGAGGAGTCGGAGGTGTCGTGACCGTGCGTGTGGCCCTCGTTCAGCAACATGCCACATCGAGCAAGCCGGACAACATCGCCCGCGGTCTGCGGGCCATTGACGACGCCGCGGCGAACGGGGCGGAACTTGTCTGCTTCGCCGAGTTGGCCTTCGAGCGTTTCGGACCGCAGGTGCCGGCGACGCCGGCGGCGCTGGCCGGAGCCGAGCCGGTGCCCGGTCCGACGACCGAAGTGCTCTGCGCGAAGGCCGCCGAGCGCGGCGTGGTCGTCGTCGCCAACCTGTTCGAGCGCGATGGAGACGCCACCTACGACTGCTCGCCCGTCATCGACGCCGACGGCCGGCTGCTGGGCCGGACGCGCATGGTGCACATCGCCGAGTATGCATGTTTTCATGAGCGCGGCTATTACGCGCCGGGTGATAGCGGCGCGCCGATCTACGAGACGCGCGTCGGTCGACTCGGCGTCGCGATATGCTACGATCGCCATTTTCCGGAATACATGCGTGCCTTGGCATTGGGCGGGGCGCAGGTCGTCGTGATTCCGCAGGCCGGGGCGGTCGACGAGTGGCCCGAGAGTCTGTACGAGGCCGAACTCCGCGTGGCGGCCTTTCAGAACGGCTATTTCACCGCCTTGTGCAACCGCGTCGGCGCCGAAGAGCGCCTGACCTTCGCCGGCGAGTCGTTCGTGTGCGATCCCGCCGGTCGCGTCGTCGCGCGGGCGCGACGCGGCGAAGACCATGTCCTGTATGCTGACATCGATCTGGATGCGGTGACCGACTCGTACGGCCGGCGCCTGTTCCTGCCGGACCGCAGGCCGGAGTTGTACGGCGGGTGGCTCGGTACGAAATGACGTCCAATGCGGCCGGCGTCAGTTGTCCAACTCTTGAAGAACTACGGCAGACGCGTTACCGCGGCCGGATGCCGACCGATTCGGCCAGACCGGTGAATCGTTTGGACCCGAGCGCCAGGCGGGAAGCGCCTTCCGGCCAGAAGCTGATGTTGATGCCGATGTCGTCAAAGGTACGGTCGATATTAAAGGCGATTGCCGAATACCAGCGCGGCCATCGGCGGATATAGACCAATTCCGTCTGGAGGTTTCGACCTTCTTCGATATCGAAGGTTTCCCGGAAGCTGACCGTGTGTTTTTCGCTCAGCTTATAGTTCGTCCCGAATGCGAAGAGGTTGTTGTCGGTGTCGTGGATATAGCGCCAGCCGACGAAGTACGCCAGGCGCGGTTCGCGCTCGACGGCGAGCGAGAGATTGCTGCTGCCCACGTTTCCGCGATCGATGTCATATACACCGTCGTGAACGAGGACGGTCGAGTCGCTCAGACGCAACTGGAAGTTCGATCGGATGAAGTTCGCCGAAATGCTGTCTTCCGGCCGCGCCAGAATGAAGTCGCCACGGGTCCGATCGCTCGTCAGCCGGTCTTCGAACACGCCGGCCTCCACGTCCCAGGTGATCCAGTCCACCGTTCGCCAATGGCCCGGCCCGCCGCGCTGTGTCTGGACGCGCTGCCGGATGCCGAGAACCGCGCCGCCGAAATCGTCGATGTCTTCGACACCGGAATCAAACGGCGTGAGACTCGTCGTCGGCGTGTTGGCGTGGGCGTTCCATGCGACGACATCCGCCTTGATGATGTGGCGCAGCCGGTGCAGGTCGAACAGCTCGGACTCGACCGTGTCGTCGACCTTGCTGAACACCATGCTGCTGCGGAGGCCGTAGGCGCCGAAGACCCGATTCTGCCCGCCGCGGCTGTGACGGTTGCCCACACCCTCGATCGAGTCGTCCCAGGCCGTGCCGCGAACGGCGATATAGGGAGTCATATTAAGCGGGCCGAGCCGCAGCGGAAACTCGACCTCTTCGCGGAGGTCGCCCCGGCCGACGGAGCCGGTCTCACCGGTATTGTCAATGCGGAACTTGCCGTTGAAGAACCGGCGATCGTCCGGGCGGAAGCGGACCACACCCAGACGGGAGTCGTGGTACCACGCGCCCCGGTCCGCGAGCGGTTCGCCGACGATGCTGAAGCGGGCGTCCGGCAGGTGCTCGGTCTGGGTGTCAAACTCGTTGATCCGCCAGTTCGCCAGGAGAGAGAACTGCCGGTTGTCCTCGCGTTTGAGGAGGCGCACGAGCGTCTCCTGCTCTTTGGCGTTTTCGAACTCGTTGCGCTCAAAGTTTTCAAGGTATTGATCGTCGCTGATATACGACGCCTCAAGGCTCAGTTCCCAGTCCTTCGGCAGATACTGCCGATGGCGCCACAGGAAACGGCCTCGGTCACGGCGGTCCGGCGCGCCGTTCGAGTTGATCCGAAACATGTCCGCGCGCCCGGCGATGTCGTCGTCGCCGTCGTCGTGCAGGTAGTAACTTCGAAGCAGCCCGAAGTAGTCATCCCGTTCGTAGTCGATGTCGAGACCGGTTGCCGGTCCGCGATCGGTGAAGTAGTCGAGCTTATAGGTGGCGTCGAAACCCTCAGGTTGCTCCAGGCCAAGAAGGTTGAAGAAATACCATCGCGTTTCCGCCGTCACCCCGAAATCGCCGGCGTAGCCGAACTTCGCGCTGCGGAAGGCCATCCGGTCGCGCGAGAAATCGCCGCTCGAAACCGGCCAGTAGGAAACCGGAACGCCTTCGAGGTTGAGCGTTGTGTGATAGGCTTTGTAGGTGCCGGCCTGAACGCCGATGACATCACCTCGGGCGTTGCGGGGGGTGCGGTCTTTGAGATAGACGCGCGACGCACCGATCGAAACGTGCGGCGTGTGGAATTCGCTGGTGGTGATCTGCGCGTTCTTCGCCATGTACTCGCTGGCGCTCAGTTGCCGAATCTGCTCGGCCCGGACGTAGATCGGCAGGCCCAGTTTCGGCTCCAGGGCCCGGGCCACGGCGTCGAGGATCAGCGCCTGATCGTCATTGAAGTCGTAGAAAATCTTCGACGCCCGGATCATTCGCTGTCCCCGCATGAGGACGACGTCACCTTCGAGGTAGGCCGCGGAGATCCATTCCCGAGCGGTGCGGCGCGGGGTTTTCTCGCCACCGGTCAGCGTCGGCTCCTCGGCGGGTGGAACATCGGCCGGCTGGGTGGGGGCGGTGCTCTTGTCGGATTCCTCACCGGCCAAGAGGTCGTCGACGCCGGATCCAAGCCTGTCGGCGTTCACATAGAGAACCGCCGAATCGGCTCGCAGTTCGAGATACTCCCCCGGCGTGGCCGGCGAACCCTGAGAAAGTCGAACGTCGCCCTTGACGATGAATGCGGACAGATCGCCGATCTTCTGGTGAACCAGGCTATTCGCCGAAAAATCGATCTTCTTGAGCGGCTTGGGCCGCGACAGACGAATCTGCTCCAGCGTCGGCGCAATCTGGACGGGCTGTTCGGCCGCTTCCGGCTCGGCGGTCGGGGCCGCATCGAGCAGGCCGCGGGCACGAAGACCCTCCCCATAAAGCTCGCTGTCGGCATCCGACTTGTCGGCCTGGGCGTCGGCGTTCAGCAGAAGACGGCCGAATGTCCGTAGGGTGACCACCAGGGCCGGGCCGGTCTCGAGCGTGCCCGCCGGCTGATGGACCTCTGCGTTGTTCCAAAGGAAGATTTCCATGTCGTAGTACGGCCGATCCTCCCATGTCGTGCGTTTGAACCAGATGACGGCGTCCCGGGCGGCAAGGACGTGGCGCCCCATCCGGGCGTTGAAATCGCCAAGGCACTCGATCACCTGGACGCCGTCATCGCCGCGCCAGGTGTATGCCAGACTGGTGTAGAACTCGATGTCAAAGTCGCTGATGCCCGGCGGAAGGAGAGGTTGGACGGCATCGGTTTGAGGCGATGGCCCCGACCACGCCGCGGTCGGGGCCGGCAGCCCGAGTCCGCACAGTGTGACCGCGACCAGCAGGCCGCTTCGAGACGCCCTTCCGGCCTCCGATCGCCGCCGATCGAGAATCGGTCCTGGAAAGAGACGGTGGGCGACGCCCGAGGCGGGGTCACTCCGTTGAACACGCTTCTTCATGTCGCCCGCATCGCCTCCAGCGCGCGGCGAGCCGTGTGCGGCCATGCATGGGGCGCGGTCGCCGCGCTGGGGCGGATTATAGGAGTGGCCCGTAGGGTGTCAAAGGGTGGTTCACTCGCCCCGTGAGCGTCACGCGTAACCCCGAACTTCCGGCACGTGGTCGGCATACCAGCGGACCGCCTCGGCGACGCCCTCGTCGAAAGGTGTCGGCGTCAGGTTTGACAAGGCTCGGAAACGCCGCGTGTCCGTCGGCTTGCGGTGTTGACCCGCGGGCTTGCCCGTGTCCCACTCAAGCTTCGCCGCGTCATAGCCCAAGACACGACAGATCGTTTCGGCGGCTTGTCGGATGGAGATCTCCTCGTCGGTGCCGATGTTCATGGGCGGCCCCTCGTAGTCGCGGAGCGCCCACCAGAGTGCCCGGCCGATGTCGTGGGAACAGGTGAACTCCCGCAGCGGCGTGCCGTCGCCCCAGAGGACCGCCGGCGCGCCTCCCGTCTTTGCGGCATGAATCTTTCGGATCATGGCGGGAATCACGTGGCCGGCATCGAGGTGGAAGTTGTCGTGCGGGCCGTAGATGTTGTTCGGGATCAGGCAGACGAAGTGGACGCCGTACTGCCGGGCACAGGCCCGGGACTGCACCTCGAGCATCCGCTTGGCATAGGCATAGCCGAAGTTGGAGGCGTGCGGCTCGCCTGCGTGCAGGTCAACCTCGCGGAGCGGCAGGCGAATCCCGTCGGGATAGACGCACGACGACAACAGGCTGACCAGTTTCGTGACGCCCGTCCGCCGGGCGCAATCCAGCACGTGGATGTTGATTCGGATGTTGTCGAGGAAGAAGTCCGCAATGCGGCGGGTGTTTTCCAGCACGCCTCCGACCCGGGCCGCCAGATGGAGGACGTGCGTGGGCCGAACACGCTCAAACAGGGCCTCACACGCCGCCGCGTCTCGCAGGTCGGCGTCGGAGGACGTGGCGTAGAACACGTCGGCGTCGGCGTCGGCCGTCGCCTCGACCGCCCGCCCGACCATGCCCTTGCCGCCGGTGACGAGTACCTTCATTCGGAACCAACCCTCTACGACGCTCACGGCAGGACGCGTTCCTCTTTCGCCAGCACCGTAGGGCGGGCACTGCCCGCCTTGTTCGTTAACTAAGACGCTCGAATCAGAGGCAAGCGCGTCAGCCAGTGGACGAATGCGGCGCAGGCCGGCGCTGCGGCCACGTCGCCCACAAGGGGCGGCGCTACGGGGCCGCTCCGTCCTTGTTCCTCGCTCGATGCTCGGCGAGGACGCGTTCCTCCCGCGCCAGTTTCAGGTCGTGCTCGGTCATCCTCCGCGCCAGTTCCTCGAACGTGACCGTCGGCGTCCAGCCCAGCGTTTTCCGGGCCTTGCCGGCATCGCCGACCAATTCGTCCACCTCGGCCGGCCGGAAGTAACGCGGGTCTATTTCCACGTGCGCCCGCCAGTCGAGGTCGAGCAGGCCGAACACCGCCTCGACAAACTCGCGCACGGCGTGCGACTCGCCCGTCGCGACGACATAGTCGTCGGGGGAGTCCTGTTGGAGCATCCGCCACATGGCCTCGACGAAGTCTCCGGCAAAACCCCAGTCGCGCCTGGCGTCAAGGTTGCCGAGGTACACCTTTTCCTGAAGCCCCTCCTTGATCCGCGTCGCCGCACGCGTGATCTTCCGCGTGACAAAAGTCTCGCCCCGGCGCGGGCTTTCGTGGTTGAACAGGATGCCGTTGGCGGCGAACAGATCGTAGGCCTCGCGATAATTGACCGTCTGCCAGAAGGCGAACGCCTTGGCGCAGGCATACGGACTGCGCGGGTGAAACGGCGTCGTCTCGCGCTGTGGGGTCTCCGCCGCCTTGCCGAACATCTCGCTGCTGGACGCCTGATAGAAGCGCGTGGGAATCTGCGTGTCGCGCACGGCCTCTAGCAGCCGCAGCGCCCCCAGGGCGTCGGCGTCGGCGGTGTAGACCGGCTGATCGAAGCTGACCCGGACGTGTGACTGGGCGGCCAGGTTGTAGATCTCGTCCGGCGCGACTTCGGTCAGAATCCGCCGCAGTCCGGCTCCGTCGGTCAGGTCGCCATAGTGCAATCGCAGCCGCACGCCCTCGATGTGCGGATCGCGATAGAGGTGATCGATCCGCTCGGTGCCGAACGTGCTGGACCGCCGCACGATGCCATGGACGGTGTAGCCCTTGTCTAGCAGCAGCTCCGCCAGGTAGCTCCCGTCCTGCCCCGTGATGCCCGTGATCAACGCCGTTTTCGCCATGATGCCGTTTCCGGTCAGAGTCTAACCCCGGAGGTCGTTGCAGAGAAGCGGGCATGTCGGCGAACCGACGAAGCCGAGCCGCACTCTTAGAGGGTGTGTGAAAGGCGGCGAGAAGATCAGAGCCGCGCCCGTGAGGGAGCGGGGATCGTTGCCAAGCGCGGCCCGCGTCCTCACGGGCGCGGCTCTGAGACGGCCGCGCGTCGGGCGCTGATCGGTGTGTCCTCGTCCGCGCCGGGCCATGCGGCGTCACGGTGTCTGCCGGCGCTCGGGCACTTGGTTCGTGATCCGCTGAATCAGCTTCGCATCGTCCGGCAGCAGCCCCGACGGCACGAGCCGGGGGACGAGCCTGGCCCAACGCGGCTCGGCGGCGAAGACGCGCCGGAAGATCGGCAGGGCCTCGTCGACGCGGCCGGCGTTGGTGAAGGAGACGGCCGTCCAGAACGGGATCTCGACGATGTGTGGAGCCAGCTTCTCCGCGGCGGCGTATTCGGCGCCGGCGGCCTTGAAGTCGCTCTTCTCGATTGCGGCATCGCCGGCGTTCATGTGGGCGTAGGCCCGGGCCAGCCGCAGGAGGCGCTTCAGCTCCTGCACGGGATGCGGATGGTCCTCGACACGCAGGTCGAAGCGGCGGTCGATCCAGGGCTTGCCCGTCGCCGTGGCCTTCACGACGAGGATCGCCGCCGACTGGCGTCCGCGGATGTCGCCGCCCGCGGCCTGGGCCGCCTCCAGCGCGGCGATCAGCCGGTCGGCCAGGTCACCCCGGTGTTCGCCGTAGGCTTTCGCCATGGCGGGCCAGATCGAGGCGTCGGTCATCATGTTTGCCTGGACGGAGAACTGGTGATCGGCGTCGACAAACTGTCCGGCGGCGGCGATGCACTTCGCCCCCGTGTGCGCTGCGACGCGGCCGTGGGCGTCGACCATGGCGACCTGGCGCACGGCCCGCCCGTCATCTATCTCGATGAGCGCCTTCAACACGTCCGGTGCCGGGCCACCGGCCCGCATCCCGTCGAGTCCGTCCGGCCCATAGGCCGGATTCACCAGCGACTGTGTGGCCACGGCCCCAACGCCGGCCTCGGCCCAGGGCACGATTGAACCCACCGAAAACCAGTGCGACTGAACGGCAACGCCGATCTCTCCCGTGGCCGGGTCGCGCGCGACGATGGAAAAAGTTGACACTGGTCGTTTCATGGCAGGCTCCTGGTCCGGGGCGGCGCGGCCGATCGCCGCGGACATCAGCACCGCCGCGGCCCCGAAGATCGCGGCGGTCTTTGGGCTCGTGCAATCCATGTGTTCTTCTCCTGCTCGGCGTGTCGGTGGATCGGCTCGACCGGGCGCAATTGTAACCGCGGTCCATCATGTACGCCGTCTCGAGCGATTCGCTCCCGAGACGGGCGGATGCCTCGCTCCTGGAAGGCATGGGGTATGCCCGCGAGCCTCCGTGATATGCGGCGGATCATGGCGAATCGCGCGGTGCCATTCCCGGGCGGCCGGGAAGGACCGCGCGCGGAGGCGGGCCGCGACTGTGGGGCCGTCGGCTCAATCAGCTACCGGACTCGAGCCAGGACCGGATGTTCTCCTCGACTGTGAGGTCGATCGGGCCGAAGGTCAGCTCCTCGTCAAAAAAATCGAAGACGTCGAGCGATTCTTCGGCAAGGCGTCGGTTGGGACGAAACGCCAGCTCGATTCGATCGGCGTCCATCGAGCGGGTCATGAAAAAGAAGGTCGGCTCGTGCCACACTGGCTCGGCCCCCTTGGGCCGGACCCATCGTGCAATCTTTCGCCACGAGCGCCCGATGCGGGCAAACACATCGCACGCCACGCCGCAGGGCAGCGGCGTGCGCTGCCTCATGCGGCAGCGGATCATGGCGACCGGTTGGGGCCGGCCGTCCGGCCCCGGGGCGCTGCGGGCGAAGACGTCGGCCGATTCCAGGAACAGCGCCCGTTGGAACCGGGCTTTCACTGCCGGGTCTGACACGGGGACGACCGTGGGAGGCGCGCCCTCCCGGAGGATTTCGACCGGGCTGGTCAGCGTATAGGTGGTCTGATAGTCCCACTGGCCGAGCACGGTCTCCGGGTCATCCCCACGAATGACGCTGTTGATCAGGTGGAGCGAGTAATCGACTGTGTACTCGACCTGATACCGACCAGGCTCTATGCCGCTGCTCGAGAGGAAGTGTTCGTATTCCTGCGGGATCACTCCAAACGGGCCTTCGGTTTCCTTCGGATCGAACTCGACGCGAACCACATGGTCGCCGATGCGGCATCGTGAGACATGAAAGGCATGATAGATCCAGCGGCCCGTACCTTTTGAAAAGCGTGTGCCCAGCCGGAGGCGCGCGGGGATGTCGTAGCCGCGGTGAACCTTGGGTCGCACCTTGAATTCGAACAAGGCAATCTGCCGCATGTACTGCTCGCGGTCCTCGGCGCTGAGGAGATTTGTCCACTCGAAGCGGTCCAGGATGTCGATCCATCGGTGGGCTTCGATCAGATCCGGATAGGGGCGGAACTCGAGGGAGTTTTGCTTGTCGATGGCGATCCGGGCGATTCGGTGTATCTGGTCCGGTGACAGGTGTCCGGAGAGGCATTGTCTCTGAAGCTCGCGCAGTGCGTCGGGTATCCACCCGGGGTGCGCCGCCCTCGCATGCGCGGCTTCGGACAGTAGCGCGTCGAAGTCCTTATGGCCGGAGCCGTTTGGGGCATGATCCGAACGGCACCCCGTCGCGACCGGGCCCGCAGCAAAGAGGGCGAGAAGCGACAGGCCCAAGGCCATTGGAGACCAGTGTAACCTTCGGTCGGCTCGTGGCCGGGCCGGCGGGACGCCCATCTGTGCGATAACGGGCATGCGCGTAACAGTGGACATTGACACGGATCCGGTGACGATTCGGTAGCGTAATCCTGACCGTCCTCGTCCGCCGCATTTTAACACATCCGATGTGTCGAACACAAGTCGACCGGGACCGGGCGGAATCGGGCCGACCGGCCCCGCCCTGCCGTGGATGGATCGAGCCGGCGCGGCGGGTTATGATGTCATCACGATGAGTGCCGTAGCCCCGATTGACACCCTGACCCCGCCGCTGTCAGAGATCATCCGTCGCATCGTCGCGACGATCGATCCGGACCGCATCATTCTGTTCGGCTCCCGGGCCCGCGGCGACGCCCGGCCGGACAGCGACTACGACCTGTTGGTGATCAAGGACACGACCGAGCGGACGCTGGTTCTCGCGCAGCGAGCCTACCGCGCACTGATCGGTGTGCTCGGCCCGGCGGATATCCTGGTGGAAACACCGCAACGCCTTGCGCAGCTCAGGAATTGTCCCGGCTTGGTCTACGGCGACGCCATGCGCGACGGAAGGACTCTCTATGAGCGACCCAGCAAGCGATGAGCGCGACCCGCTGGTGTGGCTCAGCCGCGCGGAAAGCTGCCTGGCTTTGGCGCGGGAAGGGCACGGGATGTCGGCGGTCGTTCTTGAAGACCTGTGTTTCCAAGCCCAACAGGCAATCGAGAAAGCGCTCAAGGGGTTCCTGATTCTGAGGTCTCAGTACTTTCCAAAGACCCATGACATCCGCGACCTGTTGACGCGCGTCGAACAAACGGGCGTCGTCCTCCCGCCCACCTTTCGGGCCGCTGCCGACGTCACCGTCTATGCGATCATGACGCGCTACCCCGGCGGCCCGGCGGTGACCGAGGCGGACTATCAGGCCGCCCTCAAGATCGCGACGGACGTCGTGGCATGGGTCCGGCGGGAATTGGAAACTGCCGGGAAATAGACCTTCGTTCTCATGGACACACCGTGCCGACCGGCGCGGTGACAGCCTCCTGACGGATACCCGTTTGGTCGAGGAACGTTGTTTGGGCCGGTGCGCCGGGATCGGTCGCGACGCCGTGGGCGACGAGGTCGTCCCAGTGCTTCTCGTTGAAGACGCAGCCGGGGTCGCCGGCGTTGAGTTCGCCGAAGTAGGCGTCGGCCCGGGCGCGGCAGCCGCCGCAGTAGTGCTTGAACTCGCAGACCTCACAGTGGTGCAGGCGGCGGTCGCGGTCGCAGAGCAGTTCCCAGAACTCGTTGTGGCGGAAGATGTCGATGAAGGAGCGTTCGCGGATGCTGCCCTGGACGCGGTGGGGTAAATAGACACACGGCGTGATGGTGCCGTTCGGCTCGATGGCGACGTAATCCCGCCCGGCGCCGCAGCCGCCGAGATACTTGGCGATGACGCGGGCCTTCTCGCCGCCGCCGCTGCCCGCGTGGCTGCACGCCTGTTTGCCTTCGGTCGGGGTGTGGGCGACGCAGACCCGGCCGAACTGCGGGGCCGTGCTGATCACGCCGATCTTGCCTGACTGCATCCACGTGTTCAGCGTCCGGAGCAGCCACTCGCGCTGCTTCGGATTCAGATCGCCGTCGACCATGGTCAGGCCGCGGCCGACGGGGATGAAGTTGAAGTGTGCGAAGACACCGGCCCCGAGGTCGCAGCAGAACCGGAGGAAGTCCTCGACTTCGGCGAAGTTGCCCTGATGGACGCACATCGCCACGCCGAGCCGCAGCCCCTCCTGCTCGACGACGTTGCGCATGCCGGTGACCGTGCGGTGCCACATGCCGGGCTGGCCGCGGAAGGCGTCGTGCTTCTCCGGATGGATCGAATCGAGCGAGATTTCGACGTATTTGACACCGGTCTCGACGAGTTGTCCGGCGAGCTTGCGGGTCATGGTGCCGCCGTGCGTGGCGATCGTCGTGTGGATGCCGTGTTCGTGGCAGCGGCGCAGCACCGGCAGCAGATCGGGCGAGAGGGTCGGCTCGCCGCCGGCAAAAGCGATCATGGGCACATATTGTTCAGCGATCTGATCCACGAGGTCGAGCTTCTCATTGAGCGTCAGTTCATCCGGCAGTGCCTTGTGATCGGCATCCTGGTAGCAGTGCCTGCACTTGAGATTGCACAGGTTGGTGAAGTTCCAGACGATGAACAGCGGCGCGACAAATCGCTGCGGCAGGGTCAGGCCGAACTCCGCCACGCTCCGGGCGGCGATGACGAATCCGCGGATGGTCGAGGCGTGCTCGCCGATCCGTTCGCGGAACGTGTCGGCCGTGACGCTTCCTTTCATTTTGTCGATAAACTTGTGGAAGGGCCAGTACTTGATCCGGTGGCTCAGCGGGGCGTCCGGATTGGCGTAGGACTGAATGATGTGCTCGATCATCGTCCGGCCGTCCGGCCGCGACCGGCTGATGTAGCCGAAGAGCTTGCGCATCGCCCAGGTGTCGAGGATGTCCTCCAGTGGGTGGTGGTAGTCCATGTCGACATAGCGCGATTTGATCTTCCGCCGTTCCTCCGGCAGGACCACCCGCTTCGGATTCGGATGGCCGCGGAGAAACCGGCTCTCGCCGGCGTATGCCGATGAGTTGATGTGGCCGTCGTCGTTGCGTTGTGACGACTTGATGGCATTGTCGCTGATCGCCGCTTCGTGGCCGTAGTATTTTTTGATCCGCCGGGCCGTCGACCGTTCCGGGGCCTCGGTCCGCGAGTCATAGCGGTCGCCGCGTGGATTCCCTTCCTGCGAAACGCCGCTCCGCGACAACGCCTCGTCCAAGTCCGTCCGTCCCATGATGCCGACGAACTGCGACGACCCGTAGGGCATGTGTTCCGGGTTGTCGAACACGTTGCCGTACACGGCGTCCTGGGGTACGTCTCCGATTCGTCGACCGTTGGAAGATCCGCAGCCGCCGTTCGCGCCGACGGTCCCGATGACCGGCAGGGAAATAGACGTGCCGGTCCCCGTCGTGTCGCGCAGCGTCTCCTCGCTGACGACGCCCATCATCGGAACAGAGAACCGTAGCTTGTCGCCCGGCGCGCCACCGCCGCCGTGTTGAGACTTGCCATTCGAACGGCCGTTGTGGGTCATGGATGGGGCCTTTCGGGCGTTACGCACTGCGCTTTCAGCAGTACTGCGCGGGCTGAAGCCCGCGGTCCGTCGTTGGGTGCTTGGCTGCTCGATAATTGCCATCGCGATGCACCGTTCACCGGCAGCCGCATCCCGCGCCGCAGCCGCCTGTCTTGCTCTGGCCGGCCGCCCCGCCGGCCACCGGCAGCGAGAGATAGCGTTTCAGGTGGCTTCCGTTGTGGCGGACCGTCCGCCAGCTTTCGTCTTCGTCCGGTTCGATGCCAAATCGCCCCGCCCACGGCATGACGGCGTTGGGGCTGCTGGGCGGAACGATGTGCATGTCGGGGTGCCGCTCCGCCCAGGTCTCGTTCGGCGTGCTCCACATCGCCTCGATGAAGGGGCGATAGGTCGGGCCGCTGTTGTAGGTGCAGAAGGGATAGATGCCGTCCGGCGTGCTGTAGTGAATCACACAGCGTTTGACGCGCTCGATGTCATAGTTGTAGCGATCCTGGAAGTGCATGCCGGCGCACATCAGGGTTCGGTAGTTTTCCTGCTCAGCTTGTTCGCTCCGGCCTTCCTGCTTGCTCACGCAGCCTTGCATGGATCGGATGAACCGCATGGCCGTCAAGCCCTTGGGGGCCTTGTCGCGGCGGAAGTTCTTCAGCACCATCCAGAGGATCCTCGCCTTGTCCAATCGGCCGATCCGCGCCTTGGGCGCCAGCTTCTTCGCCAGTTCGTTCATCTCCGTAAACATCGAGGCGATGTCAAACACCGCCGGAATCGGTACGACCCGCTCGCGGGGCGGTTGGCCGGCGTATTCCTCCGGGCCGATCAGGAAGTAGGTCCCGAACGCGCAGTCGGTGTGGCAACTGCTGCGAATCTTGGGCTTGTTCTCCACGGCCGACAGCAGTTCGCTCAGGGGCACCATGAATGACAGCGGAAAGAAATCGCGCTCCAAGGCCGCGCCGGTGTGATCCGAAATCGCGTGCGCCAGATCGCCCAGCGTGTAGCGCTTCTTCGCCAGGTCCCGCCGGTTGATCCGACCCGTGAAGACGACCGGCTGATAGCTGATGGCGCTGATGACGTCCGCATTCTCGACGGCGAAATCGAAGAGCCTGGCCACCTGGTCGTTGTTTTCGCCGTTGATCACGGTCGGCACCAGGCAGACCTTCAGCCCCACCTTTCTGGCGTTTTCGATCGCCTGGAGTTTCTTTTCCAGCATCGCCTCGCCGCGGACAAACTGGTAGATCCGATCGTCCAGTCCGTCGAACTGGAGGTAGAGCGTGTGCAACCCGGCGTCCTTGGATCGCTGGGCGAATTCGAAGTTGGCATGGGTGATGCCATTGGTGGCGATCTGGATGTTGGTCATTCCCAGTTCGGTGGCCCGGCGGACAATGTCGTGGAAACGCGAATGCAGCGTCGGCTCGCCTCCGGAAAACTGCACACACGTGCACGGAACCGGCCGGCAGTCCAGAAGCTGCCTCAGCTCCTGCTCCACCTGCTCAAACGTCGGCTCGTGGACATACCCCGCGTCGTTGGCGTTGGCAAAGCACACCGGGCACGTCAGGTTGCACCGATTGGTCAGGTCGATATTTGCCAGGACGGCCGGCGACTGGTGCTGGTTGCACAGCCCGCAATCCGAAGGACAGCTTACCGCCCCGGTCACCTTGGGGTTCGTCATGCCCGGCTGGTCTTCGAAGGTCCAGTAGCTGGCGCGGAGATAGACGCTCACGTCGCTGTTGATGCAGTCGCGGAAGTAGCCGTGGGCCGGGCAGGTCTTTTCGATCATCACGCGGCCGTGCTTGACGTAGTAGCGGCCGAGGATGTTGCAGGAGCACTCCGGGCAGAGCGTCTCGAGCGTCCGAGGCAGTTCGTGAATGATCGGGTTGATCCGCGTGCCGCCGAACGTGAACTTCGGCGAATCCGGCAGGCTGTTTCGGGCGTCCGGGTGCCACAGGACGTCGTGGTGGGCCTCGAGGCTCTCACCGCATCGGTGACAGCGGATCGACAGAACGACCTGGTCGCCGTGCATGAAGAATGTAGACGGGACGACGGCATCGCACGTGGGGCATTCGCTCAGCATCTCCCACGGCAGGCGGGCGTGTTTCGGGTCATATCGGCGAAGGGAAAGCTTGTATCGATCGAGCGCCGTTCGGGCGTTGCTCCGCGTGACGGCCTTTCGTGGCTCGTAGGGCAGGAAAGCGGGATTCTTCTCTACCCACCGACGCACGTGTTCCGCAACCTGTGGGACATCCATTGTTTGAGGCATCCAATTCGCTCCTGCGCCCGGCCCGGCGCGACCCCGGATTCTCGGGCGGGACGTGGCCGCCTCGCCCGCGAGTTTTCAGCCCCGTAGGGTCCGCTGTGCGGACCGAACGGCGTCGAAGCGCGTCCGAAGACGCATGGGTCCGCACAGCAGACCCTACCAAGACTACACCGGCGAGACGCCGATGCTCCCCACGCAAT
>CAYQDV010000004.1:0-11829 GCA_964416295.1 uncultured Planctomycetaceae bacterium
GGCGCGGCTATTCGGGCGCGCCGCCGGACAGGTCATAGATCCATGATTCGTTCGCCCGGTCGTAGGCCAGAAGTTCCTCCGGCTTGAAGTAGAGGGCGATCTCGGTTTCGGCCGCCTCGGGTGAATCCGAGCCGTGGATGAGATTGAAGCTGTTAGACAGGCTGAAGTCTCCGCGGATGGTGCCGGGTTCGGCGTTTGAGCCAAAGGTCGCCCCCATCATCCGCCGGCTGACGGCGATGGCGTTGTTGGCCTGGAGGACCATGACCACGACCGGGCTGCTGGTGATATAGGCCAGCAGGCGATCGTAAAACGGCTTGCCCTTGTGAACTGCATAATGTCGCTCGGCCAACTCGCGGGGGATGGCCATCGCTTTCATGGCGAGGACCTGAAAGCCCTTGTCCTCGAAACGGGTGAGAATGCGGCCGGCGAGGCCGCGCTGGAGCGCGTCGGGCTTGAGAATGATCAGCGTCTTTTCCACTGGTTTGTGTCCTTGTTTGCGGGTCTGAGGGTCTTGATCCAACGCAGGGGGCGGAGATTCTATCGATCCTGCACCAACATTCAACGCCCGGCTCGGGAATCAGGGACCGGCGATCAGGGGCGAGGCGGCGATGCTCCATGTGAGGGCGTTCCAGCCGTGCCGCCCCGACGCGTACACGCGCACGTCGGGATCGGCCCGATTTTGCAGTGAGACGATCATCCGCAGGCCGGGGTCGAGGCCGGGCCAGGGTTCTCCGAGACGGTCTCGGTCTGACGGCACGGCCGGCGCGGCGGGATGCGAGTGGTAATAGCCGCACAGGCAAAGCCCTCGTCGGCCGGCATCCTCCTCGCCGCCGGCCAACTCCAGCGGATCGGCGGCAAAGCTCGTCGGTCCCGGATGCACCGATCGAATCGGAAGGGCCTCGGCAATTGCCCGACCGCGACCGAGGAGCACTCCGACGCATTCGTTCGGCGCAGCCCTCCGGGCGTGCTCGACGGCTGCGTCGAGGGCGGCGGGCGATATGAATACATCTGTCGTCATGTGGGACCGCGTTGCGGGTTTCGTCCGAGCATGTGCGATACCGCGCCGACTGCGTTCAAGACGGCGAGGCGATGTTAACCGATTCGGCGAAAGGCTTCGACCACGCCGAGGCGCACGACGCGGAGGGCGGGCACGATCCCGGAGATGAGCCCCACGAAGACCGCGACGACCATCGCCTCTCCGACGAGCCGCCCGTGAACCTGGAGCAGACCGATCCCGGGGATTCGGAGTCCACTGAGACCCGTCCAGTTGAAGGCAGCGTACGGCAGCCCGGCGCCCAGCCCGCCGCCGGCGATGACGACGACCAGACTTTCGGCGAGCAACAGGCAGGCCACGGACCACGGCGAGAAGCCCAGAGACTTGAAGATGGCGTACTCTCCGATCCGGTCGCGGAAGCTCATCATCATGGTGTTCGCGGCTGCCATCACCGCCACCGCGACCACGACGTAGGACAGCAGTCGCAGCCGGCTTGGCAGGTCGAACTGGGCCGCGATGAATGTTTCCATGAAGGCCTTTTCGTCTTGTGTCTTCGTCTGATCGAGGTCGTCCGCGAATTGCCGGTCGATCGCTCCGCGAAAGTACTCGAGGTCCGCACGGGTGGCGCACTTGACAAAAAAGAAGCTCGCGATGTCCGCCCGCATGTTCATCGCCTTGACCGTCTCGTTCATGTAGTCGTAGCGCATGAAACTGGTCTCGGAATCGTGTGCGTCCGGGGGAATGGCCACGATCCGCAGCTCCAGTTGGACGAACGGCGGCACCGTCGACTCCAGCGTGATCACGTCGCCGATCTTCCAGCCGTATTGTCCGGCCGGCGCCCGCCCCACGATCGCCGCGCGGCGGTCACTGTTCCACAGCTCGATCTGCTCCGGCGTCATCTTGAACTCGGGATAGGTCGTCGGAAACGTGTCGACGTCGGCGGCGATGAAATAGTTCTCTGTCTGTTCGCCGGGCACGCGCCCGCCGAACCAGCGCATGCTGCAGACCGAGATGATCCGCTTGTGGCTCGGATCGAGGGCCTCGATCTTGCGCCGGTGTCCGATCGGTAGCGGATTGATGATGGAGGTCTTCTGGACGACGGCCAGGCGCATTTCCTTGACCGACTGGTCGAGGAAATCTTCCACATTCCGCACGATCGCCATGGCCAGCACATAGACCACGATCGGCATGGCGACGGCAAACGTGGTCATGCCGGTCCGCAGGGGCTTTCGGAGCAGGTTGTACCAGACGTACTTCCAGCGGAGCATGGCAGTTGGGTCTCCGACCTTTCATCGCAACGGCACGCGGAGTGGGGCGCAGTGCTCCCTCAGTCGCGCGCCGGCCCGACGTGCACGACACGCTGCCGGCGGTATTTCTTTCCAACGACCAGACCGACGTTGACCGTCACCGTGTAGTTGCCCGGTTCGGCATAGGTGTGGGTGGGAGAGGCGTCGCGCGATTGCGTTCCGTCGCCGAAGAACCACATGAGTTGATCTGCCTCCGGAATAGCGTCGACGCGAAACGTCACGGTCCGAGGCTCCGACGGGTTTGGAACATGGGCGCGGATGCGTATCCAGGGACGTTCGCGGACGACGCGTTGGAAAAACTCCCACGGCCGCTTGGGGTCGATGCGCCGGTGGCTGCCGGCGATCTCGAGTGTTTCCACATACTGGCCGTGCTTCCGCAGCCACTCGATGCACGCCAATGTCTGGTCGCGGAGAAAATCCATTCGGCCGTAGATGACCAGGATCGGCTGCCAGCGATCCAGGTCGCCCTCGGCGAAATCCAGGAATCGCTCGTCGAACGTTCCCTGACGAATCACCAATGCCCGGAAGATGTCCGGGTGCCCAAGCCCCGTGTGCAGGATGGCATAGGCCGCGGCGGACCAACCCGCCATGAAGACCCGCTCTTCGGCGATGCGATATCGGCCCTTGATCGACCGGACGATGGAGAGAATCGCCTCCTCGTCCTGTCTCTGCAGAGCGATCTGCCGGTCGGGTGACGGCGGGAAATCACCCTTTGTGCCGAGCAGGGCGGGTGCCACGACGAGAATTCCCTCCTTTTCCGCGAATTTGGCCCACTCCCGTGTTTCATACCTGGCGGTGTCGTAGGGTCGGGTCCCGTGGCAGGCCACGACCAGCGGCCAGGGCCGTTGACCGGAATATGTGCTGGGAACGTAGAGGAAATAACCGCGTCCGGTGGTCCGATCCGTCTGCTCGACGACGGGGGCCTCATCGGGAAGCGGTGTGAGCGAGAGGCATCCGGCCCACAGGGGTATACAGGCTGTGCTCAACCACGCGGTGGCGCGTCCGATTCGCCGGGCGGTGCGCCGGCGCGGCGGGATGGCAACGGTCTCAAACATCGCGGCAGAGTATATCCGGCCGGGATCGTGCCCGCTCGGTGGCCGTCGATGCCTTGCTCGACAGCGGGCCGACGGATATAATCACGCGTGAGATGATGGGCAAATGTGTCAAGGATGGCCTGCCTTCAAGCACGCTCTCTAGCACGCAACGAAAGGGTCCGCCATGCCGGCACAGTTTGATGGGCAATTGGTCCTCGTCGTCGATGACGATCCGGACATCGCGTCCGCCGTCAGCACCGCGTTCGCAAGCAGCGGCGCGAAGACCCAGACGGCTCGAGACGGTAACCGGGCCGTCACGATGGCGCGGGAAATCGATCCGGACCTGATTGTCCTGGACATGATGTTGCCGAAGCGAAGCGGATTCCTCATCATGGAATCGCTCAAGCCCGACCACCAGTCCGACACACGTCCCCGTGTGATCATGATCACGGCCAACGAAGGCAAGCGTCACGAGTTGTATGCCCGGCATCTGGGGGTGAATGAGTACATGACCAAGCCGTTCAGCATGGAGCGTCTGCTCGAGGCCGCGTGCAAGCTGCTGGGCGCGACTTACATCGACCCCGACGATACCCCGATGTAGAATCGGTGGGTCTCGACGGGGGGTTCGGAAACCCGTAACCTCCTGTTCTGTGGCGTGTTATAAATGCGCTTGCCGGGGGGGGAGGCATCGTCTATACTCCGGGATTCGGATTGCTTGGCGGCGTGGCCTCGCGGGTCGCGAGCCGCTCACGATATCGATAAGGGAAAACAGGAACAGTCAACCGCAGACGGAGTTTGGTCGGGCATGCCGCTTCCAGCCGAGCGAAAACAAGAGTTGGTCAGAGAGTACCGGCGCCACGAAGGCGACACGGGCTCGTCGGAGGTCCAGATTGCCTTGCTGACCAGTCGGATCGGGCAACTCACCGAGCACTTCAAGACGCACAAGAAGGACCACGCATCGCGGCGAGGCCTGTTGAAAATGGTCGGTGCCCGGTCGAGCCTTCTGAAGTATCTGAAACGGGTCGATCGAGAGAGATATCAAAACGTCATTGCCAGTTTGGGTCTGCGAAAGTAGTCGGAATCCCCGCGTCCATCCCTCGCACCTCGTCCAGTCTTTCACGAGCGAACACGCGCATTGGTTTTGGGCGCGCCATCCGCAGTCCGCGGGCGGTTGCGCATGCGCGGACCGGGCGGCGGCACCCCTGAGGGCGCAGGTGTTACGGTAGAGTAGAAAAAGAGTCAAAGTAAGGAAGGACGGACGGTAGAAAATGGAGACGACGAGCGTGAACACGGACAGCCGCGCGAAGATTCACAACGTGGAGATGGAGATTGGGGGGAAGACCCTGAAGATCGAAACCGGCCGGCTGGCCAAACAGGCGGCGGGGGCGGTTGTGGTCACCTATGGCGAAACGGTTGTGCTGACCACGGCGGTCATGGACAAGCCTCGCCAAGGCATCGATTTCTTTCCGCTGACGGTGGATTATCGCGAGAAGATGTACGCCGCCGGCAAGTTTCCGGGCGGGTTCATCAAGCGGGAGAGCCGGCCCTCGGAGAAGGAAATCCTGACCATGCGGCTGACTGACCGGCCGATTCGGCCCTTGTTTCCCAAGGGCTTTCGTAACGAGGTCCAGATTCAGTCGGCCGTCCTTTCGTCGGACCAGGAAAACGATCCCGATATCCTGGCCATGTGCGGCGCGTCGGCTGCCCTGAGCGTCAGTTGCATTCCGTTCAAGGGCCCCATCGCGTCGGTGCGTGTCGGGCGCGTGGACGGCGAATTCATCGTCAATCCGACCATGACCCAACGGGCCGAAAGCGACCTCGAAGTCACGATGGCCGGTCACGCCGACGGCGTCAACATGATCGAGGTCGCCGCTGCCGAGCTTCCGGAAAAGGTCGTCGCCGACGCCATCGCCGCGGGCTTCGAGCAGATCAAGCGAATCGTGGGCATGATCAGCAAACTGTCCGACAAGGTCGCCCCGGACAAGACGTGGACCCCGCCCGAAACAGATCCCGAGCTTCCCGGTCGGGTCCGGGGGTTGTGTGAGAAGCACAATCTGAAATCCGCCCGTCGAAACCGGAAGAAGGACGAGCGGAAGGCCCAGATCAAGGCTGTCTATAACGAGATCATCGAAGAACTGTTGCCGGAAGGGAAGTCCGACGATTTGGCCTACACCCGCGGTGACATCGTGGACATCATTCAGGAGGTGGAGGAGGAACTCTTCATCGACGGCGTCCTCGAAGAGGGCGTCCGGGCGGACGGTCGGCGTTTGGACGAAATTCGCCCGCTTGAATGTGAAGTCGGCGTCCTGCCGCGCACACACGGCTCGGCGATATTCCAGCGAGGTGAGACCCAGGCGCTGGTCATCGTGACGCTGGGCACCTCCCGCGATGAGCAGCGTGTGGACGACCTCGTCGAGGAGTATCGAAAGAAGTTTATGCTCCACTACAACTTCCCGCCGTTCTGCGTCGGCGAAGCTCGGCGCATCGGGCCGGTCAGCCGGCGGGAGATCGGGCACGGGAATCTCGCGGAGCGGTCGCTGCAGGCCGTCTTGCCGTCGCCCGACGACTTTCCGTACACGATCCGGATCGTGTCGGACATCCTCGAATCCAACGGCTCCAGCTCGATGGCCTCGGTCTGCGGCGGAACGCTGAGCCTGATGGATGCCGGCGTACCCATCCGCCATCCGGTGGCCGGCATCAGCATCGGGATCGTCCAGAAGGGCGATCGGTATGAGTACCTGACGGACATCCTGGGTGAGGAAGATCACTTCGGCGGTATGGATTTCAAGGTTTCCGGATCGCAGGTCGGCATCACCGGTGTCCAGCTCGATTTGAAGTACAGTTCGGTTTCCCATAAGCAGATTGAAGAGACGCTGGCGCGGGCCAAGGACGCCCGAATGCAGATTCTGAAGACGATGTTGGCGTGCATCTCGAAACCGCGATCGGACATCAGCCGCTATGCACCGCGGCTCCTGCTCCTCAAGATCAATCCCGAGCTGATCGGCAAGGTCATCGGACCCGGCGGCCGTGGGATCAAGGCGATTCAGGCGGCTACGGGCGCGGACATCGATATCGAAGATGACGGCACCGTCTTTATCTCATGCACGAATGCCGAGAAGGCCCAGGAGGCTTACGACACGATCGAGGCCATCACCCAAGGTGTTAAAATCGGTCGGATCTATGAAGGTCGCGTGGCGTCGATTAAAGACTTCGGCGCATTCGTCGAAGTCCTGCCCGGACAGGACGGACTGTGCCACATCAGTGAGCTCGCCGATGGATACGTGCAGAAGGTGGCGGACGTGTGTCAGGTCGGTGACACGGTTCGCGTCAAGGTCATCTCGGTCGACGATCAGGGCCGGGTCAAGCTCTCCAGGAAGCAGGCGCTCGCGGAGGAAGCCGCGGCCGCCACATAGCACGCCGACGTGGCACTTGTCCGCGGGTCAAGGCGGGAGGGCACTATGACGGCGCTGCCTCCTCCCAGTCCGCCGGTGTTGCCGACATCGGCGGCCGAACCGGTGTCGTCGCTCACCGAGCAGATTGTCGAGATTTCCACGATCGCCGGCGGGTTGGCCCACGAGATTCGCAATCCGCTGTCGACGCTTCAGGTCAACCTGCAACTGCTCGATGAGGATTGGCGGGCGATCGAGTCGCCCGACCCGGCCGGAGGTCCCGTCGATGCGCGCGACGTGGCCCGGCGCAGTCGAAAGAGGCTCGCCTCGCTCCTCGGTGAAGCCAGACGCCTCGAACGCATTCTCGACGACTTTCTCCGATTCGTTCGACAGCGCGAACTCCGCGCCACGCCGCAGGACATCAATCGCGTCATCGGCGAACTCGTCGACTTCTACCGCCCGCAGGCCGAGGCCCACCGGGTCGACCTGCAACTCATCCTCGCAGACCGTCCTCTCGTGTGCCCTGTCGACCCCAGCGCTTTCAAGGCGGGCGTCCTGAACCTGCTCATCAACGCGCAACAGGCGATGCCCGACGGCGGTTCGCTGAGCCTCCGACTCTCACGCGAAGGACCCACGGTGGCGCGGATCGACGTGATCGATTCCGGACCGGGCATCCCGCCCGAGTCGCAGGACAAGGTTTTCGACGCGTACTATTCGACCAAGAAGAGCGGCTCCGGCCTCGGGCTTGCCCAGACCCGCCAGATGATCCGCCGGCACGGCGGGCGTATCCACCTGTTCTCCGAATCGGGCCGCGGCTCCTGTTTCACCATCCTTTTGCCGATCCGCGACCCGAACGCAGCCGAGCCCCCCGGCCCCGACTCAGACCGCAGTTGACGGAGCCGTCCGGGACGACTAGGTTTTGTCGTCGCTGGCGCCCGCGCCCGGGTGGCGGAATTGGCAGACGCGCTAGGTTGAGGGCCTAGTGAGAGTTAAATCTCGTGCAGGTTCGACCCCTGTCCCGGGCAGTTGACACACGTCGCCATGCGACGACAAAACCTCTTGTATTGTGGCAATGTCGTTATCACGTTAAACTTGCGCGACCAGGCTGCTGTTCCGTCATGTTGTCGTTTCACAGGGAGCATCGGCGTTCCGCCGGTGTGTTCTTTCGCCTTCGATCCGCCTCATCTGCGCGCAGCGCCGCCAAGACCTTGCGCATTCCCGTCGACACACCGACCGACGCGGACCTCTCCAATGTCAGCCACCGCGACGAGCCGTTGGCGCCGGTCTTCCGGTGCCGACCGGGCGGCTCCAGACTGCACACGTGACCGACGAACCGGATCGTCCGGTGCGTGAGCTTGTGGGTCAGTTCGCAAAACGGCGGGCGCCTCACGCGGGCCGCGGGATAGCCCAGTTCGCGCACGACGGTCTTCGCCAGCGCCGCCGTCTTCTCTCCGTTCAGCACGTCCGTCGGCAGCGACCACAGCCCGCCCCACAGTCCGCCGGGCGGCCGTCGAACGAACAGCCACCGTCCGTCCCGCCGCAGCGCGGCAACGACATGCGTCTCTTCTTTCACGAACCCCCGGCGCGTCGCGGACTTCGACCCGCGGACGTCGGCCACCGTTCCGCCGCGCCGCGCCGCACACTGGGTTCGCAGCGGGCACGCCAGACACCGCGCTGCGCGCCCCGTCAGACACACGGTCGCGCCGAGTTCCATCAGCGCCTGGTTGAAATCGCCGCACCGCCGGCGCGGCAGCAGGGCCTCGGCGAGGCGCCACGCCCGTTCGCGGTCCGCGGCGTCGCGCGGCCGCGTCTCGGTCGCGAACAACCGCCCGAGCACGCGGGCGGCATTGCCGTCCACCGCGGCCGCCCTTTCATTATAGACAATAGAAGCAATAGCACCCGCGGTGTAGCGCCCGACCCCGGGCAGCCGCCGCCACGCCTCCGCCGTCTCCGGAAACGCCCCGCCCAGCTCGTCCACGATCGTCCGGGCCGCACGGTGCAGGCTTCGCGCCCGGGCGTAATAGCCCAGCCCCGCCCACAGCCGCAGGACGTCATCCGGCTCCGCCGCCGCGAGCCGTTCGACCGTCGGAAAACGCCGCAGGAATCGTGCGTAGTAGGGAATCACCGTCGCGACCTGCGTCTGCTGAAGCATGATCTCGCTCAGCCAGACGCCATACGGCTCGGTCCGCCTCCGCCACGGCAGATCCCGCCGCCGCCGCTCATACCACGTCATCAGCCGCCGCCGAATCCGTGCCGCCCGTCCGCTCTCCACGCCCGCGCCCATAGCCCGCCATTGTACGCCCGGACCGGCCTGATGCGCTCGCGATGATCAAGCCCACGCTGTTCTCCCCGAGAATGGCGAGCCATGCGATTGTCATGTCCTGAACCGAGACACTCTTCGCTGTTCCATCTGCGTGGGAATCCCATCCCGTGTCGTCGCGTATGGGGCGATCGGCATGGGCGGGGCAGGCTGGAAGCCTGCACCACAACGTACGGCAAGAGTCTGGGGAGCCTCGGCGTCTCGCCGGTGCGAAATCGACAGATTCAACCTACGCACCGGCCAGAGGCCAATGCTCCCCGATTCAAAATGACCCACCAAGAGGCCCCGCGGATGCTGCATGAGGGCACCGACTAGCCGGACACGGACGCAGATCAGCCAGACAGGTGCGTATCCCCGCTTGAATCCGTGTCTGTTATCGAGTAGTCTCACGTACACCGGTGCGGCGGCGCCGCGGTCATCAGCGCCGCTTGGGAGTGGATCGACGTCTTCTGACCGGAGGACACAGATCGCCATGTCAAAGTCCAACCCGATCGAGTCGAAGCAACCGCTTTTGCCGGCGAGGCCCCGGGGCGCGAGTCCGCCGACCTTGGAACTTGCGTGTCCGCTCTGCAAGCGCGTGCAGCGCAGCGAACGCAAGTTTCGCAAGCTCTACGGCATGCGCATCTGCAAGCGCTGCTGCAACGCGTTCATTAACCGGCGACAGGTGGCCTATGTGATCGATTGGGTGGCCTTTACAATTATCTCAGTAGCCGTTTTCGCGTTTGTAGATGATTTTCTGGATGATTGGTTCTATTGGGGCGTGCGACCCGCCACCCGACTACAGACTCTCCTGGGGATTGCGTCGCCATTGGGCTTCATCCAGGCTTGGGTTTTCCCGATGCTCTTCTTCTTCAAGGACGGCTTCTCCGGCATGTCACCGGGCAAGTTGCTCATGAATGTGCAGGTGGTTGATGAAGTCAGTATGGAGCCGATCTCCTTCGGGAAAAGTTTCAAACGGAACCTCGTGCTCATGATCCCGCTGGTGCCGCTTCTTGTGGCATTCACCATGTCGAAGGGGCACCGCTGGGGCGACCGATGGGCCGGAACCCGGGTGATCCACCGCAAGTATCTCCATCGCGCGCCCTTCGATCAACGCGGCATTGCCTGCCAGTCGTGCGGCTATGACCTGACCGGCAATGTGTCCGGCATCTGCCCTGAGTGTGGAACGCCCGTGCCGGAAGCTCCGCAGGCCGTCCACCCGATCACCCCGCCCATCGTGCCTCCGACTGCGCCGCTGTAGGGTGCGTGACGTTCTCCGCAGCCGGTCTCAATGACAAAACCGGCTTGTGACAGGACAGAGAACAACCGTGAAGGATGGCCGCGGTGCCTATGGGCGGCCATCGCCCGAAGCTGGGCGGGCGGTGAGCGCGCCGGCGATTTTCTGGTGGACTTCCAGGCTGTTGCGGACGACGAGTTTGCCGCGAAAGTAGCTGATCGTGCCGCGGCCGCCGTGGATGAGCCACGACTCCGGCTCGACCGTGTCGGTGATGACCGCGATCAGTTTTCGCACCCGGGCGTCGAGCTTCCGGGTCGAGTCCGTGGCGTCGTTGGGACGATTGCCGCGGACCGCGCCGCGCATTCGCCCGGAGCCGCCTCGGCCGATGTCATCCAGATCGACATGCGAGCCTTTGAAGTTCGGAACGGCCGCCAACAGGTCCTGCACCGCGTACATCCGAACGATCATCTTCCGGTTCAAGTCCCGCCGCGTCGAGATGAGCAAGACGTTGCCGTCGGCACGGGCAGCCAGCTTGACGTCGGGCAGGTCGGCGGTCGCCTGTTCGAAGATCAGCGGCAACAGCTTGCGAATCGTCAGGTTCCGGCGCTTGAGCACAATCGGCGCGTCGCGCTCGACGCCCTCGGCCTCCAGCACCTTCCACCGAACCACGACGCTCGCCTTCGTCTGCCGGCCGAGCCAGTCGATGACATCCTCAAACGTCATGTCGTCGAATCGGGCGTTCTCGATCACCGCGCGAAGCGCCCGGGCCGCGAGATTCTTCGGAACCCGCTTCTTCGACTTCGGTGCCTTCTTCCGCTTGCCGGATCGACCCGGCCGGGACTTGCCCGACTTCTTCGGCGGGGCCGCGCCATTGCGGACCAGGGCCTGAGCCGGAACGGCCGGCGCCGTTACCATCAATACGGCAACCATGACAGCCAAACGCGCGAACATGGGCGTTACCTCCGCTTACGACGTCTATTTCGGTCGACCGTCCACTCGCCATTCCCCGACCGCACCAGATCGAGCACCTTGCCGCGAAATCCGGTGATCTCGATTCCCTGTCCGTCGATCTGAAGGTTCCACGGACCGCGCCGCGGCGCTCCGGTCGGAAGCCGATTCAGGTCGACCGTCACGCGGCGGATGTTGTCGGTCGTGACCGCCAGCCGGTTGTCGCCGGTCCATCGGGCATCGCACCGCGCGTCGTCCGCGGGCTTGAACGCCTCGCGAAAGATGACCCACGTCGCGGCCGGCCGCCTTGGCGCGTGGGCGGGCGCCGCGCCGCCGGGCACAGACGCCGCGGCCGTCGTAGGCTCGTCCGGTCTCTGAGAGGGTGCTGGACGGGCCTTTTGAGAGCCGCGATCGTGAGGGAGCGGGCCGCGCTCGGCCACGAACCCCGCTCCCTCACGGTCACGGCTCTGATCATTTGGCTTCTTTTCAAACGCCCTTTGACAAGCGGATACGCCCGCCAGGATGAGAAAGCCGATCAGGGGATAGCAGGCGTGTCGCAACATGGGTCTCGGTCAGGATCGAGAGGGGATTCTCGATCCAGCTCGCGATTCTCGATCCAGC
>CAYQDV010000004.1:11929-30286 GCA_964416295.1 uncultured Planctomycetaceae bacterium
TCTCGGTCAGGATCGAGAGGGGATTCTCGATCCAGCTCGCGATTCTCGATCCAGCATGGGGGACCGAGAAAGGATTCTCGGTCCAGAACGATTCTCGATCCAGCACGCATTTTACACTCCGCTTCAGCTCGGCGAAACTCCGGCGACATCCTCTTCGACCACGACGCCGCGCTGGGCCAGTTCGGAGATCACCTGATCGAAGATGCGCCGATCGCGGCCGAGGGTCTCCGGCGGGTGGACGCCCGGCTCGGCGAACGTGCCGGAGGCGAGCATGCGGGCGACGATCGCCGCCGGAAACGCCGTCGTGCGAGCCATCGAAGTCTGACCGGTCCGAGCGTCGGTCTCGTCATAGAGGTCGAATTGGTATCGCAGCGATGCGCCCGCCTTCCGCCCGGCCACCACCACGCGCAGGACCGTGAACTCGCTCTCGCCGTCCGGCCGACTCCATTTCGGAAACAGAAGACGCGAAGTGACATCGATCGGCCGAACCGCCTGCCCGCCGACATCGATCGCGTCCTTGAGAAAGAAACCGGTCTCCCGGAGCACCCGCATCAACTCGAAATGCCCGGGATAGCGGAGCGTCTTTTCCCGCATGTGGACGGCGTCGATCGTGTGGATCAGGCTGCGGAGCCCGTCCGTATTGCACGCCTCCAGCGTTCCGATGCCGGGGAAATCGACCAACTCCGCGTCCGACAGGGCCGGCTTGACCACGACGCGGCCGTGTTCGATCAGGCGCGCCGGCCGGGTGTATTCCTCGACCACGTCCGCCGGCGAAAATGGCGCCGCGTATTCGTAGGGCCAGTGCCTCACCTTGGGCAGGCCGCCCACATAGAGCGTCACGTCTTCCGTGTGGTCGAGCTCCGCGTGACAGCGGCCGATCATCATGTTTGCCAGACCCGGCGCGACGCCGCAGTCGATCACCGCCGAGACGCTGCGCTCACGAGCGATGGCATCGAGTTGAAGGCCGTCTTCGGCCATGAAGGAAATGTCGCAGTACGGCTTGCCGCACGCGATGACGGTCTCGAGTGCGCGAAAGCCCAACATGCTCGGAAGGGCGCCCACGGCGACGTCACAATTCTCGACGGCGGACGCGATAGTTTCCGTTGCTCCCAGATCCATGCGGCGCGTCTGCACGCCCAATGAGGCAATCCCGTCGAGATTCCGCTGATCCGCGTCGACGACGCTTACATCGAGCGCGGGATCGGCCGCGAGATCGCGGGCCAGCGTCGCGCCAACCCTGCCGCAACCCAAAACCGTTACACGCTTCACGCCCTTGCGCCCCGTACCGTCCGCCCAGGCCTCAAGCCGTCCGAGACGTCGATATCCAGCCGGCCCCGGCAAACGCCTGCCATTCGACGCCGTTGCCCGGAACGACAGGATACGCGTCGTGCCCGGCGATCACAAGGTCAGTCACACGACTACCCCATCGGACTATCGCCGGACCGACGATGGCGGGCGACATTGAGCAAGCGACTCGCGGTCGTTATGATCCCGCCGCGCGTGCTCTGCCGCACGCCAGGGGATGACCGATGTCGGCGAACAAGAGGTTGCTGCTTGCGGTTTGTGCCCTGATCGGCGTCGTCGTCCTCGGCACGCTCGGCTATGAGTTAATCGAGGGAGCCTCCCTCGGCGACGCCGCGTTCATGACGCTGATCACCGTGTCCACCGTCGGATTCGGCGAAGCCTGGCCCTTGTCGGCTGCCGGACGCGTGTGGACGGCCCTGCTGATTGCCGGCGGTATCCTCGTCGTCGCGGTGGCGTTCACATCGCTTCAAGCTATGATCATCCGAGGGGAATTGAGGACCGTACTCGGACGGCGGAAATTGGAAGACCGAATCGCCAAACTCGAAGGGCACTACATCGTCTGCGGATACGGGCGTATGGGCCGGCTCATCAGCGCCGGGCTTCACGAACGCGGCAAGAAGGTCGTCGTGATCGACAAAAGCCCCGATCGCACCGTCGAGGTCGGCGAAGCCGGCATGGATTACGTCCTCGGCGATGCGACGGACGAGTTGACACTCAAGGCGGCCGGTGTTGATAAGGCGGCCGGTGTCGTCACCGTCCTGCACGGCGACGCGCAAAACGTCTACACGACCCTGACCGCCACCGACGTTCGCCCCGATATCACGGTCATTGCCCGAGCCGAGCAGACCGCTTCAGAGCACAAACTGAAGCGTGCGGGAGCCGCCTGTGTCATCTCCCCGCAGACGATCGGGGCGTCGCGCGTCGTGAATCTGCTCGTTCGACCCTCCGTCGCCCACGTGGTCGACGTCGTCGCCGGCGGCGGGGAATGGGAGGTCGAGGAGTTTCCGATTCCCCGGGGTTCCGCGTTCGTCGGCCGATCGCTTCGAGATATCAATCTGCGCCAACGCTCCAACGCCCTGGTCTTCGCCATCTCGGGCGTGGAGGGAACCACGAGCTTCAATCCGGACCCCGCGACCGTGCTGGCGGCCGGCGACGTGCTGATCGTCATCGGTCCCGCGGGCATCGCGGAAGTCCTGTCAGAACTCGACACTGGCACGTCGTGACGTTCGATCCGCCCGTGTACACACCAACTTGACACGAAACCGATGACACCCGAAACCACGATATACCTTTGTGTGCTGGCAATCTGGCTGCTGACCACCATTCAGGGCATCTGGGCGCTGCTCGACGGGTTTCACTTCTACGGATATGTCCGGCGGAAGCTCCGTCGCGCCGCCGAAGCCGGCGCGACGAACGCCGGCCGCCGCTATGAGCCAAAGGTCGCCCTGATCCTGCCGTGCTGCGGCGTGGATGAGCGGCTCGAAAAGACCGTGGCGGCTGTGCGGCGACAGAACTACGCCCGCTACGAAGTCACCTTCGCCTTTGAATCTACGGAGGATCCCGCCTATGCCGCAGTTGGTCGATGGACCGCCGACTGGCGGGACCTTGCCACGCGATGCGTGGTTGCCGGCCCCACGGAGCATCGATCACAGAAGATCCACAACCTGCTCGCCGCCGTCGGCGACCTGGCCGACGACTGCGAAGTGATCGTTTTCCTCGACTCTGACGCCGTCCCCCACGAGAGCTGGTTGAACGATCTCGTGGCGCCCCTGCATGACCCCGGCGTCGGCGCCGCCACCGGTTTCCGATGGTACACGGCCGCCGGCGGATTCGCCGAAGGCGTCCGGTCCGCCTGGAACGCCGCCAGCCTCTCGTTGTTGCACAACGACAAGACCAACTTCTGCTGGGGCGGTTCGACGGCCATTCGTCGGAAGGCTTTCGCACGGCTCGACATCGCCCGCCGGTGGGACCGGGCACTTTCGGATGATTATCAGGTCACGCGCGCCGTGCGCGAGGCGGGACTGCGAATCGTGTTTGTCCCACAGGCGCTGCTGCCGACCCGCGAGCGGACGAGCTTTCGCCGGTTCTGGACCTTCGCCCGCCGCCAGTATGTCATCACACACGTCTGCGCGCCGCGAATCTGGCTCGCCGGTCTCATCCTTTCCGCCAACTTCACCACCGGCGCGAGCTGCCTCTTCGCACTCATGATCGCCTCGGCCGTTGGACTCATCGGCGATCGAACCACGACGCTCGTCGCACTCGCCGGATGGGCCTTCATCCTCTCCCTTGCCGGAGCCAAGGCTCTCGTCCGACAACTCGCCGTGCACCGGATCCTCCGGCCGCCCGATGTCTCCTGGCGCGATTTCGTCTGGGATGTCGTTGGCGTTGGGCCGGTCGGCGTCGTCCATCTGGCGCTGTTCTTCGCTTCGTCGCGCTCGCGGCGTTTTATCTGGCGGAACAAGGTCTACGAGATGATCTCCGCCGACGAAACCCGGGTCCTCCCGCGACACCCCGCCGGATCGCCGGCCACGGCGACGCCCAAGCCGGTCGTTCCGCCGCGATGATCCGCACGCGGCGGCCTGACTACATCAAGACATTTTGAGTCGTAGTGGGTCGAGCAGTTACAATGGGTGCCTGTCTCAGAGGGAACGAACCCAGCGACAGGGAGTGCCCATGCTCGAGGAACTCTTCAGACATCAGGCCGACTTGAACCGCCGCATCGGTTTCGACGCCGAGGCCATGCGCCAAGCGCTCGACCCCCAGAAGGCCGGAGAGTGGTTGAACAACTATATCAACGCCGCCTCGAACGAACTCGAGGAACTTCGCGATTGCACCTACTGGAAGCACTGGTGCGCCGAGGCCAAGAGCGGTCGACGGTTCAGGCTCCACGACCTCCAGAACGCCCGCGTCGAGGTCATCGACCTGCTCTTCTTCTGGGTCTCGATGGCCCAGTGCCTCGGCCTCGACGCCCACGACGTCATGGACCTCTACCGCCAGAAGCTCGCGGTCAACCAGCAGCGACAGGACAACAACTACTCGATGACCGGCAAGACCGAAGACGACAACAAGGGTATCACCCTCGGCCGCGACCAACAGCCCGGCCGGCCCTGAAACGCGCTCCCGACCCGCCGCGGCTTCAACCGGTCCGAACAGAGCCGCGCTACCAAGTCCGAACCGCACTCGTCAGAAAGCGGCACGGAACCAGAGCGGGTCGACGACGGTGTAATTTCTTCCTGACACCTTTTATCTTTTCAGTCGCGGGGTTCCACACTCCGGACAAATCCCGGATTCATTGCCTGTGAGGTCGTAGCCACAGTGCCGACAGCCATGAGCCTCCAATCGCTTCCGATCCTGACGCGACAAGAATGGCGTCTCGCGCGGCATGCTCCGTGTGCGACCCGAGCCGCTACAGCGTGCACACCGTCCCGTCACGAATTTGAACACGGCCGCAACCACACAGAGGATGCAGCCGCCTTGAGCAAGGCGCAGGGCGACGAGTGTCACGGTCTCCGCCACAAGCGGAATACCCACCGATGCACCGTCTCCACGAGCTGGTAGGACATGCTCGAAAAGAGCTTGGAACAGCAGGGCCGATGAACCAGACAAAACCAGAAGGCCAAGAGAGCGCAGATCCCGCCTCTTACCCGAGCCTTCGCACGCAACACACGCATCATCATCGCGAGCACGGACAAGATCGCTCACAATCAACCTTCCTGTCGTGGACGCCGGAGGGTGTCAAGAGGAACTTCGAGCGTCGGCACGTCACCAGCATCCAACATGCGGCCTGCACTTCTGCCTGTCAACGCTTCACCTTGCTCCTTGCGGAGACGCGGCGCAAGACTCGGGGACAACGCGGCTCGCCAGACCTTCGCCGTATGGCTCTTTCATTCACTACACCTCACCGGCTTTTCCCGGCGCACCCTGACACCTTGTCTGGTGTCAGAGTCGGAGGGCGCGGAGGATGTCGGCAGCGTAGAGCCAGGCGGCGATGGCCGTTCCTGTGAGGGCCAGGAGGATCAGGCCAATCTTGATGTACCGCAGTCGGCGGTCGAACCGAGTGACGGCTTCGGGGTTGGACGCCAGATGCTCGAGGAGTCGACATCGCGACTGGATGCTGCCGTGGCGCCAACTCGGGGCGTCGCGAGGGATGCCGTTCAGGTCGGCGATGCGGAGCAGGGTCCGACCGAACAGTTGGGCGGCGGTGGTGCATATCCCCGCCGGCCGGTCGGCGCCGTGGACGGTACACCGTCCGGTGCAGGACGGGAGGTCGGGCGTGACGCTTCGGACGCCGAAGAGATCGGCCTGTCGTTCGAACTGGCGTGAGACCCAGCCGAATCCGAGCAACCAGCTTGTCAGGAGCACGCCGAGGGCGATGATCTGCATCATGCCGGGGTCGGTCACGAGGCCGCGCCGGCGCAGCAATTCAAGGACCCCGCCGCTGGCGTACATGCTGAGCAGGACGAAGACGAGGAAGAACTGCAGGTGGCGGTGGCGGACGTGTCCGGCCTCGTGGCCGAAGACGGCCTCGATCTGTTCGTCGTCCATCGTTTCGAGCAGGGCGTCGGAGACGAGGATGTAGCGCAAGGGTCCGATGAAGCCCATGACGGCCGCGTTGATCGCGAGCCCGTGGGTATGCCAGAGGAGGATTTCGCGGTAGCGGAGGCCGATGCGGTCGCAGATTCGGACCAGCCGGTGGCGGAGGGGGCCATCGGGCAGAGGCTCGGTGGCCCAGATGTAGCGAAGCATGATGGGCGCGAAGGCGAGCACACACACGGAGACGCACCCGAGCAGCGAGTCGGACGCCCAGGGGACGCCGACCGACCTTGCCAGGTCGAGCTGAAAACGATCGGTGAAGTGCTTGGCGAAGACGATGACGGTCATGGGGACTGCAATGATCAGAAACTGGTGGCGGAGCTTGTCGATGAGGTAGGTTGCCAGTGACTGCGTCGGATTCGCCCGACCGCCGCGGGCGGCGGCCAAGGCGGCGGTGGCGTCGTTGTGGGGCGGGCGGCTCGGCGCGGGATCTTCATCCGCCGGTGCCTCTGTCGCGGCGGAGCGAATCTTCAGTTCCGCCGGGAACTGGACGGTCCAGACGAGGATCAGCGACAGGACGAAGGGCGTCATGATGACCCCGTCATCGAGGAGCGGAAAGCGGGCGAGGCCCCACCCCTCGCGGACGAGGCGTGTCCAAGGCGTCATGACCATGGTGACGACCAGCGTGGCGGCGATCATGCCGAGCAGGAGTCGCTGGGCGCTGGAGAAGGTGTTGGCCGCATGGTCGAATGGGCCGTGGTCGCCGGCGAGGGCGGCGAGGGTTCGCCGGTTGGCGACGGCGGCGGCGAAGGTGATGATGACGAGCTGGGCGGCGACGAGGAGCAATGTTGCGGCCGTCGGCGAATCGGCCCCGGCCAGCAGGTCGAGCCGGTCGGGCGGCAACCCGTCGCTGAGGAGGAGCGCGAAGGCCATAATGACTATAAAGTGCATTGAGTACGGTACTTACGTATTATTCAGGCGACGGATCACAAGTCCGTAGGATACGCGAACGGCGTCGGGAGGCAACCGTACGCGGGTTCGCCGGTAATATCGTCTGGTCGTTCGCGTTAAGATAGTACCGAAACGTCGGGGGGCGAAGCTCGTCTCGCATCGCCCGTCGGCGGCACAACGGGATTGAACAACAAGCACCGAGACAAGGAGCCGGATGATGTCTGTCTGGAGAACGTTTGTGTTGATGATCGCTCTGGCGGCGACGTCAAGTGTTGCGCTGGGTCAGGAGCCGGCGAAGCCGAAGGGCGTCGGTCCGGATTATCAGAAGAAGCTCAGAGAGCGCAAGCAGCGCCGCTTCAACGTCGAGCGGCAGGTTGAGCAGATGAAGACCAAGCTGCAACTGGACTCGAAGCAGGCCGCTGTGATCGTGGATATCCTGGTCAAGCAGCGCGCGGAGGTCATGGAGTTTCGGAAATCGATGAGGATGCCGCCGGAGCTGCACGAGCGGATTACGTCGATGGCGAGCGAGATGCAGGAAGCCCGGAAGGCCGGCGACCATGAGCGCGTCAAGGAGCTCCGGGCAGAGCAGGTCAAACTTGGCGAGGAGATTCAAAAGTCGCGGCGGCCGCTGGTGGAGAAAACGGCCGAGCTTCAGGAAAAGACGCGAACGGAAATAAGAAAGATCCTTCGAGATGATCAGAAGGCGGACTTCGACGCGTACTGGGAGCAGTACATGTCGGGGCAGCGTCGCGGAAAGCGTTTTGATCGAAGCGCCAAGTCCCTCAAGCGCATTCTCGACCGGGTCCGAAGCCTGAGTTCGACGCAGCGCTCGAAGATCGAAGAGTTGTTCAAGACCCATCGGGAAGCCGCCCGCGACAGCGAAGGCGGGAACAAGAAACGATCGGTCAAGAAGCTCTACGACGACGTGCTCGCGGTGCTGACGAAAGACCAGAAGGCGTTTGTCGAGACGCGGTTGGAAGGACGCCGTGCTCGCCTCGGCGAACACCGTCGATTCCGGAGACAGGGTCGAGGAGGAGAGAAACCGAAGGCACCGAAGAAGGATGACGCATCGGGCGGCGGATGAGCACGCCGCCTGTCCGGATCGCTTTTCCTGGCGATTGAGAGCCTGCGACCTTGGGTGTGTCGCAGGCTCTTTCGTCGCGCGCGACCTGTCGCCTACGCGAGGGGTGCGAATCGCCGAATGAGCAGTTCGGCGGTGATGATGCCGTCGCGGGCGGCGGACATGATGCCGCCGGCGTAACCCGCTCCCTCGCCGATCGGATAGAGTCCCTTCGCGGAGACCGATTCGCGGGTCGCGGGGTCGCGGACGATCCGCACCGGTGCAGAGACGCGCGTCTCCGGTCCCGTGACGAGGCACTCGGGACCGGCGAAGCCCGGCCATCGCTCGTCAAACTGGCGCAGGGCCTTGGCGACCGCATCCACCGCAGGGTCCGGCAGGATCCGACGGATCTCGGCCCAGGCGCCGCCGAGCGGATAGCTCGTTTCGAGGCGGCCGTCCGACCGGCGGCCGGCCAGAAAATCCGGCGCCCGCTGGGCGGGGACCTTGCAGGTCCGGTCGGTCAGGTCGAAGGCGAGCCGCTCCCATCGCTCGATGAAGTCCAGCCCGACCTGCGGATCGGAGCGGATTTCCTCAGGATCGACCGTCATCACAAGCCCGCTGTTGGCGAACGGGCCGGAGCGCAGGACCCCGGATGCTCCGTTGGTGGCGATCAGGTCGGGCGATTCGGCGCTGGGCAGGATGGTGCCGCCGGGACACATGCAGAAGCTGTAGATATCACCCCGCGTATCGGCGGCGCCGCTTGCGACGAGGTGGTATTCCGCCGGAGGCAGCGTGGGATGCCCGCAGGCGGACCCATATTGCCATTTGTCGACGAGGGACTGCGGGTGTTCGACGCGGACGCCGACTTGGAAGGGTTTGGCCGTGATCGCGGCGCCCTTGCGGATCAGCATCCGGAGGGTGTCGTGTGCGGAGTGGCCGATGGCGAGGAGAAGCGGCCCCGGCGTGAGCGTTTCGGTCCCCACGCGAAGGGTTCGGACTGCGCCGTCGGCGATGTCGATGTCATCGACGCGGGCGCCGAAGCGGATTTCGCCGCCGAGCGATTCGATGGTCGAGCGAATGCGGCGGCAGAGGGTCGGGATGCGGTCGCTTCCCAGGTGGGGCCGGCCGTCGACGCGGATGTGGGCAGGCGCTCCGTGCTCCACGAACACATCGAGGATGGCGCGCATCCGCGGATCGTTGACTCTTGTATACAGTTTTCCGTCGCTGTAGGCCCCGGCGCCGCCTTCGCCGAAGAGCAGGTTGCTTTCGGGGTCGAACTCGCGCTGGCGGAAGAAGCGTTGCAGGACGTCGCGATGCCGCGTCTTGACGGAGCGTCCGCGCTCCAACACGAGCGGCCGATAGCCGTGCCGGGCCAGCCACAGGGCGGCGAACATGCCCGCCGGCCCGAATCCGACGACGATCGGACGACCGGGCAGCGATTCGCCGCCGGGTTCGAGGGGTGGCAGGTCGGCAACGGCGACCGCGGCGACGTCCGAGCGATGCACGCCGCGCAAGATGCGTTCTTCGATACGCCGGCCGCCGCGCAGGATGACCTCGACGCTGTAGACGAACGAAACCCGGTCTTTTCGTCGCGTGTCGATCGATCGTCGGACGACCGAGTGACTCAGGATCGTGTCGGGGTCGATGCGCAGGCGCCGGGCGGCCTTGGCGCGGAGATGTTCTTCGTCCTCGGCGAGCGCCAGCGACAGGTTTCTGATGAGAATGGCCATGAGCGTGATTGTATCGGGTCCTGAGACGATTGGCGGACGGCACAGTTCGGGCGGACTCGACGCGCGGATGTAGCGTCGGCCCCCCGTGGCCGACGTTTCCTCTCTGGCCGACCGCCGTGATCGATTCGGTCGGCGCCGTTGGCATGGATCGTGGAAAGCCGGGATAATGGCGGGTGGCCGAGTGGCCACACGTGATGCGGGCGAGCAACGATCGGGCAGAAAGGCTGGCAGAATAATGATCGATTTGAGGGAGCGGCGTGCGATCGTCTGTGGAGGTTCGCAGGGCATCGGGCGGGCGTGCGCGGCGGCCATGGCGCGGGCGGGTGCGGCGGTGACGCTGGTGGCGCGCAGCGCCGAAACGCTGGAGGCGGCGCGGTCGGGCCTGGCGACCGATGCCGGGCAGACACACGGCACGCTGTGCGCCGATTTCTCCGACCCGGAGGGCCTGCGTCGCGCGGTGGCGGCGCATCTCGAACGCACCGGTCCCGTGCACATTCTGCTGAACAACACGGGCGGGCCTCCATCGGGCCCGCTGGTGGACGCCCGCCCGGACGCGATCGTCGATGCGATCTCGAAGCACGTCATCTGCTATCAACATCTGGTGCAGGCGGTGGCGCCGGGCATGACGGCGCTGGGCTACGGGCGGATCATCAACATCATATCGACTTCCGTCGTTGCGCCGATTCGCGGCCTCGGCGTGTCGAACACAACGCGTGGGGCGGTGGCAAACTGGGGTCGGACCCTGGCGGGCGAGCTGGGTCCGCTGGGCATCACGGTGAACAACATCCTGCCGGGCTACACGGACACCGAGCGGCTCGGCGGGCTGATCCGCAAGAAGGCGGACCGCGCGGGCACGACTCCGGAGCAGGTGATCGAGCAAATGAAGACCGACATTCCGCTCGGGCGGTTTGCCGAGCCGGGCGAGATCGGGCAGGTGGCGGCGTTCTTGGCGTCGCCGGAGGCGAGTTATATCAACGGCGTGAACCTCCCGGTCGACGGCGGGCGAACCGCGTGGCAGTAACACGGACCGGCACATAGGCCGTATCGCTCTCGCGGAGCGCCTGTTCGAAGAGCCACGGGCTTCAGCCCGTGCGGCGCTGCCCCACCGGCGAGCGTTGCTGTTCTGAAGCTCTTGGCTGCGCTGAATAGAAAGGCGCGCCGGCGGGACGCTGCCGGAGTTGCCTTCATGCCTGCATCGTCATATGCTGTTAACGAGGAGACCGCCCATGGTTGTTCACGCCCCCACTATTTGTCGCAACGAGCCTTGGTTTCACGGCGTCCGCATGACCGCCGAGGAATACTTCCAAACCCCGGATGACGGGTATAAATACGAACTGCTGGACGGAGTCATGATGATGTCGCCAAGTCCGACGCCACAGCATCAGGCGGTCGCCATGGAGATCGCCTCGCAAATCTCGATCTTTCTTCGGACGCATCCCGTCGGTCACGTCCTGGCGGAGACGGACATTCAACTGGGGCCGAACGAGGCCGGGCGCGACATCGTCTATCGGCCGGAGATCGTGTTTCTGCGGACCGAGCGGCTGGCGAGCGTGAGGACGCGCATCGTCGGTGCCCCGGACCTGGCGGTGGAGATTATCTCGCCCGAGTCCCGCCGCTATGACAGCGAGACGAAGAAGGGCGACTATGAGAAGTACGGCGTCGAGGAGTTCTGGCTGATCGATCCGGAAAAAGACGCGATGACGTTCTACCGGCGGCAGGGAGAGCGGCTGGTCGAGGTGCCGCCGACCGGAGAGGCGTTCCACAGCGAGGCGGTGCCCGGCTTTGCGCTCGACCTGCCCCGTGTGCGCAAGTCGTTTCGGCCCTGGTAGCCCGCCAAGCTGTCGGCCCTGACGTCCTGCCGGCATCCGAACCCCATGCGGTGTGACATGCAGCGTATTGAAAACTTCGTCGGCGGGCGCTTCGTCGAGCCTGTATCCGGCGCGTATCTCGACAACATCGAACCGGCGACGGGGCATGTGTATTCGCGCGTGCCGGACAGTGACACGGCGGACATCGAGCGGGCGGTCGAGGCGGCGGCGAAGGCGTTCGGCGCTTGGTCGCACACGCCGGCGGCGGAGCGGTCGCGGGTCCTGCTGCGGATCGCGGACCGGATCGAACGGAATCTCGACCGACTCGCCCGGGCCGAATGCGTCGACAACGGCAAACCGCTGACGCTGGCGCGGACGCTTGACATTCCGCGCGCGGCGATGAACTTTCGGTTCTTCGGGTCGGCCGCGCTGCACCTCTGCTCCGAGTCGCACACGACGGACGACACCGCCATCAACTACACCCTGCGCCGGCCGCGGGGCGTGGCCGGCATCATCAGTCCGTGGAATCTGCCGCTGTATCTGCTGAGCTGGAAGGTGGCCCCGGCGCTGGCGACGGGCAACACCGTGGTGGCCAAGCCGTCGGAGGTCACGCCGATGACGGCCTATCTGTTGAGTGAGTTGTGTAACGACGCCGGTCTGCCTCCGGGCGTGCTGAACATCGTCCACGGTTTGGGAGCGAAGGCCGGACAGGCCCTGGTCGAACACCCCGGCGTGCCGACGATCTCATTTACCGGCGGGACGGCGACCGGCGCGACCATCGCCCGGACGGCCGGCCCGCTGTTCAAGCGGGTCTCGCTCGAGATGGGCGGCAAGAACCCGAACATCGTGTTTGCCGATGCCGACCTCGACGCCGCCCTGAGCGGCAGCGTGCGGGCGGCGTTCGCCAATCAGGGGCAGGTGTGCCTCTGCGGCTCGCGGCTGTTCGTCGAGGCGTCCATCTTCGAGACGTTCGTCGAGCGGTTCGTCGCGGCCGCGAACACGCTGAAGGTCGGCGACCCGCTGGAGGAATCCACCGATCAGGGGGCCTTGGTGTCCAAGGCCCAGTTCGACAAGGTCAGCCGGTATGTCGCCCTCGCCCGCGACGAGGGCGGACGGATTCTGACGGGCGGCAAGCCGCCGCCGGCGATCAGCGATCGCTGCAAGGACGGATTCTTCTTCCAGCCGACGGTCATCACCGGGCTGGACGCCGCCTGCCGTGTGAATCAGGAGGAAATCTTCGGCCCGGTCGTGGCGATTCTCCCGTTTGAGACGGAAGACGAAGTCGTGGCATATGCCAACGGCACGCGCTACGGCCTGTCGGCGTCGGTGTGGACGCGGGACGTGAACCGTGCCCATCGTTTGGCCGAGCGGATCGACAGCGGGACGGTCTGGGTCAACACATGGATGCTCCGCGACCTGCGCGTGCCGTTCGGCGGGATGAAACACAGCGGCGTCGGCCGCGAAGGCGGCGAAGAGTCCTTGCGGTTCTTCACCGAGCCGAAGAATGTGTGCATCCGGGTGGGTTCCTGAACGTCGTGCTGGAACGAGAATCCCTTCTCGTTCCTCTGCCCCGCAGGAATCCTTTCCTGCTGGTGGTCCGCACCGGCTGGCAACACGGGAAGGGATTCCCACCCGGTCGGGACCGACAAGGGATTCTCGGTCCAGCACGCTGTCGGGAAGCAACGCTACAAGGAGTCTCTTGATATGGCCGAGATCAGTCACCGCGCCCCCGAGCCGGTCGGGGCGTTTCCACACGCGAAGCGCGTGGGGAATCTGCTGTTTCTGTCAGGCATCGGACCGCGAAAGCGGGGGAGCAAGGCGATTCCCGGGGTGACGCTGGACGGCGCCGGGAAGATCGTCGACTACGACATCGCGGTCCAGACGCGGGCGGTGTTTGAAAACGTGCGGTTCGTGCTGGAGGACGCCGGGGCGCGTTGGGAGGATATCGTCGATGTGACGGTTTTTCTGACCGACATGCGGAAGGACTTTCCGACGTTCAACCGGCTTTACGCGGAGCATTTCAAGACCAACCAGCCGACACGAACCACAATCGAGGTCGGGGCGCTGCCGACGCCCATCGCGATCGAGCTCAAGGTCATCGCCGCCGAGCGGAAACGGCCGGTCTGACCGGCGCGCCGCGGTGTCGGGTCTGTGTTTCGTCGCGCCGGCACGACGGCTCAGGTCGTCAGCGTGCGGAGGATCGCCCGGACGGGGCTGGCGTCGAAGCCGACGAGCCTCAGCGGCAGGGCGATCAACTCATAGATTCCTTCCGGCACGGCGTCGAGCACGATCCCCTCCAGGATCGCCATGTCGTTTCGCAGGAAGGCCTTGTGGGAGGGGAGGTCTTTGGACGTGAACAGGTCGACGCTCGGCGTGTCGATGCCGATGAGCTTCGCGCCCCGTCCGTGGAGAGCATCGACCAGCTCCGGCGACAGCGCGGCGAAGTCTTCATTGAAACTTGTGGGGTCGGGATAGGTGCCCGTTCGCAGCAGGATGCGCGGCGGCACGTCGGGATTGCGCCGCAAGGCGTCGTCGAGCATCCGCCAAGAGATGCGCTGCCCGCGCCGGACATCGACGTGAATCACCCGGCACGGCCCCAGGTAGGCCTCGAGGTTTCGCTGGTCGATCGCCGGGGCATCGACGCCGTAGTGATTCGGTCCGTCGGCGTGGGCGCCGAGATGGACGGTAGCGTGCAAAGTCGACAGCGTGAGGTTGGCGCCCTTCTTCATGTCCAGCAGGACTTCGCGCCGCGGAGGCGTGTCGCCGGGCCAAACGGCAAGGCGGTCGGTGATGGGGGGGGTGAGGTCGTAGAGCATGGGGGTTCAGTTACCAGTTACCAGTTACCAGTTACCAGTTACCAGTTGCCAGTTTCCGGTTTCCAGAGTTTCGTTTTCCGATTCCTCCCGGAGGACTGACGGTTGTGGCCGATGCACGCGGCCTGTCAAGCAGCCTCAAGGATACTGCGCATCAACCCGGAAAGCATGCGCCGGACTTGTGAAAGCTCGGTCTGGAGTTTGTCGCGGACATCGACGGCCACGAATCCCAGGTCGGTGCAGAGTATCAGGTAGTACTCCAACTCGTTGGCCGAGCCTGACGCGATCTTCAGGAATCGAACGAAATCCTTGGGACTGCCGCGTCCGCTGCCTTCGGCGATGTTCGCGGCGATGGAAACGCAGCAACGGCGCGCCTGGGAAGTCAGTCCGATTCGCTCGTCCGCAGGAAACCTCGCCGTGATGCGATACACTTGCAGCGTCAATGCGTGCGCCCGTTCCCACACCTTGAGCTTTCGATAATCCTGCATCATGCACTCCTTATTGCCATCTGTCTGACGTGCATAATCTCGAACCTCCAACTGGTAACCGGAAACTGGTAACTGGTAACTGGAAACTTCCTCACAATCGATGCCGGATCGCCCAGAGGTCGGGAAAGGCGGGCTTGAACAGCGATGCCTTGAGGAACGGGACGCCGGGAGAGCCTCCGGTGCCGTGCTTGCTGCCGATGGTGCGTTCGACGAGCTTGACGTGGCGATAGCGCCACTCCTGAAGACCCTCGTCAAAATCGGTCATGGATTCGAACAGGATCGCCACCGCGGGATCGTTTCTGTAGAGATCGAGGACGCCCTTTTGGATATGCGGATTCCCGACGGCCGGCTCGGTGACGGGACGGTTTCGGACCTCGTCGGGGATCGTCACGCCGCGCTGCTCGAGGAAGTCGTGGAAATGATCGGCGACCGACCGCCGCCGAAGGCGCTCCTCGAGCGCGGCCCGGCCGGCGGGATTGCGATCGTGATACTGGAGCGTGTCGGGACGCTTGTAACCGAGCATGAACTCGAACGCGCGAAACTGGACCGACTGGAAGCCGGAGGCGTCTTCGAGGCGGTCTCGGAAACTGCTGAACGACATGGGCGTCATGGTCTCGAGGATGTCGAGTTGTCCTACCAGCGTCTTCATGATCGTGCGGACGCGCTTGAAGGTGGCGATGGCTCCGAACAGATCGTTGGCCGAGAAGTCGCGGTTGATCTTGGCCATCTCGTGGAGCAGCTCCTTGAACCACAGCTCGTAGACCTGGTGGATGACGATGAAGAGCATCTCATCGTGCTCCGGCGGCGTGGAGCGCGGCTGCTGGAGATCGAGGAGGCGATCCAGGTTCAGGTAGGTCGAGTAGTTGAAGGGTGGGTGGGTATTCATGGTTGGTTTGTAATCCAATTGAAAGCGGCGATCAGTGCCATCAGCAGGAACATCGCGCAGAATAGCGCGACCACCTTGACCATGGCGGTCTGAAACTCGGCCCGCGCTTTCGCGTCGGCATAGGGCTTCCGCGAAAAGGTGGCCATCGAATAGAGCGGGATGTACCAGCGGGGCAGCAGCCGGTGGAGCAGTTTCTCGCCCTTTTTCCTGAGCAGAAACGCCGTTGAGCCGGTGCGATCGCGCATCTCGACGAAGTTGCCGATCGCCAGGTCGGCGAGGACGTCGACATGGCGCTTGCGTGTCTCGTGGTAGGCGGCGAAGGCCCGCTCGATGTCCGGGGCATGGTCCGCCAGGCACGCGCTGAGCACGGTGCAGTCTTCCAAGGCGGCGTTGGCGCCCTGACCGTAGAAGGGCACGACGGCGTGGCAGGCGTCCCCGAGCAGGACAATCCGATCGCGGTGATACCACGGATCGCAGCGGACGGTGGCGAGGGACCCGACGGGGTTGCGGCGGTAGTCCTCGACGAGCGTCGGCATCAGGAGCGCAGCGTCGGGAAAGTGCGTGGTGAAGAATCGACGTATGTCGTCGTCGGTGTTCAGGGCGTCGAAACTGAAAGGCCCCTCGAAGGGCCAGAACAGGGTGCAGGTAAAGGAACCGTCGCGATTGGGCAGGGCGATCATCATGAACGAGCGTCGCGGCCAGATGTGCAGGGCGTTTTTCTCCATCGCGAACGCGCCGCCCGGCCCCGGGGGGATGGTGAGTTCCTTGTAGCCGTGTTTGAGATAGCTCTGCGAGTAGTCGAAACGATCGGTCCGCTGCATGGCCGCGCGGACGGCGGAAAAGGCGCCATCGGCACCGACGACGAATCGGGGTCGAATGGTCACGCTCTCACCGGCGTCGGTCGTTTCGAAACGCAGGGCACCCGAGTTCACGTCGGCCCCGACGCACTTGTGGTTGAAGAAGAGGCGGAGGCCGTCACAGGCCTCGGCGGCGTTGATGAGTGCGACATTCAGATCGAGGCGCGAGACGGAGTTGATCGCGTCATTCCGGTCCCGGCCGTAGGGTTGGAAGGCCAGCCGGCCGGACGGCGAATGGATCATCCGCCCGGGCATCCGAACAGCGCCGGCCAGGACCTCCCGGTCCATGTCGATCCGGCTCAGGGCGTGGATGCCGCGAATCGAGAGGGCCAGATTGATGGATCGGCCGGCGCCGACGTCTCGGCCGCGCGGGTCGTCGCGACGCTCGTATAAATCGACCGGGTAGCCGGCCCGTGTCAGGGCCGTCGCCATCAGGGCGCCGCCGAGGCCCGCACCGACCACCGCTATTCGCCTGTCTTCGTTCTCGTCCATGCCCTTCGCTCGCCCGTGGCCGGGCCTGTCGCAATCCGCTCCGACCATCGAGTCCCGCTCGGCAGATCGATTGGATCGGCCCGATCGCAGGAGTTTATCCGGTGCGGAGAGGGCGCGAAAGGAGCAGCGCTGCGGGCGCCACGCGGCTCTCTGCTCGTGCGAGCGGCGGCGTTGCGGAGGCGTGCATGTCGATTTAGGCTCTGGCGCGAGTGAACCGGCCAATCGGGAGGACGGATGATGGCGAAACAGGTGGACTGGTACTATCACCGCAAGGGCTGAACGTCGTGCACGCGGGCGCAAGGGTTCCTTGCGAAGCACGGGATTGAGCCGCGAGAGGTGGTGAACGCCGGCACGGCCCGGCTGGGCCGCGCGGACGCGCTGCGCCTCGCGGAGGCGTCGTCGCGCGTCATCGTCGCACGCGGCAAAAAGGTCGTCGCGTTTGACATGGTGCGGGATCCGCCCGACCGAGCGACGCTGCTGAAGGCATTGCTCGGTCCGACCGGAAACCTCCGCGCGCCGACGATTCGCCGCGGCAAGACGCTGCTGGTCGGCTTCAGCGAGGAACGGTACGCCGAGACGCTGGATTGAGGCGATGCCTTCAGAGCCGAGGGCCGGGCCGGACGCGCCTGCACTGTGAGAAGAACGTCAACGGATTATAATAGACAATCCGAGATATATCTTTCGGCGCGTGGCCGCGACGCCGCATTTCGAGCATGAACTTCGGGACCGCCATCGGGTCGCTAATGCCCCAGTCGGCGGCGGAGTTGACCATCAGCCGTTCGGGACCGTAGACCTCGATCATGTCGACGGCCCGTGCGACGGTGCACTTGGTGATCGGATAGAGCGTCATGCCCGCCCAGAAGCCGCCATCGAGGACCGGCCCGATCGTGTGCTCCTCGACGTGGTCGACCAGCACGCGCTCGGGCGCGAGGCGCGACTCATTTTTCACCATGTCGAGAATCATCCGCGTGCCCTTGAACTTGTCCTCCAGGTGGGGCGTGTGGATCAGGATCAGTTCGTTGCGCGTGGCCGCCAGCTCCAGGTGTTCGCAGAAGATCGCGCATTCGTTGGGCGTGTTCTTGTTCAGCCCGATCTCGCCGATCCCGAGGACGTTGTCCCGATCAAGGAACTCGGGGATCAGGGCGATCACTTCGCGGCTGAGGGCGACGTCCTCGGCCTCCTTGGCGTTGATGCAGAGCCAGCAATGGTGACGGATGCCAAACTGCGCGGCGCGCGTGGGTTCGTGATCGGTCAGTTGCCGGAAGTAATCGTGAAACGCCGCCGCGCTGCCGCGGTCGAAGCCCGCCCAGAACGCCGGTTCCGAGACGGCCACACAACCGGCGATGGCCAGACGCTCGTAGTCGTCGGTGGTTCGCGAGACCATGTGGATGTGGGGGTCGATGTAGGGCATGGGGGAGTTTTCAGTTTTCAGTT
>CAYQDV010000004.1:30386-39624 GCA_964416295.1 uncultured Planctomycetaceae bacterium
GCGGCCTGAAGTTGCTTGAACCGGAGATCGTCGGCAATGGCTTCTGTCGCCGGTGCACGGTCCAGGCGGTCGAGCGTTGCCGCGATCTCGATGATCCTGCATCGCGTCTCGAGGAACCATTGGTCCAGCACCGCGGGCGCCGTCATCATGGAAGGCATGGCATTCTCCGAATTCGTGGATCGAAGTCGGCGGTCGTCTTTCGTCCCGCTTCCCGGCATGAATCTCCGGCGGGGAGCGGCGGATGGACCGCCGGGGTGGGGCTATGGTTGTTTTCCGGCCGCCTTCGCTGCGGGGCGACTGTTCGCTGCCGGTGCCGCGTCCTGTTTCACGAGGACGCGGGGAATGCGCTCGAAGTCTTCGCGGACCGTCGGCTTGCCGCTCTGGAAAACAATCATACTGTTGCCGCCGTAGAATGTCACGAGCGCGGCCTTCTTCAGTGCTGCCGGGCTGTTTCCGTAGTAAATGCAGATGACGCCTCCGGGGTCGCGTTCGTTCCGCACGCAACAGAGCACGGCGTCGGTGGGTTTGTCGAAACGCCGATCGCGAACACGGAAAAAGCCGTCGCCGATGGAGAGCGGCGAGGCGTGGATGGCTTTTGCCACGATGGGCGACCGCGCCGCCGAACCGAGCATCAGGGCGTGGCCGGCAGCGAAGGTGTCCGCGGTCAGTTCGGCCGCGTCCAGTTCGCGGGCCTGTGCCGTGTCGGCGTGTTTGTAGCGGTCGCGAAACTGTTCGGCCACTGTGCCGTAGGCCTCCGCGTCGCCGTCGACGCGAACGATGGTGAGAGACTTTGGCGCGTGAATACCGGAGATGGTCGGCATGAGGTCGCCGGGCGCGATCCGGCGCATGACGTGAAAATCGGGGTCCAGCTCGACATGGCTCGGCGCTGCGAGCAAATTGATGACGGCCACCTGAAACGGCCGGTCGACGGTGACGAGGTGATCGACGGAATGGCCATCGGGATAGACGAGGCGGAGCGGCAGTTTCAGATCGAACGTCTTACCCCGTTGGACGATCGAGACCATCAGGCGTGATGCCACGGGTTCGTAACGAACCTCGTCGATGGCGATGTCGGGGAGTCCGCCCGTCCGAACCCAAGCGTCGAAGAAACGCCGCAGGTCCCGGCCGGATATGGCTTCTGCAGCGGCGCGGATGTCGTTCCAACCGATCCGGTTTCCCAATCGTTCGCGTCGCAGTTGTTTCAGGGCGTGCCACAACGGCTTCTCGCCGATGCGGTCGGCCAGCATGGCGAAGACCATGGACCCCTTCTGGTAGCCGATGAAGGTGCCGGCGCCGTCGTCCCGCCCGAAGGTCGCCAGCGGTTTGTCTCTTTTCGCGGTCAGGCGGCTGAGGCCGTAGCAGATGTCGCGTCGCTGGTTGCGGGCTTTTTTCGCGTGTCCTTGGAGGACGGGCCGCATGTAATTGGCGCAGTAGCTGGTCAGGCACTCACACCAATTGCCGTCGTTCCCAGCAACGAACACGCCGTTGCCCCACCAGTTGTGGAGCATCTCGTGATCCAGGTAGCCGGGGCGCAGGCCCATCTCGCCCATGGCGATGACCTGTGATGCCAGGAGCGTGAAGCCCGGAAACGCGAATCCGGAACTGAAGAAGTTTTCGACCACGGCGAATTCGCGGTAGGGATAAGGCCCGAGCAGCGGCTGGTAGAGCCGGAGGTAGGACGCGATGGCGTCCAGCAGCCCCGGCGCGAACTTTGCATGGTCCTTGGACAGATGCACACGGACACGCACGCCGCCTACGTCACGCTCGAAGACCTCGTGGGGTCCGCCGACCAGGGCGAGGCCCTCCAGCGGAAACGGGCTTTGCCATGTTGTGGGTCCGCCGGCCGACGTCTTGCGGCGGTTTCCGCTGGCTACGAGCACGATTCCCTTGACCGGGGCGACGGTCAACTCGAATCGCGTCAGATTTGCGTCGCCGTCGGAATCGGCCTCGCCTGCTCGGGCGTCCGTGAGCGTCGGATACCACGCGCCGGCTTCGGACAGATAGATGCCTTCTTCACCGACGTGGGCGCGCATGGTGAAGTTGTGAATCTGCCCCGTCTTCTCTCCGGCCGAAACGTCTTGAAATAACCTACCGCCGTATTTTACGATGATGTCGAGCCGGCCGGCAGGCGGCAGGGTCATCGCCAAGCTGTAGACGGCGGGGTGAAACGACTCGGTGTTGTCGGTGTCGTCCGCATCCTTGTCTGACGACGACTGTGTCGATGGGGCGGCCAGCCGGCGGTAGCCGATCGGCGTCCCGTCCGCCAAGGTGAGCGAATCGATCCACAGGTCCGGGTGCAGCTTGAGATGCACGTCGGATACTTCCTGCCTGGCGAGGACGGACAGCGTCGCGGTCGCCTCGAGTCGGTGGGTCGGCGGTTTCAGCACGGCCGTGATGGTGCATTGCTCGATCCACACGGCGGGCGGTGAGGCGTCTGATCCGGTCCTCCCGGCCGCCCCGGCGATTCGTGAACTGTTGTCTGCACAGCCGGCGAGCAGGAGAATGGCCCCTGCGGCGAACCGGCATGGGTTACGGATTGGCACTGAGTCTGCTCCCATCATTCGCGGCGTCGCGCTGCTACGGACTTGACCGGTCGCATAAGGCCTCGCGCAGCTCGGCGACCTGGGCTTCGAGCTTCTTGATTTGCCGGCGCATCGCCGGCAGCCGCATGACGAGCGCAGCCGATTTCGATGCCTCGCGCATTTCCGTAGCGGGCAGGCCGAACATGCGAGTCTTCGGCGGTACGTCGCGCATAATGCCAGACATGGCAGCCACTTTGACGTCGTCCCCGATGCTCAGGTGTCCGGCAATGCCGACCTTGCCCGCAAGGGTTACATGGCGGCCGACCGTGATCGAGCCGGCGAGGCCGACCTGGGCGACAAACATGCAGTCTTCGCCGATTCGGGTGCCGTGGCCGATGGCAATGAGATTGCTGAACTTCGTCCCCGAGCCGATCACGGTTCGCCCCAATGCGGCGCGATCGATCGAGCAGTTGGATCCGATCTCCACGTCGTCGCCGATCTCGACGATGCCGCACTGGGGAATCTTGCACCACTTGCCCTCGACGGGGGCGTAGCCGAGTCCGTCCTCGCCGATGATCGTACCGGCGTGGATCGTGACCCGATTCCCAATGATACATCCATCATAAATCACGACGTTGGGATACAGGGTGCAGGCGTCGCCGAGGCGGCACCCGCGGGCGATGTAGCAGCCGGGGTAGATGACCGCATCGCGGCCGAGGGTCACGTCGGCGGCGACCGTGACGCCGTGATGGATGTTGGCCCCGTCGCCGATCCGCGCCGAGGGGTCGATCACGGACGCTCGATGGATGCCCTGCCCCGGATGCTTGCGAAACCCGTGGATGTGGGCCATCAACACGGCCACCGCGGCATAGGCATCGGCTGTTCGCAGAACGGTCAGGCCCTCGGGGACCTTCTGTTCGCGTGAGACGATCACCGCACCGGCCGACGTGGTTTTCAGGGCCTTTTCGTACTTTGAGTTTGCCAGGAAGCTGATCTCGTCCGGTCCCGCGTCCTCCAAGGTGGCCACACCCACGATCCGCAGGTCCGTGGCGCCCTCGGGCACGCACGCCATGCCGTTGGCCGTCAGGTAGTCGGCCAGTTCGCTTACTTGATAGGACATGAAGTCGTTCCGTCACTCCCGGGATTGCCCACATCGGGCGGATGCACCAAGTGAAATGGTATCGAGCCGGTTGCGGGCTTGTCAATCGCCGCGTGCGGCGGGTGCTCTTGCGGAAACATCCAACATTGTGCCGGACGAATCTGAGGTATTCGCTCGTCTCGCCCGGGCTGCTGTCCGAAGATACGATGGCGATCGCGATGACTCAGGCGGACAGCGGACAGAATGACCGGCGAGTTTTGCCCGAGACACGGGTATCTCTGCCGCTGCGCGTGTGGCTCGCGGTGCCGGATTGGGGCTTCCGGGCGGTCGGCGCGGGCTTCTTCCTTCTGTACGCCGCAACTCGTATGCGCGTCTATTTTACGGATTTTCCCAACATCGGGCCTTACTTGATCGTGTCCGCTGCGGGTGAGCGCATGTACTTTCCCACGGCCAAGATCCTGACCGACCTGACGTTTCTGCTGATCGCGTTGTCGTTCTGCATTCGTGTGCCGCCGCGGGAGCGAGCGATGCGTGCGTCGGAGATTGTCATTCCGCTGATCGCCGGATTCTGGCCGCTGCTGCCGTTCTTCGCGTTGTCGTTGCTGGCGTCGATGGTTCCGGAGTGGGCGGAGGCACTGAAGGCGTCGTTCGGTTTCGGTCCGATTCGGCGGATACAGTTCTACTTCGGAGTGCTCCTGCTGGTCGTCGGCAACGGGTTCGATGTCTGGGGCTATGGCACGCTCTGCCGCTCTCTCTCGATCGTGGCCGAGGCCCGGATACTGAAAACGCGCGGGCCTTACCGGTTCGTCCGGCACCCCATCTATCTCGGTCAGTTCATCGCACAGGCCGGGTTCTGGCTGGTGCTGGTTCGATTACAGCTCGTGTGGATCGCGTTCTATGTCGTGTTTGTCGCGATGCAGCTCTATCGATCCCGGGTCGAGGACGGCGTGCTGGAGAGAGCCTTCGGAGAGTCATACGTTCGGTGGAAACGCCGCACGTTCTGGTTTGTTTAAGCGTGCGCGCGTGGCTCGTTTCTTCACTCGGACCGACCTAAAATGATTGGAGCGGACCCGGGCGCCTCGCCTTCGATCGGCGCTGTCCGCCCCCAAAGGCGACACACGATGAGTCTGGCCCGTATCGTGATTGTGGAAGACGAGACACCGATCCGGAAGGGGATCGGAGACGTGCTCCGCGCGGCGGGATACGACACGATCGAGTCGGCGGATGGCGAAGCGGGGCTGGCGGCCGCGCAGCGCCCCGACGTCGATCTGGTTCTCCTCGATCTGATGCTGCCGGGCATGGACGGCACGACGGTTCTGAGCCGGCTGCGAGAGACGCACCCCGAACGACCGGTCATTTTTCTGACGGCTCGCGGGGGCGAGGACGATCGAGTCGAGGGGCTGTTGTCCGGGGCCGATGACTACATGGTGAAGCCTTTTTCGGCTCGGGAGCTGGTCGCCCGGGTGCAGGCGGTTTTGCGGCGCAGCCCGGGGCGGCCGACCGACGTGAGGCTGTTGAAGCTGGGTCCGATCAGCGTGGACTTTGAACGGCGCGAGGTCGTCGCGAGCGACGGGCGGAGCCAGTCTTTGTCGGAAATGGAATGGGGAATCCTCCGATACCTGGCGACCCATGCCGATCGCGCCGTTTCGCGGGACGAATTGCTGACGCGCGTGTGGGGCATCAGCGGGCGCGGCGTGGAGACGCGGACGATCGACATGCACGTCGCCCGTCTGCGGTCCAAGCTCGCGGAGCTGAGCGATGGCGCCGCCGATGCGCATATCGTGACGGTTCGCGGCAAGGGCTACATGCTCGGGGCCGATGCTCGACCGGAGCCGGGAGGGCCCTCGAAGTGACGTCGCCGCACACGATTCGACGCCATGCCGTGCTGGTGCTCGTGCTGGTCTGGGTGCTGGTTTTCGGCGGACTGGCATGGGCGACGATCGCGGCCCTGCGCGTCGAGCGGATCGAGTCGCGCGAAGCCGACGTGCTGGCGTTCAATCAGGTGTGCAAGCTCGCCCTGTCGCGGCTCGACAGTGTGGTCGCGCGCGTGCTCTACCGCGAGAGTGCCCGGAAGTACTCCGATTTTCGTTACGAGTACATCCCGGCCCACGCGCGAAGCCGACGGACGGGCGCGGACGTCAGCCAGTCGACACTCGTGGCGTCGCCGCTTCAGGAACTGCCGAGGACCGAGTGGATTCTGCTGCACTTCATGGTATCGGAATCCGATTCCACGACGCGGGTCGACCACTGGAACTCGCCGCAGGCGCCCATGTTTGACGAAGGCGCGATGTCTGTCGTGGCCCTCGATCCGTCCGAACGGGCGGATCGGGCGACGCCGCAGAACTGGCTGGCGGCCTTGCGAGACAGCTACTCGCTGTCGTCACTGCTCGCGGCGTTGGAGGCGGCACAGCATCGCACGCTGCGCCGGCGGTCCCCAGTGTCGGACACCGGCGAGCCGCGCGGGGATTCCGTCGCGACGACCCACCGACCGCTGACTGCTCACGGCGGATCGGGAATTCACGATCGCGGCGAGAGGCTCCTCCGCAATTATCCGGTGGATCAGTGTGTCTCGGAGCATGTCGCGCTGCAAAACCTGGACATCGATCGGCCTACGGCGATCCTTCCGATTGACGAGACCGGCTGTGTTGCGGTCACCTGCACGCCGATGGAGCCGGTCTGGCTCGATGTGACCCTGGAGGGTGAACCACAGCTAGCGTTCCTGCGGACGGCCGTGGTTGCGTCGGCACCGTTCTGCACGATTCAGGGCATCCTGATCGACTGGCCTCGACTCGACGCGGTCCTGCGGGCTGAGGTGCGAGACCTTCTTCCGAACGCACGCATCCTGCCGGTTCGGCCGGAGGACGCGCCGTCTCCCGAAGAACAGGGGCTGGCGATGACGATTTTGCCGGCGCGGCTTGAGACGGGTGTCTGGGGTTCGCCGGCGCCGGCCGGCGGCCTGACACCCGGCCTGGCGGTGGCTTGGATCGCTACGGTTGTAGCTATTCTTGCCATCTCTTATGGCGCGATGCGGCATGTCTCCCTGATGGAGCGTCGTATGCGCTTCGTCGCCGCGGTCACCCACGAACTGCGTACGCCCTTGACAACATTCCAACTCTACACGGACCTTCTTTCAAACGGCGCCGTGAAGGATTCACAACGTCGACAACAGTATGTCCATACGCTGCGCGGCGAGTCGAGACGGCTTTCCCGGCTGGTCGAGAACGTCCTGACCTATGCCCGCATCGGCAACCGCGTGCCCACGCTCAATTTGCAGCCGGCTTCGCCGGGCGATCTGCTCGATGCGGTTCGGTCACAGTCCACTGAGCCGTGTGTCGCCACCGGCAAGCAGTTGATCATCGAGAACCGGTGCCGCGCGGACACGATGTTGGAGACGGATCGCGAATTCGTCATCCAGATTCTGGCCAATCTCGTGGACAACGCGTGCAAGTACGGCGCCGACGCAACGGACCCGCGCATCTGGGTTCGTGCATCCAATGGCGGTCGCGCGACGGTCGCGTTTGACGTCGAGGACACGGGTGTGGGCGTTGCCTCTCAGGATCGGCGCGACATATTCCGGCCTTTCCGGCGCGGTCGATCGATTGCCGAGAGAGGCCCCGGCGGGATGGGGTTGGGGCTGGCCCTGTCGCGGTATTGGGCCGAATGCCTTGGGGGGCGGCTGGTACTATGTCGGGCTGAGCGGAACCCAGATTGCTATTCGCGGTTTTCATTCATCTTGCCGGTTCGTGCTTCGACGCATCCCGCATCATCGCCGGTGGCCTGACAGCCACGACCGAGGTGGCTGCTGACGCGGCGCCGAAGGTCGCGCAATTGCTGCGACCACCGCGCATGCTGCTCCGCACTTCGCCTTGGTCGTGTCGCAATCCGGTCGACTCAATGCGCCCGGTACGCCGATAGGAAGTCAGTGGCTTCCGGCCGAGCTGGTGACAGGCGTGGAGGACATTCGCGAGAAGGGGTCCGGCTCATGAATCGATTCGGCGACGGTCGTGCGTGCCCCTTCTTCGAGCGGGGCTACGAACCTTGCGCCAAGCGTTTCAATCTCCAGCGACTGACGGAGGTCTTTGATCACTGTCTGGGCGAGTACACCGCGTGCAAAGTCTATCACCAGATCACGATCTCCAGGAAAACCAAGGACGAAGCCCATGCTGTTGCCCGCGTCCGGTAATCTGAGGCTGGCGAACCGGGCGAGTGCTGTTGCCGGCAGCGCCCCGTGTGCTCCCTCGGTCGACACCCAGCAGCGCGCCGACTGGCCGCGACTGCTCGGGCGGTTCGTGGAGTATCTGACCGTGGAGTGCGGTTTGGCGCACAACACGATCGATGCGTATCGCCGGGACCTGCGCGAATTCGTGAGCGTGCTCGACGATCGTGACATCTGCTCGCCCGAGCACGTGTCCGCCCTGGTCGTCCGGACCTATCTGATTCGCCTGTCCGAGCGCAAGCTGGCCTTGTCCTCCATCGCACGGCACCTCGTGTCGGTCAAGATGTTTCTGCGATACCTGCATCGGATCGAAGTCCTCCGGGAGGACATCGGCGCCTTGCTGGACACACCGCGGAAGTGGCTCAAGCTTCCGCATACGCTGCACCATCAGCAGATCGACGCCCTGCTAAACGCGCCGCAACCGGGGGATCCGTTCTATGCTCGCGATCGTGCGATACTGGAGACGCTGTACGCCACGGGGATGCGCGTCTCGGAGTTGGCGCGGCTTCGCATGAGCGACATCAATCTAACGGTGGGATACGTCCGGTGCATGGGCAAGGGGGGCAAGGAGCGCGTGGTCCCGATCGGGTCACACGCGATCGAAGCCATCCAAAGCTACATTCGCGGTCTGCGTGCCGTCCTGACCGAATCTCTCGAGCCGGTCAGCGCGTTGTTCGTTACGCGGACCGGCCTGCCGATGGATCGGACGAACATCTGGCGGCTGGTCAACCGCTATGCGCGGGCCGTGGGCATCGCCGGCCCGGTGGGGCCGCACACGCTGCGCCATTGTTTCGCCACGCACATGCTGGAAGGTGGGGCGAACCTGCGCATCGTGCAGGAACTGCTTGGCCATGCGGATGTGTCGACGACGCAAATCTATCTACATGTCGATCGATCGCGCCTGAAGGCGCTCCACCAGCGCTGCCACCCCAGGCAGTAGACACGTTCCAAACTGGCCCTACACTGTTATGGTGCAGAATCTTGTTTTCCTGCGCGCATTTTTGGCTGCGGCGGAGCCGCGCTAGGGGTTCACTTCAGCTCAGTCTGCAGGCGCACTGCCCCTTCCGGAGGTGGAGAACAGAAGTTGTTTGTGAATGTAACGGGTGAGGTTTGTGGCGTATCTGCGGTCGATTCGGTCCCACACCCCCGAAGACTGCCATGTGGGAATTGGGCAAGGTGCATGAGCGCATACTTTCCACGTGCCGTCCAGAAGCGGTTTTGGCGGATCGTGTCAGGGAAAGCGCCGGGATAAACCGGTCTGGAGTCGCGAATAAAGGAGTCGTACGAGAAAGGCCCGGCCGGCTGCTCGGCCCCGAACCCTGCGCCGGTGACGGCGACGTCACGGGTGTGGCATGGGCAAGGGGTACACGCAGGCCGGGTATTCAGCTCCGAAATCACCAC
>CAYQDV010000005.1:0-3909 GCA_964416295.1 uncultured Planctomycetaceae bacterium
AACTGATAACTGATAACTGGTAACGACCCATGCTTCAAATCGAGAACTTACACGCGTCCATAGAGGGCCATGAGATCCTCAAGGGCATCAACCTGACGGTGAAACCCGGGGAAGTGCATTCGATCATGGGGCCGAACGGCTCCGGCAAGAGCACGCTGGCGCAGGTCCTGGCGGGGCGGGAGTGCTACGAGGTGACGAGGGGACACGTGCGCTACAACGGCAAGGACCTGCTGTCACTGGCACCGGACGAGCGGGCCTGTGAGGGGATCTTCCTGGCGTTTCAGTATCCGGTCGAGATTCCGGGCGTCACGACGAGTTACTTCCTTCGGGCAGCCCTGAACGCGGCGAGGAAGTATCGCGGCGAGGACGAGCTGGACGCCGTGGATTTTCTCGGGCTGGTGCGCGAGAAGGCGGAGCTTCTGCAACTGGACGCCCGGCTCCTGAACCGGGCGATCAACGAGGGATTCTCCGGCGGCGAAAAGAAACGGAACGAAATCTTCCAGATGGCGGTTTTGGAACCGCGGCTGGCGATCCTGGACGAGACTGACTCGGGGCTGGACATCGACGCGCTGAAGATCGTCGCGGACGGAGTCAATCGACTGCGAAGTCCGGAGCGGGCGGTTGTGATCGTGACCCACTATCAGCGGCTGTTGAACTACATTGTTCCGGATTTCGTGCACGTGCTGCTGAATGGTGTGATTGTGAAGTCCGGCGGCAAGGAGCTGGCGCTGGAGCTGGAAGAGAAGGGTTACGCCTGGCTCGAGCAGGCCGCAGGCGGCCGTCCGGCACTGGCTTCTTAGGGAGTGGCATTCGTGGTTCTCTCACAGACGGTTTCAGGCGTGGATTCGTTCATGTCGGCGTTCGAGGGACGTCCGGCGGAGCGTGCGGCGTGGCTGGCGCCGATGCGGCAGGCGGCGATCGCGCGGTTCGCGGCGTTGGGTTTTCCGACGACGCGGGACGAGGAATGGCGGTTCACGTCGGTCGGACCGATCGCGGACGGCGGTTTCCGGCTTGCGGGCGCAGCGTCGGGGGTGACGGCGGAGCGGCTGTCGAGCGTCACGCTGTGGGACGCGGGTTGCACGCGACTGGTGTTTGTGAACGGGCGGTTTTGCCGGGCGTTGTCGGAGATTCCGCCCGTGCCGGACGGCGTGCGTGTGTGCAGCCTGGCGGAGGCGGTGACGTCGGACCGGGCGGTGGTGGAGGCTCATCTCGGGCAGCGCGCCACATTTGCAGACGCGGCGTTTGTCGCGCTGAACACGGCATTGATGGAGGACGGGGCGTTCATCCACCTGTCGAGAGGCGTGGTGGCGAAGGACCCGATCCATCTGGTCTTTGTGACCGACGCCCGCGGGGAGGCGGTGATGACGCATCCTCGAAACCTGATCGTGGCGGAAGCGGAGAGTCAGGCGACGGTCGTGGAGAGTTATTGCGGTGTGGGCGAAGGTCCTTACTTCACGAACCCCGTCACGGAGATCGTGGCCGGCGAGAACGCGGTGATCGACCACACGAAGATCCAACGCGATGGGATGCAGGCGCTTCACACGGGGCGGCTGGCGGTCCACCAGTACCGGACGAGCACGGTGTCGTCGCATGGGGTGTCGCTCGGCGGGCGGCTGGTTCGCAACGACATCAGCGCCGTGCTGGACGCGGAGGGATGCGCCTGCACGCTCAACGGATTGACGGTGGCCGGGGGCGAACAACACGTCGACAACCACCTGCGGGTGGAACACGCCAAACCGCACTGCAACAGTTGGGAGTACTTCAAGGGAATCTACGACGACCGTGCCCGGGGCGTGTTCAGCGGTCGCATCCGAGTGGCCGAAGACGCTCAGAAGACGGACGCCAAACAGAGCAACATGAGTCTTCTGCTGTCAGAGAACGCGCTGGTGGATTCGAAGCCGCAACTGGAGATCTTCGCCGATGACGTCAAGTGCACCCATGGGGCGACGGTCGGACAGATCGATGAGGAGGCGGTGTTCTATCTTCAGTCGCGGGGACTGAGCCGAGACGCGGCTCGGAGCCTTCTGATCTACGCGTTCGCGGGCGAGAGCGTCGGCCTGGTCCGGGTCGAGCCGCTTCGGGATCAGTTGCAGGACCTGCTATTTGACCAGTTGCCCCACGGGGAACTGCTTCGTTTCGGGAGGCCGTATGAGTATAGCCGCCACTACAGCGAACTCGTCCGATCGGCGGATCGGCGACGTGAAACCTGACGTGTCGCGGTTTCGGAAGGACTTTCCGATCCTTCGACGGAAGGTCCACGGAAAACCGCTGGTCTATCTGGACAACGCGGCGACCACGCAGAAGCCGCAGGTCGTGATCGACGCGATTCGGCGACACTACGAAGAGACCAACGCGAACATCCATCGCGGCGTTCATGAATTGAGCGTTCGGGCGACCGAGGCGTATGAACGGGCGCGGCGGAGCGTGCAGCGTTTTCTAGGGGCGTCGCGCCCTGAGGAAATCGTCTTCTGTCGAGGCACGACGGAGGCGATCAACCTCATCGCGCAGACGTACGGGCGGCAGCGGATCGGCCGAGGCGACCAGATCGTGGTGTCCGAGATGGAACACCACTCCAACATCGTGCCGTGGCAGATTCTGTGCGAACAGACCGGGGCGGTTCTGCGCGTGATCCCGATCAACGACGCGGGCGAACTTCGGCTGGACGAATACACATGTCTGCTTGGGCCGCGGACGCGGCTGGTGGCCGTGACGCACGTGTCGAACGCGTTGGGGACGGTCAATCCGGTTCGGAACATCATCGAGGCGGCACATCGCCGGGACATCCCGGTCCTGCTGGATGGAGCCCAGGCGGCATCGCATTTGCCGGTGAACGTTCGGGCGCTCGACTGCGACTTCTACGCGATCTCCGGGCATAAGGTGTTCGGTCCGACGGGGATCGGGGCGCTGTACGGCCGCTATGAACTTCTCGACGAGTTGCCGCCCTATCAGGCGGGCGGCGAGATGATCCGATCGGTGACCTTCGAGAAGACGACGTACAACGATCTGCCGGGGCGCCTCGAGGCCGGAACACCGAACATTGCCGGGGCCATCGGGCTTGGAGCGGCGGTGGACTATGTGGCGGACATCGGGCCGGACCGGATCGAGGCCTACGAGCGAAAGCTGCTGGAGCGGGCGACCGAGGCGCTGTCGGCGATACCGGGCGTGCGGCTGATCGGCACGGCGGCGGAGAAGGCGGCCGTGGTCTCATTCGTGGTCGAGGGGATCCACCCGCACGATGTGGGGACGGTGCTCGACCGGGAAGGCATCGCCGTTCGGACGGGCCACCACTGCGCCCAGCCGGTGATGCAGCACTTTCATGTTCCGGCGACGAGCCGGGCTTCGTTTGCCTTTTACAACACGATGGACGAGATTGACGCGCTGGCGACGGGCGTTCGACGAGTCATCGAGGTGTTTGCCTGATGTCAGACCTGAGCGAACTGTATCAGGAATTGATCCTCGATCATAACAAAAGCCCGCGAAACTGCCGGCGGATGGAGCAGGCCGACCGGCAGGCCGACGGCTACAACCCGCTCTGCGGTGATCGGGTGACGGTCTATCTCAAGCTCGACGGAGACGTGGTAAAGGACGTGACATTCGAGGGGTCGGGCTGTGCGATCTCGACGGCCTCGGCATCGCTGATGACGCAGAGCCTCAAGGGGAAGACCCTGGCCGAAGCGCGGGCGCTGTTCCAGAAGTTTCACGGGATGCTCATGGGGGAAACGGGCAACGGCGACGGAGGACCGGCGCTTGGCAAGCTCGAGGCGTTTTCCGGCGTGTGCCGGTATCCGGCCCGCGTCAAGTGCGCGACGCTGGTGTGGCATACGGTGAATGCGGCGCTGGAGGGCCACATTGAGGGCGTCGTGACGACGGAGTGAAGAGTTGTCAGTTATCAGTTGTCAGTTTCCAGTT
>CAYQDV010000005.1:4009-34133 GCA_964416295.1 uncultured Planctomycetaceae bacterium
CAGTTGTCAGTTTCCAGTTAGCAGTTGCCGGTGTTGGAGGTGGGTATGAGTTGCGAGGCGACCAAGGATCGGATTGTCGAGGTTCTGCGGACGGTCTTCGATCCGGAGATTCCCGTCAACATCTATGACCTCGGGCTGATTTATGCACTGGAGATCGATGACGCGGGCAAGGTGTCGATCCGGATGACGCTGACGTCGCCGGCGTGCCCGGTGGCCGGAACGCTGGTCGCACAGGTCGAGTCGAAGGCAGAGGCCGTCGAGGGCGTCACCGAGGTCGGCGTGGAACTGGTCTGGGACCCGCCATGGACGCCGGAGCGGATGACCGACGCAGCCCGGCTGCAACTTAACCTGGACCTCGATTCACCTCGGGGACGCGGTGCGAACACCTACGGAATCGGCAGGCTGCCGTGACAACGCCTCGATGGGGGGTGTGGCGGCCGCCCCGCGCTCAACCCAAATCCAACGCCATGATCACCTTCTTGTCGCGCAGGTAGAGCCGATGACCGACGAGGGTCGGGACGGTCCAGGCGGGCCGATCGAGGAGATGGACCTTGCTCAGGATGGTCAGGTGCTCCGGCGTGGCGCGGGCGAGCGCGAGGTTGCCGTCCTCGTCAAGGAGGATGAAGCGACCGTCGGCATAGAGCAGGGTCGCCTTGGCGAAACCGCGCTCGCGCCAGGCCAGTTCGCCGGTCTTGACGTTGATGGCGTTGATCAGGGCCGGGCCGCGTCCGCCGGTGGACGTGTAGACATAGTCACCGACTCGAATGGCGTTGGTGTGGTGGACCTTGACCTTGGGGTTGTGCCACAGTTCTTCGACGCGGGTTTCGTCGCCGACGCGGGTGAGGCGCAGGCCGCGGCTGCCGCCACCCTCGACCGAGGTGATGAACAGGATGTGGTCGTCACCCCAGACGGGCATGCAGATGTTCTGGTGGTAGCGATTCTCGTGAGGGAAACGCCATCGCAAATCGCCGGTCAGCGGATCGAGGCCGACGACTTCGGAGCCCATGAAACAGACAAGCTGATCCTGGCCGTCGACATTGATGATGATGGGCGAGGAATAGCTGTTGGCAAAGTCGTGCCGCTTCCAGACGATCCTGCCGGTCCGGCGGTTGAGCGCGACGAAGCTGTGGCCCTTGCCTCCGACGGGCACGATGAGGAGCCGCTTGTAGACCAGCGGGCTGGACGCATAGCCATGCATCAGAAAGGTGCCGTCGAACTCTTCGAGCAGTTTGTGGGACCAATGGACGCGGCCCGTTTTCCGGCTGAGGCAGTGGAGGATCCCCGAGACCCCCACGGTGTAGACCCGTTTACCGACGACGAGTGGCGCGCCCCGAGGGCCGGCGCCGAACTGCCGGACGTGCTTCTTGGGCACCGGCGCGTCATAGGCGTGTTCCCAGACGGTCCGGCCGGTGGGGGCGTCCATCGCGACGACGATCTCCTTGTCGTCGGCGCGGTACATCGTGAAGAGCCGGCCGTCGTCGACCACGATGCCGGAGTAGCCTTCGCCGAGGTCACGGGTCCAGAGCCGCTTGGGTCCCTGGTCGGGCCATGTGTCGGTGAGGCCGGTGGTCGCGCATTTGAAGTCGCGGTTCGGTCCGCCCCACTGGGGCCATTGGGCGCCGGCGGTCGCCGTGGCGAGCAGGACAACGCCGAGCGCGGCCGGACCGGCGAAGGGGGCTTTCGGGAAGCGTGTGGAACACAGGCGATTCATCGATCGGCCCATCCTTTCCTGTTTTTTCGGCCCTTGATGTCCTGGCAAAAGGATAGTCGAATTCGAGGGACTTCGCCAGTGGCGCAGACGGCCGGAGACGTCAAAACGTCAAGAAATCAGAACGTCAAAACGAGGAGGAGGGGGGGATTGCCGATTCGCCAAAGGCCGACAGGTGAAGCGGCGAGAAGGAGGTGAGTCGCACGGCCACACGAGCGTGGCCGTGGCACGCGGGGCGGGGAAAACATCAGAACGTCAAAAAGTAAAAACGGAGGGGTCAGCGGCTCTTGGTCTTGAGGTCGCGGTATCGCTTGTCGTCGCGGTCGGAAGAGTAGCGGCGTTCCCAAAGACTTCCGTCTTTGGAGTCGACATAGACCATGACGGCGTCGGATCGGCCGCCGCGGTTCTCGAAGGCGATGTCGACGCAGACCATGTCGGTGGTGAAGTCGGCCCTTTGTGCTCGAGTGCCCTTTCGGCCGATGACATCGCCGACCTGGACCGTGTCGGTGCGTTTGTCGACCTGCCCGCGCGAGCTGATCTTGAAGACTGTTACCTGGACGCGATTCTGCTTACGGTCGGCATCGCCGACCCGGGTGAGATAGAAGTAGGTATCGCTCTTGACCTCGACGGGGCGACTGGCCGGCGACCAGGCACTGAAGATCGTGAGCTTCCCGGCGTCGTCCATATTCTTCATGATGTCGGTATTGCCGGCAAAGACGTTGTAGACCTCGTATCTCATCCTGTAGATGTAGGTCCGGCCGGGGACGACGGCGAGGTCGTGGGCGATCAGAGGCATGAGCTTTTGCGGGTCGCGGGGATCGGAGGCGGGGGGCGGACGCCCGATCTTCTTGAGTGCCGCGGCGACCTGATTCGAGAGCAAGGATCGTGCCTTGTCCCGCACGTCTGAGGCGGCGTTGCGTTTTGCGGCGGCGGCGGCGGCGAGCATCCGGGCCGCGTCGGCGTCCGGCGAGTTGAAGGGCCGCTTTCCCTGCAGGGCCTTTTCGGCCGCCGAGAGCCAGGTCTTGGCGAGTTGGGTAGCGCTGCGCTCGGCGTCTTTGGGATCGGTCGACGTGTCCGCCTCGTCGAGCGACGGGGGGTCGATCGGAATCGGCGGACTGATGATCGGATCGCCCTTTTCACCCTCTGTCGCCAGTGGCATGGGGGTGCGAGCGATGACGTCCTGGGCGGACGTATCCTCGGAACGTCGCTGGATATCGCGGACGAAGCGGTCCTTGGCGTCGGCGGATGCGGGATCGATCCGCTTGCCGTCGGGAAAGATGAGCTGCGGCTTTCTCAAAGGCTCATAAGGGGTGAATGTCGAGACGAACTCCCAATCGGCGCCGGCTTCACCGACGGCCTTTCGCTGTAACTGCACGCCAGTGACGAGCAAGGCGAGTTCTCCGGGCTTGTAGCCGGCGGCGAGGAAGTTCCGAGTCTGGTCGGCGAGATCGACCTGTGCGGCGACGGAGACCCAACTCCGCTTCGACGGCTCGACGGACTTGGGTTCACTCCCGCGGGCAAGCCGCCGCAGCGACATGGGGGCGGGAATGTCGAGCGTGGTCGTGCCCGAGGTGACGACAGGCACGCCGGGCGCCACCATCTTGGCAAGGCCGTGGCGGTCCTGATCGGCCGTTTCGGCGACGGGCAGCAAAGGCGTGGGGAACCGCTGGAGACGCGGCGGGCGCGGATCGATGCGGGCAATTTGGGTCAGGCCGTCGGCGCTCGCGCCGAACCAGCGCCCGAGCTCCTTCAGCGGGTCGTCGTCGGATTTTGTCGCGTTCGAGGAGGACGGGTCCGGAGGGCGAGCGTTCTGGACGGCAATTCGCGTTTGTTCCGATGCATCCCGTGCGTTGTTGAAGACTTTCTGCGGATCGGCTCCGTAGGGATCGCCCGCGAAATACCAACCGGCGATTCCGAGGAGCGCAAGGGCGCAGACGGCGAGCACCACTTTCTCAATGTGTTGATCGACGAAACCAACACTCTTTCTGGCCATAGTTCAGACTCCCCGATCCGTGCAGGCCGCGCCGGGCGACGTCCGGCCGGTCTTCGGGACCGTCGCTCGAATGATGCCTTGAGGCATCAACCTCTTCCCCGTCCTCCGAACTGTCCGCCTTGACTCTCGCCGCCACCGACAGCACAACCGGGTGTCGAGAGAGCCTGCTTGAGTTGCTTGGTGGGGATCCACTGATCGTAGACTTTTCGGAAGTAATAACCTTCCAGATCGATCACCACGTCGATCACCGGATCCGGGCCGTAGATGTAGCCGATCTGGGCCGGATTGGGGGGGACGGTGTGGTATTTGACGTTGGTCGGCGTGTAGAAACCGACGGCGCAGAGCTTTTCCAGGACGGCGGGCAATGCCGCCTCGCTGATCACCAATTGAAGTTGCAGTGGGACGACGAACATGTCCTTGTTGTTGCGCCGGGCGGTCAACGAGGTTGCGAAACCACCCTTGGGTTTGTTCAGTCCGCCCCCCGGTCCCTGAGGTCCTCCGAGCTGGTCGGCGATCGAGAGGCGTTTCAGGTGTTTGACGGGCAGGTTGGCGACCCAGGGGTGGCGGCCCTCGTCTTCGAGCTGTCGGGCTTTGTCTTCGTTGCAGCGGGCGAGGGCGGTGGCGATGTCCTGCTGAATCCAGAGCGACATCTGGGCCTGCCAGATATCAGCGGCGTCAGGGCGGTCTACGCTGTCGGCGAGCTTATGGCGTCCGAAGGCCGCCGAGGTCACATACATGTAACCCTCGATGGCTTTCTGATAGGACGCTACGGACGCGGGCGATTTTCGAAGGACCTCGAGCGGCGTCCAGCCCTGCTCCGGTTCCTCACCTTCGTTGGCTCCGCCGAGGCGTTCGGGGGACCATGGATTGCGCGTGGCGCCGCTGGCGGCTTTGCCACCGCCCACCCGGAGCAGGCCTTCAGTCGCGCGGACCTGGTCTTGCGATGGCTTGTCTGTCGCGTGGAGTCGGACGAGGAGTTCGTCAAGGGCCTCGCGGTACCGAGGTCGGAACGCGAGGGGTGCCGTGCCGACCGGGTCAGGCAGGATCCCATCGATCAGGGGTTGCCGCAAGGCGAGAACGACCTCTCCGGACGCATCAACGGTTTCATAAAACGGATTGTATTTTTGCACGGCGAGTGCCACGTCTTCGGCCTGCTGGAACTCCTGCTTCTTTCGGGCGTTTTCTTTGCGCCGGGCTTCGATGACCGCGCGGTTGGCGGGCTTGGACCGCAGACCCTGCACGGTCCGGATGACCGAGTCGGCTGTCTGAAGTCGCTCCGTGATGGCGTCGCGGGCGATCATGCCGCCGATGGTTCCGGCGATCGCCCCCGAGCAAACCAACCCGAATACGAACTTCATCCAGTGTGCTTTTAGAAACGCCATGCATTGCGCTCCGGTTCAACCCCGACCGCCAGGCGGTCGAGGCTGGTTTTTCAGTGACTATTCAAGTCGTGCTCAAACAACACCGGGATCCACCCCCCACCGCTGCGAGGGGTGAGGCACCCAGCCTTCATTCCTCAATCTGGCCCGCACGGCGGACCCTACAGGAGCACTCAGTCCCGTACGGACGGATTCATGGACTCATCCTGCGGTGCCTTGGGTTGTTCGGCGGGTTCCTCATCCGCCGCACCGGTCGCGTCTGCATCTTTCTTCCACCGGTCGGGAATCAGCTTCTTGGGAGTGTTGCGATAGTAGGCAACCAGTTGTAGGACGAACCACCGATCGGTCGAGGTGTCCTCACCGGTGAGCGGATCCACTCCAGGCTTGACTCGCATCTTTTCGATTTCCGACTGGACGGCCCTGGTCCGACCACCGTTGCCGGAGCGACTGTTTCTGCCGCTGCCGCCGATCCCGAAGCCGGGGGATCGGCCCCGGTCGCGCCCGCCGAAACGACCTTCGTCCCGGTCGTGGCCGAATCCGGATCGGCGCGGCGGCGGCCGACGGGCACCGCGTCCGGTCGCTTTTCGCTTCGGTCCGTTCATCACCTTGACGAGTTTGACTTCATCGAGGTAGAAGCCGCGTTTCGGCTCGCGGCCGAGGGTTTCGAGGGCTTTCTTCAGCGTCTGACCGATCCAGTCCTCGGGGTGGGGCCGGGTGGTGCGACCCTTGATTTCGATCGCCCAGCCCGCAGTCCGGCGTCGCTTGCGGTCTCCGGGTCCGTCGGACTCGAAGACGGAGACGGGGTCACGTGAGGCAAAGCCCATCCAGAAGTCCTCGATCCAGACCTCGTCGCGCTGTGTCCGTGGCATGTCTGCAATACGTTGCCGGTATTCTTCCGGCGAGTGGACGTCCTTGACGACATCGGAGCGGGCCTGGCCGAAGGCACGATGGATGGCGTCGAGGATTCGCGGCACGACGACGTTCTTCTTGGGCAGCTTGGCGATCTTGCCGAGTTGCTTGATCTGGTCGTCGCCGACCGCGCCGACCTTGTTGAGTTCGGCCTTGAAGGCGTTGGCGGCCTTGGCGATTTCGACGGCGCGTTCCAAGGCGGGTCGATCGGAGGACGCGCCGCTGACGATGCGTTCGGCGGCATCGATGTTGGGCGCCTGACCGATCTGAGCCGACTGGACGGTGCCCATGCCTTCGTCGATGGCACCGTTTGTCATGACGTTCTTGCCCCAGACGACGCCGGCGGCGAGGGCGAGGCAGGCGGCGGAGGCGATGAACCACGGGCGTTTCTTTTTCCAGAGGATGCTCCGGCCGATCTCCGGAGGCAGGAGGTTGGACTGGACGGCGGCGAGATCGAGTCCCTGGAGGGCCAATCCATAGGCGACGGCGAAACTCATGATGTTGTCACCGAACGCAGGTTGCTTTTCGTGTCCGGCGGTGACGAGCCGCTTGAACCCCGTGAGCTTTTCGACCTCAATCTGGAGGTTCTGCTGGAGGAACTTCTGGAGGCCGGGCAGCTTGAAGGCGTTGCCCATCCCGAGGACGCGCGTGATGTGGGTTTCGCGGTGGGTCGAGGTGTAGTAGCCGATCGATCGCTGGACCTCGGAGACCATGTCGGCAAAGACCGGTCGCATCGCCTGGAATATTTGCCGGGCGTACTTGGTGGAGGCAGCGTTTCGCTTGAGGTCTTCGGCCTTCTTAAACGAGATCTTGAAGGCCGAGACGAGCGCCTCGGTGAAACGGTTGCCGCCGATCGGCACCGGCCGCGACCACATGCTGGACGACGTGCCGCTGCCTTCCAACACGATCAGGTCGGTGGTGACGGCGCCCATGTCGAGGAGGATCATCGCCTCGCCGTCGTCAGAAGGGCGGTCGAACCGAACGGCGTTGTAGGAGGCCATCGGGCCGGCCTGCGCAACGATCGGCTCGATGCCGACATCCGTGAAATGGGACAGGTGATTGCGGATCAGCTCGCGTCGAATGGCGAAGATCCCGACCTCGACGTCGGGAGAGTCCTCTTCGGTGAAGATCTGATAGTCCCAGACGACCTCATCCATATCGAATGGGATTTGCTGCCCCGCCTCGTACTTGACCATGTCGGGGATTTTCTTCTTCTCAACCGGGGGCATCTTGGTGAAGCGCATCAGCGTCTGCTGCCCCGGCACCGACACGACGACATGGCTGTCGCTGACGTCGTTTCGAGAAAGGAAGGTCTCGATGGCCTTCTTGATCATCGCCGGAGTCTCGGCCTCGGCCTGAGACAGGATGGCGTCGTGATCGACCACATCGAAGGCCAGAACCTCGACTTTGTCGTTGGCCGGTTGAAGTTTTAGGGCCTTGAGCGAGCACTGCCCGACGTCGATGCCCCATACCGGTAACTTGGCTGCCATGGTTCTCTCCCGGGTGATGCCGGCGAACTTCGCACCAGCCCCACACCGCATCTTGGCAAACGATCCGGTCGGGGCCGGTGCCTCGACGGTTCGGTCTTTGGCTGCTGCGCTCCAGTCGTTTGTTCCGATACGCTCGCCGAATCTGCCATCGCGACTTCTGACCGGCGTGCGTCCATAAGGGAATGATCGATCACGGCAGGGTCTGGCGAGAGCCTCGGGTTGCGTGGCCCAAGGCTCCGCAACGGGATTCCACTCGTTGGGAGGGCAGCGCTCACCAACTATTATACTCTACTGGGTCCCCTCGGCTCAATCAACCCCGGCTGCTTGCGTGGGATTATTCGGGGTCCGTGACAGTCTCGGCGGTAACGCCCGACTGCCCCCAATCGGTGCCACTGGCGGCTTGTCCGCGAGTGCATGAACGCAGAGCACCCTCTACGAGCACGGGGAGGCAAGCTGCTCGCGGCACCCCGCCACCGATTGTGTCGCAGACCCGGTTATTCGGACACAGCGGACGGGCGTCGGAAACGTCAATGAGTCAAGAAGTCAAAACGAAGGTGGTATGGAAGACTGGAAAACTCCGCTGATTGGGGTGAGTATGGCCGTCCATGCTCGTGGCAGAGGCCGGTTCGCTCCCGCGCACATTCAACCGAATCGACTGGCTGGTCGTAGCGGCGTATCTCGTGCTGACCACGCTGATCGGCGTCCGGCTCGCGGGCAAGCAGTCGACGATTCGCGATTTCTTCCTCGCGGGGCGGAAGCTGCCGTGGTGGGCGATCTGCGGTTCGATCATCGCGACGGAGATATCGGCGGTCACGTTCATCGGGGTGCCGGCGATCAGCTTCGCGGACGGAGGGAACCTCACCTATCTGCAACTGGCTCTGGGGGCGGTGGTCGCGCGGCTGATCATCGGATTCTACTTCGTACCGGAGTACTACGCGCGAGAGATCTACAGCCCCTATGACTACGCGGAACACCGGCTCGGCGCGGGCGCCCGGAAGGCGACGACGGGCCTGTTCCTCGTCGGGGGCATCCTGGGGCAGGGGGCGCGGGTTTACGTCACCGCGCTGGTCCTGAGCGTCATCGCCGACTGGGACCTCGGGCGATCGATCTGGGCGATCGGGATGTTCAGCGTGGGATGGACGCTGATGGGCGGCATGACGACGGTCATCTGGACGGACCTCCTGCAGTTCGTCGTGCTTATGGCGGGGGCCTGCGCGGCGTTGTGCTTCGCGATCCACGCCATGCCAGAATCGCTGCCGGACGCGGTGCGGACCGCGGCGGCAGCGGGCAAGTTTCAACTGCTCGACCTTCGGACGAACCCGTCGCTGCGATACACGCTCTGGTGCGGCCTGCTGGCGACGCCGTTCGTGAATCTCGCGGCGTTCGGGACCGACCAGGTCATGGCGCAGCGGATGTTTTGCTGCCGCAATCGCGGCGACGCGAGAAGGGCCATCATCGCGAGCAGTGCCAGTGTGCTCATCGCAGCGCTGATGCTGACGGTGGGGATTGCTTTGTATGTCTATTTCCTTCGGGATCCCTTTACGGCGGAGGAAGCGGTGCTCTACACGCAGCGAAAGGCCTATCTGCTTCCCATATTCATCATCCGGGCGCTGCCGACGGGCATCCGTGGCCTGATCGTGGCCGCGGTTTTCGCGTCCGCCGTGTCGACGCTGGACTCGACTCTGGCGGCGCTGTCCCAGACAACGCTCGCGGTTCTGCCGCGTCGTCGGCGACGGGGTGGGCGGCCGAACGGCTGGTTTGCCCGCTTGGTATCGAGCGACATCGGGCTGTCGAAGGCCCTGGTGGTTCTGTGGGGCGTCGTGCTGTGCCTGACGGCGACGGCCTGTATCGCACTGGCGGAGCAACAGGCCAACGTCGTGGACCTGGCGCTGGCCCTGGTGGGCTACACCTACGGCCCGCTGCTTGGGATATTTCTCCTGGCCTTTCTACCAACGCGGCGGGACGCGTCGGGTCTGATCTGGGCGGTTCCAATGTCGGTGCTCGCGGTCTTCGGCATGCTGCAACACGAATTCGCCATCGGGACGGTCGGGGGATACGAGGTCCGCCTGGCGGACTGGATCGTGTGGCTCGGGGCGGCGGCGATCCTGGTAGCGGGGCTGATCCGGTCGGGCGGAGACGTGAAGCGGACGGCGGTGCTGGCCGGAGGCGCGGTGGCGATCGTTCTTCTGCACCGATATCGGACGGTCGATGAGCTGGGGCAGCCGGCCTACGCGGCGTTCACGTGGACGTACCCGATCGGCACGGTGATGACCTTTGTGATTGCGTATGTGCTTGGACAGCCGACGGGGCGCCCGGTCAGGAGGGCGGGCGCAGCGCGGCGGCGATCGGCGGCTGGGAAGCGAGGACGGCGGCGCGCAGAATAGACGCTCGATGACGTGTTCCGCCGGGGTGTCGATTGCACATCGTGTTCGCAGGGTTCGGCGTCAGGGGGTGTCGATGTTCCCGACCGCGTTCCGTCCGCCGACGAGGAATATCTCGACACGTCGATTGGCTTCGTTTCCGCCGCGCGCCGGGTTGGGCTCCCGCGGATGAAACTCGCCGTAGCCCATGCATCCCATGCGCTCGTAGCCCACGCCGTTCTGGTGGAGGGCGAACATGACGGACACGGCGCGATGGACGGAGAGATGCCAGTTGGTGGGGTGCTTTCGTGCGGTGACGGGGCCGATCGGCAACTTGTCCGTATGTCCGACGACGATCACCTCGAACTGGCTGGCGGCCTCGGAGTTGACGATTTCGGCGAACTCCGCCAAGGCGGCGCGGGCGGATTCTCGAACGCTGTCGCTGCCTTTGGCGAAGGTCAGATCGCTTTTCCAGCGGACGGCGCCGCGTTGGGGGTCATACTCGATTTCTTCCGGATGGTTTTTGACGAACGCCTTGAGTGCCCGGTCCAGTTCGGCGGGGAGCTTGACCTCGACGACCTCGACATCGCCGATGTGTCTGGCGAGCATGTCGTCCAACTGCCCCTGGACCTTGTCCATGTGCTCTGCGAGCCAGGTGTTCTCGGTTTTGAGAGTCTCACTTTCGGCGTTTTTGGCATCGAGCTCTCGGCGCAGGCTGTCGCGCTCGGTTTCGACGGCGAGGCTGCGGTTTCGTTCGTCGGAGAGGTCGCGGTCCAGCGTCTCGGCCCGTTCGAGGGCTTTGCGGCGAGCGAAGTCGGTTCGCAGGTACTCGTCTCTCGAAACACAACCGGCCACGGCGGCGATGACGATCGCCGGGGCGACCCACGAGGCAAGTTTGCTGACGGTGCTCATCTCAAGTCTCCGTGTTCGACACGATCCAACCCAGTCTGCAATCCGGCGCGGCATGGATGCCGCGGTCCGGTCGGGCACGCCCGCTAAGGCTGTGCGTCCCGATCGAGCGTCCATTATGCCGTTGGGGCGGGGGAAAAGTCAAAACATCAAAACCGAAATCCGAAAAACCGACACGCCGAAATATTGGTGATTCTGGGCCTCGCTGCTGTTTCGGCGCGGGGCGGGAATTGCTGATTGACGGCACGGCCGCACCAGCGTGGCCGTGGCACGCGCGCCGGAGCGAAAAATCGAGCAGTCAGAACGGGGATCAGGGGGCGGGGTCACTCCGAGGTGTCGAGGACGACCATGAAAGCCTCTTGGGGAATGGAGACGTTGCCGACCTGTTTCATACGTTTTTTGCCGGCTTTTTGCTTTTCAAGCAGCTTGCGCTTTCGCGTGACGTCCCCGCCGTAACACTTGGCGGTGACGTCCTTTCGGAGCGGCCGGATGGACTCGCGGGCGATGATCCGGTTTCCGATCGCAGCCTGGAGCGGAATCTCGAAGAGGTGGCGGTCGATCTCCTTTCGCAGGCGCTGGATCAGACGGCGGCCGCGGCGTTCCGCTCGCGAGCGGTGGACGATGACGCTGAGGGCGTCGACTTCCATGCCGTTGACGAGGATGTTGAGCCGGACGAGATCGTCCGCCCGAAAACCGATCAGCTCGTAATCCATCGTTCCGTAGCCGCTGGTGACGCTCTTGAGGCGGTCGTAGTAGTCGTAGATGATCTCGGCGAGCGGGAAGTCGTAGGTCAGGACGACGCGTTCGGGCGAGAGGTATTCGGTTCGTTTGTAGGCTCCCCGCCGCTCCTCGCTGAGTTTCATGACGTTTCCGATGAACCGGCTGGGCACAATGACCTCGACGCGAGCGTAAGGCTCTCGCAGCTCGGCGATCTGGGCCGAATCGGGCAACTCGGCGGGTGATTCGATCCGCCGGACGGCTCCATCCTTGTATTCGATCTCGAAGCTGACGGTGGGGGCGGTCTGGACGAGGTCGACCTCGCTCTCGCGTTCGAGCCGCTCCTGAATGATCTTCATGTGGAGGAGGCCGAGGAATCCACAGCGGAAGCCCATTCCGAGGGCGGCGCTGGCGGCGGGGGTGAAGTTGAAGCTCGAATCGTTGAGCCAGAGACATTCCATCGCTTCTCGGAGTTGCCGTGCGGTCGTGCCGGGGCCGGGATAGAAGTCGCAAAACACCATCTGCTGGGGCGCCTGGTAGCCGGGCAGGGCTTCGTTGCAGGGGTGGGCGTCGTTGGTGATGGTGTCGCCGATGTTCACGTCGTGAATCGTCTTGATGCCGGCGAAGAGGTATCCGACCTCGCCGCTGCTCAACGTCGGGCGGCTGGTCAAACGGGGCGTGTGGGTGCCGATGTCGCTGACGAGGTGGGTTCTTCCGGCGGCCATCAGGAGGACCTTGTCGCCTCGGGCGAGCGTTCCGTCCATGACGCGGAGGTGGCAGATGACGCCGCGATGGACGTCAACTTTGGCGTCGTAGATGAGGGCCTTGAGCGGTTTCGTCGGATCTCCGGTTGGGGATGGAATTCGCTCGACGAGCGCCGAGAGGATAGTGTCGACGCCTTGGCCGGTCTTCGCGGAGACGAACAAGGCTCCGTCGGCGGGGAGTCCGATGACCTGTTCCAGCTCGATCGCGATGTCCTCGGGTCTGGCACCGGGCAGGTCGATCTTGTTGATGACGGGGATGATCTCCAATCCCGCCTCGATTGCCTTGTAGGCATTGGCGAGGGTCTGGGCCTCGATGCCCTGCGCGGCGTCGACCAGGAGCAAGGCCCCCTCGCACGCTGCGAGCGAGCGGCTGACCTCGTAGTGAAAATCGACGTGTCCGGGCGTGTCGATGAGGTTGAGCTGGTATTCTCCCGCTGGGAGGCTCTGACCGTTGCTGTCCGATCCGCCCGAATAGCGGTAGGCAAGGCTCGCGCGGTTGGCCTTGATGGTGATCCCCATCTCGCGTTCGAGATCCATGTCGTCGAGAAACTGGGCGTGAAACTCGCGTTTGGAGAGTGCCCCGCAGGCGAGGAGCAGACGATCGGCGAGGGTGCTCTTGCCGTGGTCGATGTGGGCGATGATGGAGAAATTACGAATCCGGTCGATGGCCATTGTGCGGCATTGTAGCGTGTCGAGGGATTCGCCGTAGGCGGCCCGTGTCAGCCGCGCGTTTCACGCAGCCAGGCTTCGAGTTGCCGCAGTCCTTCGTCGATCGACACGGCGGGTTCGTATGCCAGGTCGTGGCGCGCGGCGGTGATGTCGAACCAGTGTGCCGTAGACATTTCGTCCACGAGGAAGCGGGTTATCGGCGGCTCGCCCGACAATCGAAGCAGCGCGTAGGTCGTCTCGACGAGGCTGCCGGCGACCCTGGCCGCCCAGCGCGGGATGGTGCGCGTGACAGGCGGCAGGCCGGCGGCGGCGAGGATGCCGTTGACGAGGTCCCAGAGCGGTTTCGGTTCGCCGTTGCTGATGAAGTAGGCTCGGCCGGCAACGGGCGCCCCCGCCGCGAGCCGATCGCAGGCGAGCAGATGGGCGTCTGCGGCGTTGTCGATGTAGGTGCAGTCCACGAGCTTGTTGTCACCGCCGATGCGGCGGAGCCGACCGGCCCGAGCGATGATCCGCGGCACGAGGTGATTGTCGCGAGGGCCCCAGATGAGGTGCGGCCGCAGGGCGACCGTCGCCAGACCGGGACCGTTCGAGGCGAGCACGGCCCGCTCGGCGATTGCTTTCGTCTTTGTATAGTGGGCATGGAATCGCCGGGGGCAGGGCGCCGATTCATCGACGCCCTGCTGGTCCGTGCCGTCAAACACGACGCTGGGCGAGCTTGTATACACCAGGCGCGATACGCCCTCGGCACGGCACCCGGCGATGACGTTTTCGGTGCCAATGACGTTGGTCCGGTGGTACAGCCCGTACCGGCCGCCGAGGCCGGCACGGGCGGCGCAATGGAACACGACATCGCGGCCGGCGCAGGCCGCCGTGACGGCCTGTCGGTCGGCGATATCGCCCCGGAGGGTTTCCGTCCCGATCGCCCGCAGTTCCGGATAGTCGCCTCGGGCGAAGCTGCGGACGCTGTCGCCACGGGCGATCAGCCGTTCGGCGATCGCCCGGCCGAGGAACCCGCCGCCGCCGGTGACGAGGGCGTTCAATTTCGCACCCTGCGCGAGTGGGGACGCCACTCGATATCGCGGCACCGCGCGGGCTGAAGCACGCGGCTCGCCGATCGCGTGCGTGACGTCGTTCTTGTCGCGGTATCGGTGTTCATGGTTCGCTGTGGGGCATTGGTTACGCGCTATTCGCTACCGGCCATCGGCTCGTCGCAGTCTTCCCACCGCCCATCGCGCGAGCTTTTCGCGGTCGATCTTGGCGTTGTGCCGGACATCGACGGGAAAGGACGGGTGGAACAGGATCGTGTCGATGTTTTTCGTGAGCGAGTTGGCGCGGGCAAGATCGAGCAACTCGTGTTTCAATCGTTCGGCGTCGGCTGGCTGCGTGCCTGGCTCCAACTCGATGCAGATGACCGGCCGCTGCCGCGGTCGGCTGCCGACACCCACCAGGGCCGAGCGGTACACGCGCGGGTGCTGATTGAACACGCTCTCACAGGGCACGGTGAAGAGCGTCGCCGCCGGCGTCTCGACGCGATGGGCCTTGCGACCGCAGAACCACAGGCGGCCGGCGTCATCGAAACGACCGACGTCGCCCATGCGATGCCAGACGGCGGCTCCGTGTGGGATCTTGGCCAAGCGGGTTGCATCCGGTCTTGCGAAGTATTCACGGGTGACCATCGGTCCGCTGACGACGATCTCACCGATCTCGCCGGGTGGCAGGATCAGCGCATCTGACCAGGCGTCGATCGGCTCGTCGGTGATTCGGATGATGCGGACGGTGGCGTCGGGCACCGGGTGGCCCACGCAGGTGCCGCGCCCGCGGTCGGATTCGCGGCGTGTCTCGCCGAGAATCTCGCGGCTCTCGATCGATGCGACGGGCAGCGCCTCGGTGGCGCCGTAGGGCGTGTGGATCGCCGCGTCGGCGTCGAGCATCGCGCGGAATCGCTCGAGGACCAGCGGGGGCACCGGCGCGCCGGCAGACAGGACCCGCCGCAGGGTCGGCAGTTTGACGTCGTTGGCGGCACCGTATCGCCCCACCCGGTCAAGCAGCGCGGGCGAGCCGAACATGTGGGTGACCTGCTGATCGCGTATTGCGCCGATGATCTTCAGCGGATCGACGTGGGCGGGCCGCGTCGGGTCCATCTCCGGTAAAACCGCCGTCATGCCCAGCGCCGGATCGAACAACGCGAACAGCGGGAAGGTCGGCAGGTCGATCTCGCCCGGTCGGATGCCGAGGTGGTCCCGCAGGATGCGGGCCTGGGCGGCAAACATCCCGTGTCGATACAGCACGCCCTTGGCCGGGCCGGTGCTGCCGGAGGTGAATAGAATGGCGGCAGGGTCGTCCGCGTCTGTTGCGGTCGCTTGGTACGGCTCACTCGACTGCGATCGGACATCCGCCAGACGCAGGCCGCCCCAGAACCATCGTCGCCCCACTGTGATGGCCACGCGGACTGACCGAAACGCCCGGCGATGCAGCACCCGCAACACGTGTGCCAACGGAACACCGATGAACGCCTCGGCCTCGACCTTGCACAGACAATCGACGACATTCCGCCGGCCCATCCCCGGATCGATCATCACCGGCACGGCCCCGATCTTGAGCAGGGCAAACGTCAGCACGAAGAACTCGATCCGCGGCGGGACCATCAGCACCGTCCGCGTCCCGCGCGTGACGCCGGCCGCCTCCAACCCGCGGGCGTAGCGATCAACCTCGGCGTTCAGCTCTGAGAAGGTTACTCGTGTATATATGCCCGTGTCGCCGTCACGTCCCGTCCGCCAGACAATGGCGGGCCTGTCGGGATGAGCGCGGGCCGTCTGCGTGAGGCGGGCGGCGATGTTGGGGCTGGGGTCAGTCATGACGTTGCCGGTCATGAAGGAAGTGTAACTCACGGCGCGGACACCTGATGGGGGTGGATCGTGCTAACGGCGCGGTCCACTCCCGGACAGTCGGAGGAACTCTCGGACGGCCGGTACGATTCGGTCGGCGGCGTCCTCCAGCACATAATGCCCCGCATCGGGGAACGTCTGCACCTCGGCATCGGGAAACCGGCGGCGCCACTCGTCGAGAAAGTGCCGGTCGAACACGAAGTCGCGCTCGCCCCAGCAGATCAGCATGGGCACGCCGGCCAGCCGGTGCAGGTTGTCGTCGACCCATTGGACCTGTTCGTAGCTCCGATCGCCGGGCCGCAGCGGGATGTCCTGCACGAACCGCAGCGTGGCGATCCGGTTTCGCCAGGAATTGTACGGCGCGAGGTAGGCGGCGCGAACGTCGGGCGGCAGCCCTTTCGACGTCGCCATCCGGGCCGCACCCCGGGCGAACGCGTTGAACCCCCGCACCAGCAGCGGCCCGAGCGGTCCCCGTCGCAGCAACCGCAGCCGCCACGGCAGCGGGCGGCCTGCGGGCAGGAGGAATGCTGCGGTGTTCATGATGACGAATCGGGCCACGCGCTCCGGCCGCCGCAGGGCGCAGGCCATGCCGATCATCCCGCCCCAGTCATGAAGGATAAGCGTCACATTTCGCGTGAGGTCAAGGTGGTCGAGCAGCGCTTCGAGATCGTCGACGCGTCGTTCGAGGACGTATTCGTATTGGCCATCACCGGGTTTGTCGGAAAGGCCGCAGCCGATGTGGTCGGGCACGATGCAGCGGTGGTCGTTCCGCAGGGCGGCAATGAGCTTGCGATAGTAAAACGACCATGTGGGGTTGCCGTGAACCATGACGACCGGCCCGCCGCGACCTTCGTCGATATAGTGCGTGCGCACGCCGCGGCGATCGAGATAGTGCGACTTGAAGGGGTACAACGAGCACAGTCTTTTCGTCGCGATCGTCATCGCAGCCAATGTAGCCGTTCCTCTCGCACCCTCCGACCCTGGCTTGTTGGCGTGGCCGAGGGAATCGTTACCATTCAACGCCGAGGATCAGGCAGTTCAGGCCGCTGCCGATGCCGCAGCAGGCCACGCGGTGGCCCTTTTTCAGAACGCCGCGTTCTTCGGCGATCGCCGCCGTGATCGGGAGGCTGACCGTGCCGATGTTTCCGAGGTGTTCGTAGGTCTGAAAGTCGCGCTCGGGGGCTATGCCGAGGGCCTTCAACACGGTGTCGCGATGGGCGGCGCCGACCTGATGGCAGATCGTTCGATCGACCTGCTCAACCGACCAGCCCATCTCCTCAAGGAATTTGTGCCACGTCTCGGTTCCAAGGGTCACGCCGTGCTCCAACACGCCGGTGGCGTCGGTCACCATCTGCATGGGCGCCGTCGAGGGCACACCGCTGTCGGGGCCCCAGCGGCACAGTCGGTGGTGGGCGGTGTTGCTGCGGATGCATCCGCCCAATAGGGCGTGGCCTTCCGGCGCGAGAGACTTGTGGGCCACCACGACGCCGATCGCGCCGGAGCCGCCGGTCAGGGTCGCGAGCGAGAGACGGAAGTCCTCCATGTCGCAGCCGGCCCGCATCCGCTCGATGGTCAGGTCCACGATCTGCCGGGCGCTTTCGCACGAGACGGCCAAGCCGGCGCGGATGTGCCCCAAGGCAATGGCGTTGGCGATATGGACGATTCCGTTGATGATGCCGAGGCAGGCGTTGGACAGATCGTAGATCTGCGCATCGCCGCTGACGCCAAGTCCGTCGGCGACGGCGCAGGCGGTCGCGGGCTCGAGGTTGTCGCGGCAGACGCCGGCGTAGATCAACATGCCGACCGCTTCGGCCGGGAGGCCGGCCGCGTCGAGCGCCTTGCGACCGGCCACCGCGGCGCCGTCCGCCATTCGGCGGCCCGGTTCCCAGTATCGCCGCTCGCGGATTCCGGTCAGGGCTTCGAGCTGGCCGGGCTGCACGTGGAGACGCTTGTAAACGGGCGCCAGGCGCTCCTCGAGCTCGCGCGACGTGACGACCTGCGGCGGGAGTTCGTAGCCGATTGTAGCGATGCGGACGTGATCGTAGTGCATAGAGCGCGTCGGCCCCCTGTCTGCCAGATTCCCCCGCCGACGCCGATCCGGGGCGAGGCCTCCGCCAAACGGACGATCCGCTGCGGAGGGGCCGTACTTTTTAACCGTTGCGATCGGCTGCGTCGACGGATCGGATGGGGGGAAACGCCGAAGAGTCAAAACGCCAAAAAGTCAAAACCAAGGTGCGGGCGCGGCCGGGTGGAGGGGGCTTCCACAGCACTGAGCTGCTTTTGCGGTCAGTCGGCGCCGTCGCGGAGGGCGAGGTATGGGTCGGCCTTATCGGGCGAGCCGGAGGATTCGTAGAAGCGGACGATTCGGTCGAGGGCCGCCTGCGTGCGGTCGTGTTGCGGACCAAGCTTCTCGCGGAGGCGTGGATAGCTCTTGACCAGCAATGGTTCGGCCTCATCAAGGCGGCCGAGGTCGGTGAGGCACTGGCCGAGAACGCTACGGGCGTCGTCGACGAGGTAGTGATCGGGGCCGAGCGCCGTTTCCGCCATGTCGGCGGCCTGTCGCAGGAGCGGCTCGGCGCTGGCGGCGTCTCCCCGCGCGATCCGGATCGATCCGAGTAACACGAGGGCTTCGGCGGTTCGGCGGTGCCCGGCGGGGAGGACTTCGCGGAAGATCGCGAGGGCATCCTGAGAGTCGCGCTCGGCGGCGAGGTCGTCGTCCTGAGCGAGGGCGAGTTCGGCGCGGTAGAGCAGGGAGATGGCGACGGTGGGATGCCGGGGGTTGGGCAGGCGAGTCTTGACGGCGAGGGCCTCGTCCAAGAGCGTCGCGGCCTCGTCGAAGCGGCCGAGACGGGTGAGGCAGCGGGCGAGAGCGGTTTTGACCTTGGCCGTCTGGAGGTGGTCGGGGGCGAGGCGATCCCGGTGGTTCGCGAGTGATTCTCGATAAAATTCTTCGGCTTCGCCGTAACGACCCTGTTCGCGGAGCCAGGTGGCGAGATTCATGCGGGGGGCGATCTTCGTGGGATCATCGATGTCGGGGAACTCGCGGCGGACGGCGATGGCCTCACGGAACATCTGCTCAGCTTCGGCAAACCGACTCTGGCGCTGGCGGACGGTGGCAAGATTGTTGTAGCTCTCGGAGAGGTCGGCGGGGGCATCCAACTCGCGGCTCATCTCGAGGGCCTCGGTGAAGAGCCGCTCGGCGGCGGGATAGTCCCCGAGCTTGTAGACGGCGGAGCCGAGGTCGTTGAGGTTTTGAACCAGCTCGACGGCCGGCTCGTCGTGGAGACGGCGGCGGAGTTCGAGGGCGCGGGCCAGTTGGACGCGGGCCTTGGCATACTGGCCGTTTTCCTTGTAGGCATTGCCGATGGCGTGGCGGACGCGGGCTTCGGCCTCGGGCTGGGCCGGCGGGGCCTGGCGCAACGCGTCGACATCCTCATCGAGCATGGCGACAACCGTGAAATCCGACTCGGCCGTCTCGGCCGGATTGCCCCGCTCGATCATGCGAACGAAGTGCTCGGTCGCGCTGCGGGCGACGTCGCGCTCGCGCGCCATGGCGTTGGCGTGGTAGGCGAGGAAGCCGACGACCAACATGATGAACCCAGCGGCGGCGGAGACCGGCACCTTGTGGCGGCGGACGGTCTTCTGCATGACGTACCAGGTGCTGTCGCGCTTGGCGTCGATGGGTTCGCCGGCGAGGTAGTGCTCGATGTCCTGGCGGAAGTGCTCGACGGTCTGGTAACGCCGCGGCTTCTCCTTGGCCAGCGCCTTCAAGACGATGGTCTCGATTTCATCGTTGACGCGGCAGGGCGCGGAAGCGACAGGTGTGTTGTCGGTCGTGTGGCGGTGATACCAGGCACTGGGCGGTTCGGGATCGGATTCGGCAATGGCACGGAGCGCTTCGGCCAGCGATCCGGTGACGGGATAGGGAAGGCGGCCGGTGAGCATCTCGTAGAGGATGACGCCGAGGGCATAGACGTCAGACCGCACGTCGATGAGGGCCGGGTCGCCGCGGGTTTGTTCGGGTGAGGCGTAGGCGAGCGTGCCCATGAATTCGCCGGTCAGGGTCATTCGTGAGGAAGGGCCGTCGCCGGTCGGCCGCGCCAGGCCGAAATCGAGCACATGCGGCTCGCCGGCGTCGTCGACGCAGACGTTGGCAGGCTTGAGGTCGCGGTGGATGACGCCGTGCTGATGGGCATAGGCGACGGCGCCGCAGATCCTGGAGAAGAGGCGGAGCGTATCGTCGACGGACCTGCGACGACCGCGGGATTCGGCGTCGCGACGGGATCGCATGTATTCGTCGAGCGGCCGGCCGTCGATGAACTCCATGGCGAAATAGAGACTGTCGTCGGACGAGACGCCGCTGTCATAGAGGGTGACGATGTTGGGATGCCGCAGGCCGGCGACGAGGTCAACCTCGCGTTCGAAGCGGCGTTGCTGGCGGACGCTGGCGAAGCCGCCTCGGAGCAGGACCTTGAGCGCGACGGTTCGTTTCGTCGCGGTCTGGATGGCCCGGAAGACGATCCCCTGACCCCCGCGATGGATTTCGGAGACGATCTCGTAGCCGGGAACGACCGGTGGCGTAGTGGGCGCGGGTTGGCCGTCCGGGTCTCTCGCGTCGAGGGGGCGCGCCGCGTGGGCGTCGGCCAGCGCCGCCACGAGGTCGTCATCCTGCCGAAACGTCTCCGCCCTGGCCCGGCATCGCGGGCATGATTCGATATGCCGTGACAGGGCGGAACGGTCCGCCCGGTCCGCATCCGGCGGTGAGACGCCTGAACTCAGGTAGTCGTGTAGGGCGTGATCGCCCGGACAGTTGTCGTGTGGCGGGATGGATTCAGACATCGGTCATCCTCCGTCAGAGAGTTCGTAGGCCGCGTTCAGGCGAAGCAGGATCGTCCGGAGCTGGGCGAGACAGCGCTGCCGGGCCTTGTAGACGGCGTCGATGCTCATTTCCAATTCGGCCGCGATTTCGGCCGGCGTGCGTTCTTCGAGGGCCTGGCGCTGGAAGGCCGTGATCGTGCGTTCGTCGAGTCGGGTGGTCTCGCGGAGTTTGCTCATGGCGCGGCGCAGGACCTCGCGCCGGCACTCCTCGTCCCAGAGGGCCGTGAGCCGGTCCTCGTCCTCGACGAAAGCGAGCACGGACTCGCCGCGCCACTCGCGGCGCCGCGCCTTGGCCCGAGCGATATCGGCGATGCGGTAGCGGGCGATGGCCACGATCCACGAGCGGAGCCGTCCGCGCTCGCGGTCGTACTTCCCGGCGCGATACTCCTGGAAGAATCGGACGAGCGTCTCCTGGGCCACGTCGGCGGCGTCCTCCGCGCCCAGCCCGATCCGCCGGGCGACCGCGAGGATGATGGGCCGGTACCGCTCATGAAAGGTATTCCACACGGTCTCGTTGTGTGGATCAAACAGCCCTTCAAGCAGGGTCGTGGTTGTGGGCAGATCCGAGGACATGGTCTTGGCCACCTGGCTTCCCTTCCCATATCTTACCACACTTCGCGGTCGGAGACATTCGTCAGGCCACGGTTGGCCTTTGCCGGCGGGTCGGACGAGCGCTTCGCCGTGCATGCTTCGTCGCCTTTGTCTGTTCCCCACCCCCGGGGATGGGGCACCCACCGCGTGCCGTCCATTCGGACACGTCGAACCGCCGGCCCCTCGCAGAGCTGGCGGTTCGACGGAGACGATCGATTCGACCCGGCGTGCCGGCACCCTGGAGGGTTCCGGCACGATCCGCCCGAAGGCTACGGCCGGCCGGCGATCAGACCGGAAGTCGCGTCCTGCGTACCAGAGCTGAACCACGAACCGCCGTTGCCGGTGGCGTCGATGAGCACGCCATTGTCCCCCTGCACGTTGCCGGACCGCCCGCTGTTCGTGGCCGGCTCGACCGGCGGCATCGGAAGTTGACCACAATCGATAAGAGGGTTGCCGTCCACGGCCGGATTGAACACGCCGACCTGCACGTCCACTTGATCCACGGTCGCGGTGAACGCGAAACTCGGGTCCGCCTGTTGGGCCTCGATTGGGCCGCCTGCGATCAGTCGCACATCGTCGATGGAGACCGCGACATAGGCCGTCGGGGCCGGGCCTGCGCCCGTGCTTCCGGCAGACAGGTCGAGGGTGAAGGTGACCTCGACGAGATCGTTCGGCTGGGCTGTGATGTTGGCCGCAACCAGCATGCTCTCCTGCCAACCGGTGAGTCCGTCCAGGGACATCGTGTGGTCGCAGGGCCAGTCCATCTGGTACTGGCTGATCACCTGGGAGGTGGTTGTTCCGGTCGAGAGGTTGCTCAACTCCATCGTTACGGTGAACCCTGCGTAAGTCTGGGGGGTGAGGGTCAGTCCGAAGCCGACTGTTGCGGAGGTGGCCAGGAGGTGGCCATCGGCGTAACGGAACTGCTGGCTGGCCGAGAGACGGGCGGTGGTTCCGCCGGCGGCGGCGCCGGTCGGTTCAAACGCGGTCGAACCGCCTGATGCCTGAGCGCCCGCGATGCCGGTCGGCCCCGCGCCACTGGCGGGATCGGGGAGGAGCGAACCGTTCTGTGGGGTTGCGGAGGCGATCAACCGGAGGACATGGTTCGCCGTTGGCGGGAGCGACGGCGCCGGCGACACGGAGGGGACAGCGAGTGCGGGACTATTGCCGCCCTGGCCGGTCGGAGTGTCGTCGGCGATCACCCCGGCTTGGCCGGCGGTGACGATCTGTCCCCAACTGTCGTCGGTGAAGTCGCCGGTCCAGGGCACGATCCCGCTCTCGAAGTCGCCGTTGCGGAGGCCGGTGGCGTAGCCGAAGTCGGTGCCGGCGCCTGCCGGGCCGGGCAGGATCTGGATGCCGCGATCCGAACCCACACCACCTGTCTGGTTGTCGGCAACTGCGATGCCGAAGGAAAGCCCCAGAACCCACATGCCGGTAACCGTGATTTTTCCAACCTTGTACATCGTCAGTCTCCTCAGGATTGGGTGCCATGCCGACTCTCACGTGGCCGGCTTCACCCACTCTCCGTCGTTCGGGGGGCGTATTGGACAGTGAATCCGGAAAAGTTCCGTTGCCGGCGACGAGGTGGAAAAACTGAAAGCCGAAACGCGGCGGTTCAGGATTGGGACGGCGTGGGGGTGGGCGGCGCGGCCGCGCGAGCGTGGCCGTGGCACGCGGAGTCGCGGAGGGGCTTGCAAGGAACGGCGAGCGTGTTATAGTGCGGCGTTTTGAGCGAGACGCGGCAACGACCGCCGCTGCAAGGAGTTACATGCGATGATGAAGTGGTTTCGAAAGCACACCAAGAAGATCATGGTAGTGGTCGTGCTGTTTGCCATGTTCTCGTTTGTGGCCGGCGCGGCTCTCCAGTCGATGTTCAGCCCGAACCCCGGGGCCACGGAATTCGCGGTCATCTTCGGAGAACAGGTGACGAACGGGGACCTGAATCCCGCCCAGGCCGATACGATCATCCTCGATCGGCTGATTTCGAGCTGGAAGCAGTTTTTCAACCCCAAGCTCCGCCTCGAGCACTGGTACATGCTCACGCATGAAGCGGCCGACGCCGGCATCGTTGTTCCCGATGAACAGGTCGACGGGCAGCTTCTGAAGATGGGTCTCACGCCGGAGCGTCTCGCCGGTTACAAGCCTCGGGGTCTGTTCGTCTATCCGGTTGTCCGGGGTGCGTTCGCCCGTTTTCTGGCGGTGCAGCAACTGGCCCAGCGTGTGATGAGCACGGCCATGCCGTCACAAACCCAGGTGCGACACTATGTCCACGACACCGAGGATAAGCTGCGAATCCGGTATGCGGCCCTCGATGCGGCGCGTTTCATTGACGGGAACGAGGTGATCGACGAGGCGGAGTTGCAAGAACAATTCGAGACTCACAAGGATGTCTTCGCCGAGGAGAGCGAGGACGGCGTGGGCTACAAGTTTCCGCGGCGCGTTCGGGTCCAGTACTTCGGTGTCGTCATCTCGCAGATCGAGCCACAGATGGACGTCAGTTTTGACGAGGTCAAGACGTACTGGCGGCGGAACCGGTCGCAGTACAAGACGACCGACACGTCTGATCCCGCGGCGAGCCAGCCCGTCGAGCGCGAGATGCTCTTCAGCGAAGCGCGGATGCAGGTGGAGCGTGAACTCCGCCAGCGCAAGGCCCTCCAGCGGTCGCAGCAGGTCATGCGGGAAGCCGCGACCGAGCTTCTCAGGCCCTGGCAGGACCAGGTGATCGACCGGAAGACGGGATACAAGGAGATCATTCCGGAGGTCGTCCGCGACCCGATGTACATGAAAAACGTGGCGGACCGCATGTCGGCGAAGTTCGGCATTCCGCTGGAGTATCGTGAGACGAACCTGTTGTCGCAGAAGGAACTGGATCTCCAACCGAACGTGGGGCGGTCGCGCGTGGCGATCAGCCAAACACAGCGGCTGCCCCTGTCGGAGTACGCATTTCGGGTGCCGCTGTTCTTCAAGAAGGCCGCGGGAAGTGAGACGACGCTCAGCCTCCAGCTCTTCCAGACGCCCGACACGCCTCTCGTGGCGACGACCATCAACATGCAGAAACGCCGCTATGATCCGAAGGCGTGGTATTTGTTCCGGGTGGTCGAGGCGCGAGAGGCCGAGTCTCCCGCTTCGCTGGCGGAGGTTCGCGATCGTGTCGAGAAGGACGTCCGCAAGCGACACGCCTTCGAGCGGATCGAGACCGATGCCAAGGAGCTCTATGCCGTCGCGCGGCACCTGGGTCTCGAGGCCGCGCTCGAGCGGATGACGGCCCTTCGTACGCGCGCTGCGCTGCGAAGCCCCGTCACGCCGACACCGTTTGCCCGCCGCATGGCGCGGACACTCGCGATCCCGACGGTTGCGGGTCTCGGCGCCCCCTCCGAGGAGTTCATCGACGCCTGCTTCGAGATGGCGAATTCGGACTGGACGCCGCCGGAGATGGAGCTGCCGACGACTCCGATCGTCGCCGAGGCCACGACCCAACCGGCCGCAGAGCCGGCGCCGAAGATCAGACTGGTGTCGCTGCCCAAGCTGAAGAAGCGGATCGTGGTCGAGTTTGTCGGGCTGGATCCCGTCCGGCAAGACAAGTATGAAGGCGAGTTACGCGCTCAGGCTTTCAGTACGCTTCGCGCCGAGCAAGCCCGGGCGATCTGGACGGCGTGGTACGACCTGTCGGCGATCGAGAAGCGGTGCGGCTTCAAACGGTCGACGGACGATGCGGAGCCCGCCCCGCCGGAAGGGGCCACCGCCAAGGGGTGACCATTGTTGAAAAGTCAAAAAATCAAGAAGTCAAGAAGTCAAAACGTCAAAATGGCGGCCGGGGGGTCAGAGGCTGGGGGCGACCGGCTGCGCGGCCATGATGGGTAATTCGTAGGCCGCGCGGTTGATCTGGCGAATGGCGACTTCGGCCCGGCCGGGTTCCTGCCGGCGGATGTGGTCTTCGAACTCGTCGCGAAACTTCTCAACGATCGTGCGAATCGGAAAGGCGGCGCCGTCCGGCAGGCCACAGATACTCATGCCGCCCATCATGCCCATATTTCGCGTGACCTCGATAAGGAGGTCGAGGTCGGCGATGCGTCCGGCGCCGCGGGCGATGCGTTTGGCGATCTTGTACATCCAGTTGGTCCCCTCGCGGCACTGGGTGCACTGGCCGCAGCTTTCGGACGAATAGAACCGAGTGATGTTGAGGAGGACCTGCCGGATGTCGGCGTCGCGGGGGATGACGATTGCGCCGGCGGTGCCCAACCCGAGGAGGCCATAGTTTCGCACGTCGTTGAAGTCCAGCATGCAGTCGAGTTCGTCCTCGGTCAGGACACCGACACTCAGACCGCCGGGGATGCAGCCCTTGACCTGCCGGCCGTCGATCATTCCCCGGCCGAATTCGTCTGAGAAGATGAGGTCGCGGCAGGAGAGGCCGAGCGGGGCTTCGTAGCAACCCGGCCGATTGACCGGCCCGCTGACGGTGTAGAGCTTGGGCCCGGCCGAGCCGGGTGTGCCGAGCGACTGAAACCACTCCACACCGCGCTCGACGATGTGGGGCAGACAGCAGAGGGTTTCAACGTTATTGACGACGGTCGGCTTGTGGAACAACCCCTCGACGGCCGGGAACGGCGGCTTGATGCGCGGCCAGCCGCGCTTCCCTTCGAGGCTTTCAATCAGGCCGGTCTCCTCACCGCAGACGTAGGCCCCGGCGCCGCGGTGGATGCGGCAATCCATCGAAAAATCCGTGCCAAAGAGGTTCTTGCCGAACAGGCCGGCGGCATAGGCTTCGTCGAGTGCGGCCTGGAGGACATGAAACTGCTCATGGAACTCAACACGCATATAGATGTAGGCGACGGTCGTCCGTGTGGCATGGCCGGCGATCAGGATTCCTTCGAGAAGCTGGTGGGGGTCGTTTTCGAGCAGGACGCGATTGCAGAAGGTTCCGGGTTCGGACTCGTCGGCATTGACGCAGAGATAGGTGACCTTCCGATCGGGCGGCAGGAAAGACCACTTCATACCGGCCGGAAAACCGGCGCCGCCGCGACCGCGCAGCCCGCTGGACTTAACGAACTCGACGGTTGTCTCGGCGGTCCATTCGCGGATGACTTTTTCGGCTGATCGGTAACCGCCCCGCGCGCGATAGACCTTCAGCGTGCGGCTGCCCTCGACCCCGACGTTTCTGGTGAGCACCGGCTCAAACGACATTGAAGCATCCTCATATCTGCACGGCGTCCAGCATCTGGAAATAGACCGTGCTCCATGCGGCGCACCCCATCGTCCACCATCGCCATCGATCGGAGACGAGCGCGGGGGCCGCCACCATCAGCCACACCGGCAGGTAATCCAGACCGAACCGATAGCAGCCGTTGGAATGAAAACCGGGTGCATGGTACATCAGAATGCCCAGGATGACAGGTGCGGTCGCCAGCATCATCGCCCGCCGACGGCGGTCGCGCCACCAGGCGGGGACGGTCGCGAAGACCAGCAGGACGATGGGCGTGCTGAAAACGAGGCTGTTTCCCTCCGCGTGGCCGCTGATAGTCAGCCCCTGTTGGGAGGTGGTGATCCGCGGAAGCCGCCAGAGCATGTACCGAAGGTTGTCGGGAATCCACCGCAGGGCAAAGAGGCCCTGTCGTGCCCGGAGGGCGAGGGGGTCGTTTCGGCCGGCGTAGATCAGGCGGTATCCGCTCTCGAGCGGCGACCCGAACTTCAACTGGTTCAAGAGCATAAGGCCGCCGACGGCGAGCACGACGGCGGTGGTGGCGATGGTGAGGTCGCGGCGACGCCGGGGGCCTGTCCACGCAACCCAGAGCATGGGCGCCGCGTAGAAGAGGGTCATCTGGCGGCTCCAGACGGCGAGGATCAGGCCGATGGCGGCCGGCCAGATTCTTCGGCGACCCATGACGTCGGCGACGATCAGCAGGATGCCAACCTGCGACAGGAGATGGTTGACGTAGCCGACGTTGCCGCCCCGACTGCGGGCCATCATGGGATAGACCGCGGTGCCGACGAGCCAGGCCAGCGTCAGGAACGCGGCCCACCGCGGATCACGGACCTGGGTGTGGAAGGCCCAGTATCCCACGAGCAGCAGCGGCCCGACGACGATCGTGGCGAACACGAGCGGCCCGAGCACGCCCGACGCCTGGCCGAGCCATGCCGATTCGATCGCCATCGCGACGAAGCAAACAAGGGTCATCAAGGGTGGAGCGACGTTGTAGACCCGGCCGGTCTTGGCGTCCCATGCCGTGTCGTGCATGCGGTCGATCCGAGTGTCCCGGCCTTCGTGCGGCAGGTCCAGCCGGCCGGCCAGCCACGCCATCGCCTCGGTCATCGAGGCATTATTGTAGGCGGTGACGGTCCATTGACTGAGCGCCACGCGCGGGCCGGCCACGCCGTACCACGCCGCCAGCATCAGGGCGAAGCAGGCCGCCACACGCCAACGCGGTTGTCGGGCGCTGCGGCCGGCTTCTACGGTCTCGGTCGGCTCTGCGCTCATGTCGTTTTACGGAGTCACGAATCGTTTCGGAGGACTTTATCGCACGCGCGGCGAGTATAGCTGCGCGGTGGTGACGCGGAAAGACCGGGGAAAAGTCAAAATTCAAAAAGTCGAAAAGTCAAAACCGAAAGATGAAAGCCCATCTGCCACATGCGGCGGGCTACGGAATGAGGGTGTAGTACAACGCGCTGGACGCCAGGCACGCGGGCGTGATCCATTTCCATCGGCCTTCGCAGACATAGGGGGCGACCACGACGAGCCAGATAGGGATGAAATCGAGGGCGTAGCGGTAGTAGCCGGCGTTGTTGGCGCCGGTGGTGTGGTAGCCCATCAGGCCGAGGATGACCGGCAGGGTTCCGAGCATGAGGACGCGAGCTGGGCGGTCCGACCACCAGCGGCGGCCGGTGACGAACACGGCGAGGAGGAGCGGACTCGTCAGCCAGATGCTCGCCCCGTTCGTGTCGCTTCGATCGAGATATAGACTGCCGCCTCGAATGTCCAAGCTTGGCACGTTGAGGTTCATCGCCCGCGCATGGATGGGGATGTAGCGCGGCCCATAGAAACACGTCTGCGCCCGCTGGGCGATCGGGTCGGTGCGTCCCTCGTAAAGCCGTTGATAGCCGGTGTCGAACGGATTGCCGAACTTGAGCGTATTCAGGGTCATGGGCACGGCGGCGATGAGGACGACGGCGGCCGCCGCAATGACCCACGGTCGCCCGAACCCTGGACGTTGCGAGGCGACGTTGTCTGGATGGAGGCGCGGCGATTCAATGCCGTTTCGACGCAGGCGGTGCCGCCATGCGATCCATAGAAACGGCAACGCATAGAGACAGGTCATCTGGCGCGACCAGACGGCCAGACACAGGCCGATTGCGGCGAGCCAGACGGGGCGACGGCCCAGCAGAGCGGCGGCGAAGATGAGCAGGCCGTCGACCGCGAGGACGTGGTTGATGTAATAGACACCGCCGCTGCCGCAGAACTCCAGGATCGGTGTCAGGCAGGTTCCCGCGACGAGGTACGCCGCGAGGACGGCAGCCCATGCCGAAGATGCCACGCGTGTCTTGAATGCCCAGAACGCCAGCAGGGGCGGGGGAAGGGCGACACACGCGACGTAGTAGGGCGCGTAGAAGGTCCCGGGCTGGCCGCCGACCCACTCGCTCAACGTGGTCCCCACAACAGAGATCACCACGAACGCGAGACCGACGACGTTGTAGACCTGACCGTCGGCGCGGGCGGTTTCGTAGATGCGACAGTCGGCGGGCAGGGCCAGACGGCCGCGCCTCCACTGGAGGGCCTCGGTCAGGGCCATGTTGGTCTGTGGATGGACGCCCCATCGCGAGAGCTGGAGTCGCGGTCCGACGACGAGATACAGCCCGGCGAGGAATATGGCGAGGCATGTGTAGACTTTCCATCGGGGTTCGTCAGGGGCGAGGCCGGGCATGTTTCCTCCATGAAGACGGGGGCGTGGGCGAGGCGTCCACCGAGGCACAACAAGCGGAACGAAAACGCGCTCCTCCTTGGGTCGCGGTCAAAGAGTCGCAACTTTGGCGTTTGCGTCACGCGATCATTTGAAAATACAGCACGCTCCACGCAAGGCACGCGAGGGTAACCTGACGGTGTCGCCCGCGCAAGGTCCATGGGGCGATGACGACCAGCCAAACGGGCAGAAAATCCAAGGCGTAGATAAAGTATCCCTTGTTTTGCGCCCCGGTGGCGTGGTACATCAGGAACGTACCGATCACGACCGCCGATGCCAACATCAAGAGCCGAGCCGTCCGGTTCCGCCACCACCGCCGGAGGTCCAGAAACGCAGCGAGCAACAGCGGCGAGGTCATCCAGATCGCTACGCCGTCCTTGGTGTTGTCCGGTTGGATCAGGGCCGGCGACGTGCGAAAACGCGGCGGGGTCAGGTTCATGCACCAAAGGTTCTGGCGAAGGAAATGCGGAGAAAACACGCCGTAGGTAGAGACACGTTGGGCAAGCGAAGTGTCTTCCCGATAGTCGTAAATATACCGGTATCCCGTTTCGAAGGGACTGCCGAACTTCACCCAGTCCAAGGTCATCAGCGTCCCGGCGGAAAGGCCCAACCCGGCGACGGCCAGAGCGACCTTGTGTCGCCGGTCGGTCCTGGCAAACCACGCGGCCCCGACCACGGCGAGTCCGAAAAAGACCATATGGGGACGACTCCACACGGAGATCACCACGCCGATGGCGGCGGGCCAGAACCGCTTGCGTCCGAGGAGGTCGCCGGCGATGAGCATCAATCCGATCCCGTTCAAGACGTGGTTCAGGGCGTTGATCGAACCGGACTGACAGTCCACCAGGGCGGGGAACATCGGGGTTCCCAGCAGCCAGTAGGCGGTCAGGACGGCCGACCACTCGGCCCGCCGCAGGACCTGTTGA
>CAYQDV010000006.1:0-4175 GCA_964416295.1 uncultured Planctomycetaceae bacterium
GGGTGCCACGCCCACCGGCGAAGCCGTGGGCGTGCTCGTGCTGTGTCGAGAATCCCTTCTCGACACATCTTCTAAGGAAATTCCTTTGCTCTGCAGCACACGGTGAGCCGGGGCCGCCGCGAGGGAAAAGACATGGGAAGGCATTCCCATACGGAGGGGACCGAGAAAGGAGTCTCGGTCCAGCACGTGCTGCTCGTCGGGCAGAGCGTCGCGCGGAGGCGGGCGCCCGGCCGCACGGCCCAGCGAGCGTGGCTGTGGCACACACTGATCGTGCCCGCGTCACCGGGTCCCTACATCGGCTGCGAGTGTGTCCCATCGCACCAGGGCTTGTTCGCGCTGCGGTAGCACTGACAGACGGCCTTCTTGTTGGCCTCTTCCAGAGTCAGGACGATCGGAGAGATGTCCGTCCCCTCGCGCGAGTGCGCCCCGTCACAATACGGCAGCTTCGCGCTCAGGCCGCACTGGCAGTAGGCCTTCTTGCCCGGTGTCTCGTCCACCACGATCGGCGATGTGCCGTGTTTCGGCTCCATGAAAACCTCCTGTCGGCTCGCATTTAACGGTTGCAGCAAACCCTCTCCGGCGTTCCAATGCTAGCTCAATGAGTGAAAAGAGCAACCATTCCCCAGAGATCGTCACGACGGACAAGGCCCTCGACGCCGTATGCCGGCGACTGGCGTCCGAGACCTGCTTCGCATTTGACACCGAATTCGTCGCCGAGGACCGCTACGCCCGTCAGGTCTGCCTCATCCAGGTTGCGACGGATTCGTTCTGCGCCCTGATCGACCCGGTCGGTGGGCTGGACACCACCCCGTTCTGGGAACTCGTCGTCAGCGACGACAGCCGGAAGGTCGTGCACTCGGGTGCGGAGGACATCGCGATTTCGTGGCGGCAGATTCACCTCGCCCCTGTCAACGTGTTCGACACGCAGCTCGCCGCAGGAATGGCGGGCCTGGGCTATCCGATCAGCCTGGCTCGCCTCGTTCGCGCCGTGACCGACGCGCGTCTGCGAAAGTCGCAGACCCTGACCGACTGGAGAAAACGGCCTTTGTCATCTTCTCAGGTCCGGTACGCCGTTGAGGACGTCGTCCATCTGCCCGAGATCCACCGCCACCTGAGCAGGAAACTGGCGGCAGCCGGTCGTGAACCCTGGCTCGAGGAGGAGTGCCGGCGTCTCTGCGAAATCCCCGCGAGCCAGGACGAGAAGCGAAAGCTCCGGCGGCTCCGCGGGACCGGCTCGCTGGCGCGGCGCGAACTCGCCATCGCCGAGGCCCTTCTGGACGAACGCGAAAAGCTGGCCGTTGAGCTGGATCGACCCCCGCGCGTCGTCCTTCGCGATCACCTGCTGGTCGAACTGGCTCGCCGCGGCTGGACAGACGTGAAACGCATCCGTTCGCTCCGGGGGATCAACCTCAGCGCCTGGGCGTTGAAGCGGCTGATCGAAGCGATCGAGCGGGCCTTGGCGCTGCCGGCGAAAGACTGCCCATCTCCCCCCGTGATCGTCGAAGACAGCCCCGAACAGGAGGCATTAGCGGACCTTCTCACGGCCGTGCTGCGGGACTACTGCAATAAGTCCGGTGTGGCCATGTCGCTCCTGACCAACAAGCAGGAGATTCGCGCGTTCGTCCGATCGCACACCGGTACGACGGCGGCCTCGCCTGCCTCCGTCGCGCTCGACGCGGGATGGCGTCGATCGGCGGTCAGCGACCTGCTCGGCGAGGTGGTTTCGGGCCGAACGGCGATCCGTGTCGCCGGCCCCACCGCCGACTTCCGACTGTTGCATGAATCGCCCGCGACAACGATTTCTAATCAGACTACAATGGCCGGTGATCAACGCCGGCAGCATTGACTCGGAGGGGTCGTCATCGCGTTGACGCCACGCCTGCCCCCCCGACCAACGCCTCTCCGGACGGCGATCTTTTTGTTGTGAGTCGTATGTCACCCCGGATTATTGATGTGAGGAGCACGAACAATGGCAAACCTGAACCCGTTTGCAACCGCCCAGGCCCAACTGGACGAAGCCGCCAAGAAGCTCGGCCTCGACGCGGCCACCCACGAACTGTTGCGCTGGCCCATGCGCGAGTGCCGCATGACCCTGCCCGTCAAAATGGACAACGGCCGCACCCGAATCTTTCAAGCCTATCGTATTCGATACAACAGCGCCCGCGGGCCGACCAAGGGCGGCCTCCGCTGGCACCCCGATGAAACCATCGACACCGTCCGAGCCCTGGCGGCGTGGATGACCTGGAAGTGTGCGGTTGTCAATATTCCCCTCGGCGGCGGCAAGGGCGGCGTGACCTGCAACCCGAAGGAGATGTCCGAAGGCGAAAAGGAGCGACTCGCCCGCGCCTATATCCGCGCCATCGCCAAGGACCTTGGCGTCCACCGCGACATACCTGCGCCTGACGTCTACACCACGCCGCAGATCATGGCCTGGATGATGGACGAATACGAGGTCATCCGCGGCGAAAGCCACCCCAGCGTGATCACCGGCAAGCCGATTCCAATCGGCGGCTCCCAGGGCCGCGGCGACGCCACCGCCCGCGGCGGTGTCTATTGTGTCCGCGAGGCCGCCAAGAAGCTCAAGCTCGACGTGAAGAACGCGGCTTATGCCATTCAGGGGTTCGGCAACGCCGGTCAATTCGCCGCCACACTCCATACCGAAATCCTCGGCGGCGGCAAACTCCTCGCCGTCAGCGACTCCCGCGGCGGCATCTATTGCGAAAGCGGCATCGATCCCCAAGCCATCGTCAAGCACAAGCTCGAAACCGGTAAGGTCGAAGGATTCCCTGGCACCAAGCCGATATCCAACGGCGACCTGCTCGAACTCGGCGTGGATGTGCTCTATCCCGCCGCGCTCGAAGCGGTCATTACCGGCGAAAACGCCGGCAACATCAAAGCGAAGATCCTTTGCGAACTGGCCAACGGCCCCACCACGCCCGACGCCGACATCATCCTCCACAAGAACGGCGTCATGGTCCTCCCCGATTTCCTTGCCAACGCGGGTGGCGTGACGGTCAGCTATTTCGAGCAGGTCCAGAACACCTATAACTACTACTGGTCGCTGTCGGACGTCCACGCCCAACTCGATCGCCGCATGACCACCGCGTTCGAGGACGTCTACCGCGTCCGGACCCAGGCCAAGGTCCACACACGCCTCGCCGCCTATATGGTGGCCGTCCAGCGCGTCGCCGAGGCCTGCAAGCTCCGCGGCTGGGTGTAGACCCTCGTAACAACCCAAACGCTCCTGACATGCCACGCGCCACGGCCGGGCATAAGCCCGGCCGTGACCGCGTGGCCGCCGGCCGGGCGTGCCGCCGCGTCCCCATGCAGCGTGTTCGAGCGCTCCATGTGTCGTCGGGTGGGCGGCTTCGCCTTCGTGTTGTGCACGATTCGCCATCTGCCGGAGCGGCCGTCGTCCGCGGGGCCGTGACGGTCCTGGCGGCAACGCCCGGCTGCCCCGATGCGTGCCACTCGCGGCTTGTCCGCCAGCGCATCGACGCACAGTGCCTCACACGGACACGGGCAGACAGGCTGCCCGTGGCACGCCGCCGCCGATTCTGTCACACACCCTCGCCCTCTTCATCGTCGTCCGCCTCATCGTACTTCCAGGCATCCCCCTGTTCCTGATCGTCGATCTCCCGCTCCATATAGCGGAACATCTTCTCCTGCAGCGGTTGGAGACGCTTGTAAATATTGACGGTCGCCTCGTAGGCCGCCACCATCCGGTCCATCTTCTGCGACAGCTCGCTCAGGCGGAGCAGTTGCCATTTAACAAGACACTCCGCCTCTCTTATGTTGTTGAACGGACTGCACCGGAATCCCACCTGGCCTTCCGGGCCTTGAGTGAAGTACTCGCACGTCTCGCACTGGATCATGATCGGTCCTCCCGGTCGGGACACGCGCGGGACGCCAGTCCAGGATGCGCGCAGTCAGGATCATCCCCGCGCACCATGCCACGACTCGTGGCCATTCTAGTCAAGCGCAGGGGGTAAGGACTCGCTATCAATGTGATGGGGTGTTACGCACGGGGTCTCGCCGGGCCTGGCGGGGGGCGGCGAGCGAAGGCCGCCCTACCAGACATAGTCTCCGACGATCCGACGTCTCTCCCGCGATCGGTCGACGTCTCGCTGCATCCACTTCCTGAGCGTCGGCTCGACCTCACGAAGGCGTTCCTG
>CAYQDV010000006.1:4275-17426 GCA_964416295.1 uncultured Planctomycetaceae bacterium
CCGTTCCACGTGGAACGTCATCAGTAGGATATCCGGTCACGATTCGACTCGGCCTGTTCCACGTGGAACGCCTCGGGTGTCGCGCCTGCGCATCCTTGCTGCTGGACGTTCGCAACCCTAAAATCGGCGTTCTTTGGAAACGCTCGCTGTCGATTCTACGGAAGGAGCCAATCGATGACAAAGCCCTCCAAGCGGCTCGGACGAGGACTTTCCTCCCTGATCTCCGCCGACATCAGCGAAAAAGAGGCCGGTCCACGCCAAGGCCTCCCAGGTGCCGATGTCAGCTACACCGCGGCATCATCGCGCTATCGTATCCTCTTGCTTGCTGTCGACCGCATCCGGCCGAACCCATCCCAGCCACGAAGGGTGTTCGAGCAGAACAGCCTCAATGCACTCGCCGACTCTATCCGCGAGCGCGGCACGCTCCATCCCATCGTCGTCCGCCCGTCCGGCACCGGCTATGAAGTCATCGCCGGCGAGCGCCGTCTTCGCGCAGCGACCATCGCCGACCTCGCTGAGATACCCGCCATCGTCCGCTCCGTCTCCGACGACGAGATGCTCGAACTCGCCTTGATCGAGAACATCCAGCGGGCCGATCTCAATGCCATCGAGCGGGCACGCGGCTACCAGGTCCTTCACGAACGCTATGGCCTCTCCCACGAGCAGATCGCCGCCCGCATGGGGGAGGACCGCGCCACCGTGTCGAACTATATCCGCCTCCTCGGACTGTGCGAGGAGGCAGTCGAGGCCATCGCCCGGGGCGAGCTGGGGCCGGGGCACGGCAAAGTCCTGCTTGGGATGTCCGACCCCAAGGCCCAGTCGGAACTGGCGCGCCGCGCGATTCACGAGCACTGGTCCGTGCGACAGCTCGAGGCGTCGATCCGCAGCGCCCGGCCCTCAGGACCGGACCCGAAGCAACGCTCGGTCCGGCCGGCCGTCATCGAGATGGAGCGGCGTCTCTCGGCGGCGGCCGGGACCCGCGTGACCATCCGCGAGGGTCGCAGACGCCACACCGGGAAGATTCTTATTGAATACTATCGTCTAGATGATTTTGAGCGGATCATGGCGATGTTGGGCGTTCCCGTCGAGAGCGAGGCATAGAGCCCGAGCAGCGAGCACGCCACCCCTATTACAAGATATAGCGACCCCGCAACACGTTTGTATCGCTGCGGCCGCGCTGTGTCGACGGCGGCGCCCGTCCGCCGACCCACCGGAAACGGGGGGCGTGCGCTCACCCGGTGAAACGCCATACTCAAGTCGCGTCCGGCCCGGACCGATAAGCGACCGGGTTGTGAGCGGCGGAGCAGTGGCTGCCGGCGGCCCGGGAGCTGTAAACGATAGGAGATTGGTGTCATGCTGAAAACGGGCGATGAATCGTCGCTTCGTACCATGCGCAGCAGGATCGAGAGCCTGCCGACCGGTATTCGCGGTCGACTTCTGGGGCTGGCGCTCGACACGGAGAAAAACTTGGCGATCTTGCGCGAGCACATGGACCGCGCGCGCCAAGACATCTTGCGCTACCGGCACGATTTCGACGCGGCCGTGTCGCGACATGAGGGAGCGAATCGGCGCTGAGACCACCGCGAACCGACGGAGCAGCCGCGCCACCCGGCGGCTCCGTGGAGTTCCTCGCTTGGAGCGGGGTCGCCATCTCGCCAACCGCGACGCGGCACACTAGAATACGGCATCGGATCGACCGACTCACGAACCCCGCCGTGCCTCGCCCGACAGGGGACCCGGACCGTTGTTGCTGCTGTTGCCCATCCGAACCGACACCCCCGTCCGACGGCGGCCCTACGTCAACTATGCGCTGATCGGCCTGAACGCGTTGATCTTCGTCGTGACCAACGTCATCGGACGGAGCCAGTTCGTGTCTGAAGGCTGGGGGGATGTCCTGAAAAACGACTATGGCCTGTTTGCGGCGAAGCCGGAGTTTTATCAGTTCATCACCTATCAGTTTCTCCACGGTGACATCTTTCACCTGCTGGGCAACATGCTGTTTCTGTGGGTCTTCGGAAACGCCGTCAACGCCAAGATGGGGAACGCGGTTTACCTCATCTTTTATATTGCCGGGGGTATATTTGCAGGAGTTGGTTTCGCGTCTTTCAATTCCGGGTTTGTCATCGGTGCGAGCGGGGCGATCGCTGCGGTGACGACGGCGTTTCTCGCGCTCCACCCGCGCAGTCAGGTCACGCTGTTTTACTGGCTGTGGCTTTTCATCGGAACCTGGTCGGTCCAGGCCCTGTTCGTCATCGGATTCAAAATCATCCTGTACGACAACATTTTGATGCCGAGCCTCTCTGGTGGCGGAGGCGTCGCCTATTCCGCCCACCTGACGGGCTATGTGTTCGGTCTTGTCGTCAGCCTCGGATTGCTGCTCATCCGCGCCCTGCCGCGCGACCAGTACGACATCCTCGCCCTGTGGAAGCGGGCCCATCAGCGGGCGCAGATGCGATCGACCATGGCGGATCCGAACGCCCGGGCGCGGGCTGTGTATGGTCGCGTGGCCCGGCCGGTCTCGATTGACGGCGGATCGTCGGTTCCGGTGGCCGCCGCCGTCCCGGCGGAACTGATTGACGAGGTCACCCATCTTCGTTTGGAGATCACGGAGCGGCTTGCTCGAAATGACTACGCCGGCGCGGCCGAGCGCTACGAAGCCCTCGTCGCGCGACACGCCGATCAGTGCCTCCCGCGCAAACAGATGCTCCATGTGGCCAATCAGTTGATGGCCGTGCGGCGTTATCCGCAGGCTGCCGCCGCCTATGAGAAGTACGTCCAGCACTATCCCACATCCATCGATGCCGAGCAGATCCGGTTGCTGCTCGGAATCATCTACGCCCGCTACCTCCAACAGTACGAGCCGGCGCGGCGGCACCTCGAACAGAGCGTCGATCGCCTGACGAATGATCAGCAGCGCCAACAGGCCAACGAGTGGCTGGAGGTCGTCCGAAACGCACTGGGGCCGGGGCCTTCCACGGCCTGACCGCGCCGGCGGCCAACGTGGCCGGACAGGACCGGCCGGAGTAGAATATCCACGGGTTCAGGGCACGCGCGACCGGATGACCAGCGCGAATCGTACCATGCGAGGGCGATTCGCTCGTCGGTGGAACAGGTCGGGCGGGACAGCATCCGCTGCCGCCTCGAGCGCCGATCGCTTGAGAATGGAGAATCGCCGTGGCAGAGCGGATCGAACAGCGGTTGGCGTTGCGCTTTCAGCGCTCCCATGTGCAGGAAGCGCTCCTCTGTGAGATGGTTCGACACTGCCGCAACGTTCTGCTCAACATCCACACGCTGAACGTCGGTCCGGACCAGGCGCAGATGACCCTCAGCGTGGTCGGTGAGCGGACGGAGATCAAAGAGGCGGAACGATTCCTGACGCAGTTCGACGTGGATCTTCGAAGGATTTCGTCCGGCTCGTTCGAGGGTCCGATTCCAGAGATTCCAGGGCGATCCGAAGCGGCCGGTGTCGGCGGCGTTCCGATCGAGCGGAAACTGTGGTTGACGTTTGTGGGTCCGCTGCAACGCCATCCGTTTCTGTGGGTTCTCCTGAAGCGGTTCGACATTACGTTCAAGATCATGGAGGCCGCGACCGGCGACCCGGTGAGCATCGTGTCGCTGTTGATCCGGGGACCGGGGAAGGAAGTCGAAGCCGCCGTGACGTATCTGCGCGAGCAGCGCGTCAATGTCGAATACGGCGAGGTCGGCGTCAGCGCCCCGTTTGATCTGTGACGTCGACCGAGATTGCTAATGCCGGGGCGTGAACGATGCGGTTTTCCGCCATGAACCACCCAGCCAGACAAAACGCGCTATGGGCCGGCATCGGGGCGATGCTGATGCTGTATTACGGCTGGCGTGTCGGATTGCAGGGAACGACTCCGAGCAACTTTTATAATACGACGGTCGATGTTTTCGACTGGATGCTCAAGTTCGGCGGGATAGGCCTGGCCATTGTCGCGGTCCTCTGCTTCGTCGGCCAACGAGTCGGCCTGCTGCTCGACGTGTTCGTGTCGGGAATCTGCGGCACGATCATGATCCTGTGCGCCGTCTACTGGCTCGGCTACGGCCTTATGCACGGCAGTGGCGTGGACCTTCAAGACCTGCTGTTCCTGATCTTCGGCGGCATGTTCGTCAGTTCGGCCCGCGGATGCTGGACCGCTTATCGTACCTCGGCGGCCGCTGGCGGGCGCCAAGCCGTCCAGACCACGGTTCTCTCGCCGCCGGTCGCGCCGGTCCATCCCGCCAGCGTCCGCCCCGTCTCGCTTTCAGAAGACGGCAAGCCTCCGCCGGAGGGATATCTCGCCGCCCTGGCCAAGGAAAAGGACGAGCCGCCGCGTGCCTCATTTGAATAAAGATCATGGGCAAAAATAAGGACCGACGACGTGACGCCGACCGCACCGGCCCGTCGCGTTACTCGCGGCAGGTGCTTTATGAGCATTTCGACGAGGCCGCGCAAGCGGCCCTGCTGGCCTCGCGCGTCACGCTGATCGGATGCGGGGCACTGGGCACCGTCATCGCCAACACGCTTGTTCGGGCGGGAGTCGGATTCCTGCGCCTCGTCGATCGCGACACCGTCGAATGGAACAACCTCCAGCGCCAGGTGCTCTTCGATGAGACAGACGCCGCGGAGGGTCACCCCAAGGCGGTCGCCGCGGCCGAACGCCTTGCCGCCATCAATTCAGAGGTCGACATCGAACCGGTCGTCGCCGACGTCCACAGCGGTAACATAGAGACAGTAGTCAATAAATCACAGCTCATCCTCGACGGGACGGACAACTTCGAAGCACGATACCTCATCAACGACGTGGCCGTGAAGACGGGCACCCCGTGGATCTACGGCGCGTGCGTGGGGGCGTCCGGCATGATGATGCCCGTTCTTCCGGGCCGGACGCCCTGTCTCCGCTGCATCTGGGACACGCCGCCTCCCCCGGGGATGAACCCCACCTGCGACACGGCCGGCGTTCTCGGCCCCATCGTCCAGCTCGTCGCGGCCACGCAGGCCATGGAGGCCATCAAGATCCTGGCCGGCCGGCACGACGCCGTCCTCCGCAGGCTCGTCCAGTTCGACGCCTGGTCCGGCCGTCACGAGACGTTCGACATGCAGCGCGCCTACGATGAGGGCGACTGCCTGTGTTGCAAGCGGCGGACCTTCGAATACCTGGACGGCGAACAGGCCAGCAGGGCGGTTTCCTTGTGCGGGCGGGAGGCGGTGCAGGTGGCGGCTCCGTCGGGAACGAGACTGGATTTGGCCGCGCTCGAGGCCCGCTTGGCGTCTGTGGCAAAGCCTCCGCCGAAATCGAACCGATACTTACTTCGGTTCGGTGTGGAAGACTGCGAGTTCACCGTCTTCCCGGATGGCCGTGCGATCATCAAGGGCGTGACCGAGCCGGATGCCGCCCGGACGCTGTATGCGAGGTACATCGGTGTGTGACGGAGACGCACGATTGAGCTTGGCAGTTCGGGCGTCCGTATAGTGGGAGACCATGGTCGAGCAGATCATCACATGCGGGTTCCTTGCGTTGTCCGGGCTGGTGTTCCTGACGATTATCGGCCAGGCGCGGCGGCGCGCGGTCGACGCCGCCGAAGAGCAAATCCGCTGTGAAGAGATTCTCGAAGCAAAGCGGAACGAGATGGAACGAAGCAAGGCCGACCAGGCGGAATCCTCCTGAGCCTCCCATCCCCGCCCCACCGTCCCACTCGGGTTATGCAGGCGGGCTGCACACGAGTCGTGCCGGCCATTCAATGCGTAACCCGTTACGGCGCGTGCCATTGCACGGCCGGCGGATTGACAGACGCCCGGTGTTCGGCTAAATTGAAGGGCAGACAAGTCGCAGGGGATGATCGTGGGAATCGCCCACAGTTCTGCCGGGGATGGTGATGACAGAGGTCCCTCGAAGATTTGACGGTTTGCGCCGATGGTCGGGCGCCGCCGTTCTGCTGGGAGCGATCGCCGCGCTGTCCCTCATCGCCGTCGGTGCCCTCGAACTGAGCCGGGGCGACGCCGAACCGACGCGGTGGTCCATGTACATCCTCATCGCTGCCGGCGCGATCGTTCTGACGCTGTTCGCGGTGATCTGGGCGGCCATCAGCCTGATGATCAAGATCGAGTCCAATTCCTTCCGCAGCTACGACGCCCTCCGCGAGTTGCAGGCCCAGGGGGCCGAGGCGGGCGTCAACCTGCAGACCATTTCCGAAGGTGTTCAGCTTTCCGAAGTCGCCAAGAGCATCAGCCACCGCGGCAAGGAGCGGACGGTCCTGCGACTGGCGATCAACGAAGAAATCATTCGGGGCGACTGGGAGGCCGCCTATGCCTTAGTTGAACAGCTCGAGGCCCGCCACGGCTACAAGAACGAGGCCACACGTCTCCGAGCCGAGCTCGACGGGTCCCGTGATTTGACCCGCCAACACGCCGTCCATGATGCCGTCGAGCAGGTCAAGACCCACATGGATGCCCACGACTGGGATCGGGCACGGCGAGAGATGGACGAGCTCCTGTCGCGCCAGCCGGACCATCCCGAAATCCGGACGCTTCCGGAACAGTTCAAGAAACTTCGGAGCGAACACAAGCGGCGGCTCCTGAAGACCTGGGACGAGGCGGTGCAGCGGAACGACGTCGATCGAGGAATCACGACCCTGAAGGAACTCGACCAGTATCTGACTCCAAACGAGGCGGCCGCCCTCATGGAATCCGCTCGCGGCGTATTCCAGGCAAAGCTGCACAACTACGGCGTACAGTTCTCACTCGCAGTAACCGAACACGATTGGCCCCAGGCACTGCACATCGGCCGGCAGATCATGGACGAATATCCAAACTCTCGCATGGCTCAGGAGGTGCGGGACCGGATTCATATCCTCGCCAAGCGGGCCGAGGATCGCGCAGAGGAGGGTGTGCCACAGGCTTGACCGCCGGACCCTCCGACCTACCATGGGATGGGTGACAATGGGTCATCGTAGGGTTCGCCGTGTGGACCCATGCGTCTTTGGAGTTTTCCTACGCCGTGTGGTCCGCACAGCTACTTCATGGACAGAGTGGAGGTCTCAGGGATGATGACACGATCCGCCCGAGCGGTGATTCCGCAACACGGTCTTGGTGACACGGTCACGGTCCGACGTCGCGCCCGCCGTTTGACACGCCCGGCGTTGCTGGTCGCCGCCAGTTTGGCCCTCGCGGGTTGCGACCTGAGCGACAGCACGTTTCGCGTGACAGGAAGAGCTTCGTCGGCCTCGCCGCCGCCGACCACCTATACCTATCGCTACCCAGCGCGACCGCCCGTGGTGACCGTGCCCGACATCAAGTCCTTTGTCGGGCGGTACACTCGGCGACACAGCGTCGTGCTTCTCGACGTCTGGGCGGGCTGGTCCCGCCGCTGCCGCGAGGAGATCGCCGATCTGGCCCGATTGCAGTCCGCCCGGCCCGGTGAGGACGTTCAGGTCATCTCCTGCAACCTCGACTCGCCCGAGCAGTGGAGCAGTCGCACGGTACCGCAGTTGCATGGGGCAGGGGCCAATTTCCCCTGTCTCGTCGTCCGATCCGACGAGCGGGCCGCGATGCAGCAGTGGCTTGGGCCGAACTGGAGCTACGACCTGCCCGCCCGATTCCTCATCGACCGGGACGGTCACGTCGCCGCCCAGTTGCTGAGCGACGTAACAATCGCGCAAGTTACCGACGAGGCGCGACGCCTTGCGTCGGGATCGAACGGCCCGGTGCGATTCGCCCGTCACGACGACGACTCGGCCTCACTCCGGCTCAAGCTGATCGATGTTCGCAACGGTCGCTGGCAGTCGATTCCAGAAATCTTCTCGGATTCGGTCTCCGCCGATCGTTTCGCCTTCCGGGCCGTGCAGTGGCTCGCGACAAAAGTCGACCGGGCGGCCAATCCGAGAATCGCGGTGGCCCCCTTCGCGCCGACATCCGATCGAAAGCAGCCCTCCACACTGGGGATCGACACGGCGAAGCGAATCGTGGCCGGTCTGAGAGACCGGGGCTATTTCGACTTGGTCGGCCCCGTTCGGACGGAGCACCTGATCGACGATGCCGGATTCTCGACGCTGGCGATTGACTACGCCCCCGCACTCATAAATGGCCGCCTCAACGTGGACTACCTTCTCATCGGCTGGCTCAAAGCCGAGGACGGCCCGGCCCGACCGGTGCCCGCGCTGGCTGCCGGAGGTGTGGATGAAAACCCGGACGGCGACGAGTAGCGTCCGGCCCCCGTGCCGGATGTCGCCGGACGATAGGCAACCGGCTGAGCTACGGCCGCGAGTGCTCCGACACGACTCAATTGATGGTTGGCATCGGCGCCACAGCCGGTGTGATTCCTCCGACAAGGTGCGGCAGGATGTGCACATCACCCATCCAACCGCGTGCGCCGGAGTGTTGGGTTCCGCGCCGATAGGCCGACACAGAGGCCGCCGAATACATGGTCGCTAAACGCGACGCCCCGAACAGTGATGTGTCATCGCCGTTCGGGGCGTTGTGTTCTCGTTGTCGACGCAGGCCTCGTTCCTTGCGGATCACCATTCTACCCCAAGTTGGATAGCTACGGAGCCTGGACGGCCCTGGTGATAGTCCAAGTTGCTCAGCTGCGCGGGATCGAGGTATTTTTCGCGGTGTCGATAGGCCGTAGCAGGGTCTTGAACGGGGTTGGACTGGTCGAAGTGGGCTGGATTGCGATGTCGTCAAAACATTGCCCTCTTGAAGCCGCGAATGCCGGGCGTGATCCTTGACCTCGACAGGAGGTCGCGTCCATGTTTCTCAAGCGGATTCGTAACGCCGCAAGTGGAAAACAGATCAAGACGAATGCTGTTGTTCTGCCGACGTCGGCCGGCCGACAGATCCGCAGCCGCTGTGTGAGCAAGCCGGATGAATCTCAACGCATCCTGCTGAGCTGCCTCGGCCTGACACTTCCCGTTCGCCTCGGCGAGCCGAGATGGGAGACCTCAACCCGCGATTGTAGTCAAAACTTTTGACAAAAAACGGCCTTGGCGCTATCAAGAAGCCCGCCGGAAGCCTCCAACTGCTCAACTTGGGTTAGATCAGGACGTGCCAGTGGGATTCGACGCGGCCGTGCGGGAGGCGATCGAACGGAGGCGTGTCGCGTTTCTTAAGGCTGTCGGTCGCTTACATGCCGTAGGTCTTGGGATCGAAATCCGATTCACCGAGACCGACGCCCAGCCGGACGTTGCGGTATTCATACTTGCCGAGAAGATGCTCAGGCTTCATCTCGTCATCGGCATAACAGTAGATCGCAACCGGCACGCCGTATTCCTTGTCGATGTGAATCTCGGCCGTACGATCGGGGTATCGCCCGTCCTCTCCGGTGTAGGGCAGATGCCGCTGGATGACCCACGTCGGCCGTCCGTCGAAATACGATTCGCCCCGATACTTCAAGTCCAACTCGCCGCGCTCTTCGGCGAGTTGGCAGTATTGGATGAGCAGGTCAAGGCTTCGCTCGAAGCCGAACTCGGCGATGCAGCGCCGGGATGCATCTCGAGCCCGGCCGCCGCGGATCGGCTGTTTGATGCTCTTGATGATTGACGAAAGCGGCGGAATGGGTCGACAGACGGCTTGCTCTCGCTCGTCGGATGTGGCGGCCCCCTTGTCGATCCACCTGTTTCTGACGTAGACGACGCGCTCGGCCAGCCCGGGGTTTCGGAGCCAGTGCATCATAACACTGAACGGCTCGGCGCGGAACTTGACGTCGATCTCCTGCTCATCCGTCATGCCGGAGGGTAGCAGCTCTTGCTTGACGAAATTGCAGGTGTAATCGCTGACGGTGCGCCGATGCTTGTCGCGTGCCTGGACCAGAGCGCGAAGCGGCTGGGTCCGAATGAGCTTCTCGAAAAGGTCTGCGTCGATCGACTGCTCGCCCCAGACGATCGCATTCTTGTGGATCGTTACGGGACTGCTGCCTTGGCTCAGGTCGTACTCGGCGTAGAACAGCGCCACCATCACAAGCCCGATTCCGAGCTGCGCACGGCGGTGCGTCGAACTGTTTCTGAGAACAAGCATGTCGGTTCTAGGCTTTTCTCCGGGCGAGGGCGGGCACGGTGTCGTCACGCGGAAGCCTGATGAGTTCATCGGCCCCGCGCCTGCGCGGACTTCAATACGCGGCGGTCTGTCGTGCGCGTCCGGGATTCTCCACGAGCAGCGAAGAGGAGCCGCTCCCCATAGCTCTCCTATGCACCTGCGCGGATGAAGTCGCGTTGACCGCAATGCGAGACCATCCGATTAGACGCACCCACACTAAGACTGTATCAATCATTCGGGGTGGGGTCAAATCGCCGGCCGATATTCCGGTCGCGTGAACCGGTGCCGTTCAGAGCTGTTACTATTGTGTTTTCATTAGGTTGACGCAGTATCAAGGTCGTGGGCGGCGGCTGCTCTGGACGTAAATCTCGTGTGTTTCAATGTACGCCACGACAGCATTCGGTGTCAGATATCGGACCGAACGGCCACCCGCGATGCGCTGCCGGATCGTCGTGGCGCTGATGTCGATTGCGGGTGTCGAAAGGCTGTCCGATATCAGCTTGCCTGTGGCTTCGGGTCCGATCATGGCTTCAAGCCCGCTCATGTCGGGCGTTACCCGGCTCGGCCGGGTGGCGGTCACGATGCGAACGCGATCGACGAGCTCCGCGATGCGATGCCATGTCGCGAGTTCGGGTAGTGAGTCGGCCCCGATGATCCAGACCAGCCCAGCATCGGCCCCGTATCGCTCGCGAAAGTCGTCCACCGTGTCGATCGTATAGCTTGGGCCGGATCTGCCCACTTCCATCTCGCTGACCTCGAACAATGGGTCGCCGGCGACGGCCCGACGAGCCATTTCGATCCGATGTCGGGCGTCGATCAGGGTGTCGGCCGCCTTGTGAGGCGGTCGGGGCGACGGGATGAGAATGACTCGGGACAGTTGCAATTGTTCGGCGATGCTGCGCGCAGCGATCAGGTGGCCGAAGTGGATCGGATCAAAGCTGCCGCCGAACATCCCAACGCGATCGGCCATGCTGGCATCACGGCTCCGTCGTGATGGGAGACGTTTCGTCGCTTCTTATCACGGCGGTCGGCGAGGCGCCCGGTGTGGACGCGCGGAGGGCCTCCGCGGCTGCGCCCGGCTGCCAATCGATGTCGATCTGGCAATCCGTGATCTCCAGCGAGACCGCCACAGTCTGCGAAGGTCCGGCCGCGGCCCGGCATTGCCCGTAAGCGGCGAGATAATAGCCTTGGCCCGCCTCGAACCGGGTGTCGAACGACAACTCGGGAGAACCGTGCGATGAGCGGCGGCTGCGCGATGCGCCACCGTCGATCAGGCGCTCCGTTCGGACAACCGTGCCGTTGGTGTCCTTGATCTGGAATGTGAGCGAGGTGGATGCCGAGGACGGGTGAACCTCGGAGCCGACATCCGCCGGGTTGAGTGTCACGGATTCGTGAAACTTGAGCCGGATCCTAACGACCGTGTCGAGCGAGCGGGACGTCGTGTTGTCGAACATGTAGCCCATGAGAAACCGGGCATTGGCCGTGGCACCGTCGTGTGCCTCCGCTGTGCATCGCGCGCCGTCGGCACCGACGGGCTTTGAGTCACAGGTCGATGTCCCGCTGGCGTTGTTTTCCTTTTCCGCCACAAACGACGTCAGATTGAACGGCTCCATCTTCGGCAGGGACAGCGTTCCGCGGGCTACGCGAGGCGCGTCCAAGTCGGGACGATCGGCGGCCGTCTTGCGGATGTCAAAACCGGCGTCTCCGGCGGAACACCCGGCCATCGCCATGATGCACAACATATGGGACAACAATCTTCGAGCCTGTCTGAAAGGTCTTTTCAGTGCCGCGACCGTGAGGGAGCGGGCTGCGTGGCCGAACGCGCCCGGTTCCCTTACAGTTGCGGCTCTGATCATTTCGCTTCTCATCAAACACCCTCTTCGAGGATGATTCAGTCGGCCGGGACGCCGGGATTGTGCGCTCATATCACCGCTACCATAGCGCCGTCGTGCCTATCTGTAAAGTGGTGGGATCAGCGTCGCGGCCGCCACGCCGGGCCGCCGCCGGCGTCTCCGGTCTCGTCGACCAGGCCGGTCGGATCAAACGTCTCGCGCCACCAGGCCGGAAACTCGTCTCCGGCGCGGCGTCGAGCCAGTTCGGCCGGGGACGGTACGGTGGTGCCGGGCGGCTTTCGGCCAAGGACGGTTGTGATCTCCAGCCAGCGGCCTCCTCGCAGGATTTGCAGGGATCGGCCGGCCGTCTTCGGTGGTGCTGCGGCCGGAGCGTTGGGGCCGCCTGCCTTTGCCCGTCCGCTCGCACCAGAGAACACGGATTTCGTGTGCGTCCACCGGTTGAAGGCGTTTCGCCCGCCATTCCCGGGCACGGATTCATGATTCAGTGCCAGGATCAGATCACCCGCCTGGATGTCCAGGGTAACGCCGTTTGGCCGGACGATGCCGGGGGCTTCTCTGACGAGTAACGCAGCGGCGTATGCGGGTGCCCGCGGATCGTCTTCATGGGAGATCACGTCAAATGGCAGTCCGATCAACGCCTTCGGGGTGATGCCTTTCAGCGCCTGATCCAGCAGGATTCCTTTGCCGCCACGAAGGATGCCGAGCCGGCATTCGGTTCCGGGCCGCTGACGTCGAATCCACTGGTCGATCCGACCGCCGGGCGGGTAGTCGGAGGTCAGCCAGCGGCCATTGAGCGACAAGATCAGATCGCCGCGTTTCAGACCCGCTCGGTCGGCAGCCGTGCCCTCCAGTGTGCCCAGCACGAGAAGTCCGTGCGAGTCGGGCGGCATCCGCGGGTCGTGCGTCTGGAGGCGGATGCCGAGAAAGCCCGAGGGCGGACCGGCCGCCTGGGTCACGAAAACCTCCTCGGCGATTATTCGGATCCGCCGGCGGACTTCGTAGCTGCGTGTTTCGGCGAAGGCGGCCCGAAGCGCGTCGTAGCACGCCGGGCTCTGGTCCATCAGGGCATTCGTCGCCGCGGCCCGCGTCCTCCATCGCGGGCTGCCGAGGTCTCGGATCAGGGCTGGGATCGAGGGCGTCGCGGCCGCGCTTGCCGCCGGAGGATCGGCCGCGACCGCGACGGTGTTCCAGGCAGACCAACAGGACAGGATGAGGCAAAGCGTGGTCATGTTTGTTGCCCGAGTCTGTATCGCCTCTGACCGGAAGCTCCG
>CAYQDV010000006.1:17526-32819 GCA_964416295.1 uncultured Planctomycetaceae bacterium
AAAGCGTGGTCATGTTTGTTGCCCGAGTCTGTATCGCCTCTGACCGGAAGCTCCGTGGTTGGTGCCCTGTTTAGGCAGGACCGAGAAGGGATTCTCGGTCCAGCGTGGGCGCCGTTCGGTCGGGACCGAGAAGGGATTCTCGGTTCAGTGCGGGATTGTAGCGTTTTCGGCGGACCCGCTCGACCGTCATCTCGGGGCATCGAGCATCAGCCGCCCGGCGTTATCGCAGAGCCACCGCACCTTGTGAAGCACGACCTTGAGGAAACCGAAGCCGTCCAGGCCGGCGAACGCGCCCGTTCGCAGGATCGGAAAGACGGCCTGAGCGATCAGGCCCTCCTGCATCAGGTGCGGGACGGCGGCCAGCTCCGCCCGGGAGATGACGATCATCTCGTCGTACCCCCGGAGGAATCGTTTGGCCCGCAGTTCGTCGGTGTTGTCCGGCCAAGCGTTCAGGTCACGGCCACCGGTCGTCAGCGAGAACTGGAGCGTGCCGTTGGCGATATCAGAGACGCGCGGCTGTATGCGCGCGGCGTCGAAATCGATTACGGCCACGACATGGCCCTTGTCGAACAGCATGTTTCCCGGGTGCCAGTCGGAGTGGACGATTTGGGATTCCCACGCGGTCATGCCGATTTCGTTGACCGTGGCGGCGGCGGTCTTGTAGGCGCTCCGCAGGGCTTGCAGGGTTTCGACGATTTCCTGCTCGTGCCCGCGGGCCGACGCGGATTCGAGTAGCTTCTCGCCCAGCGGCTTGAACGAGCGCCGCACGGCCGGCGAGTCGTGATAGTGCCCGCGCGGCGGATCCCATTGCGGCTGGTAGTTCTCGACAAGCCGATGGTATAACCCCAGCATTTTGCCGGCCTCGTAGGCCGCGACCAGTCCGGCGTCGTACGGTTCACTTTCGATGAACTCGAACATCTCATAGATGGCGTCGCCGATCTTGAGCATGGAGTTGTTGTGGTCACGCGTGCCGATCAGGTGGGGCAGAGGGAAGTTCTTTTCGGCCAGATGCTTCTGCAGGGCGTGCGCGAAGGCCACGCGGTAGGGGTCGCTCTTGCCTTTGGGCCGGCGCTTGAGGAGGAACTTCCCCTGGTTCGTCGCGATCACGACCTTGGCCGCGCCGTGGTGGCCGCGGGGGAACGCACGGACGCTCTGGATGATGCCAAGGTCGTAATTGCTCAACACTCTTGCAAGTTCTTCGGACGTCAGCGTTTCACGCGGCGTGGTCATGATACTATAGTGTACGCTCAACGCCTCGCCGGCGGGGGCGGGCGCCGGCTTGATCTTCAACCCACAGCCCTCGGCGGCAGCCGGGGGTTCAGGCGTACAAGCTCGGACGGATGAGCACCGGTCGCGCTCGGCGGTCAAACCGCCGGCAAGGATTCACAGGACCATGGCGGACGGCATCATCGGACTGATCGGCGGAACCGGGCTGGGCCAGGCCCTGTTGGGCGAGGTGCGCGGCGAAGCCCGCCGGATCGACACGCCCTTCGGACGGCCGAGCGGACCGATCATTCGCGGGCGGTGTGAAGGGGCCGAGGTTGCCGTCCTGGCGCGGCACGGAGACGGGCACCTGCTCTCTCCGACGGCCGTGCCCTATCGGGCGAATATCTACGCCCTCAAGTCGGTCGGAGTGACGCGGATCATCGCCAGCGGGGCGACCGGAAGTCTCCGCGAGGACATCCGCCCGCGCGATCTCGTGGTCGTCGATCAGGCCATCGACAAGACAACGCGGCGGACGGGGACGTTTTTCGACGAGCCGGGCATCGCGGCGCACGTTGAATTTGCCGAGCCGTTCTGTCCCGCGCTCCGCCGGGCGCTGCTGTCGGCGGCCGGGGCGGTCGACACAACGGTGCATGACGGCGGCACATATGTCTGTATGGAAGGGCCGGCGTTTTCCACCATCGCCGAGAGCCGGATGCACCGGGCTTGGGGTGGTGACCTGATTGGCATGACCTGCATGCCGGAGGCCCGGCTGGCTCGCGAGGCGGAAATGTGCTACACCCTGCTGGCGCTGCCGACCGACTACGACTGCTGGCGGTCGCACGATCCGGGCAAGGACAAGGCGGCCTTGCTGAGCGAGATCATGGGAAACCTGAAGGCGGCGACGGCGAATTCGGTCGCGCTGATCAAGGCGGTTCTGCGGACGCTGGCGGTGTCCGACGATCATGACTGCCCCTGTCGACATGCACTCGAACTGGGCATCTGGAGCGAGCGAGACCGCATCCCGGCGGCGACGATCCAACGATTGGGCATCCTGGTAGCGCGGCATTTCAAGTAACACGGCCCGCTTCCTCACGATCGCGGCTCTGAAAAGGCTTTTCAATTACGCTCGAAGAGAGCAAGCGCGCCGACGTTGACAGGCGTGGCGTGGGCTGGCATCGTGTGATACCATGTCGAACGGAAACGAGCCAGCGGTGGCGGAACCGAGATCGCCCGGCGATCGCGTGTTGTTGTTCATCGCTTCGCTGGGCTATCTGGGCTTCGTGCCCGTGGCGTCGGGGACGGTGGCCGTGGCCGTGGTCGGCGTGCCGCTGCACCTGCTTCTGGTTTCGCATCTCGGGCTGGCGTGGCCGTGGTATGCGCTGTTTTGCGCGGGGCTGACGCTATTCGCCATATGGATCGCGGGGCACGGCGACCGAATCCTCGAAGAAAAAGACAGTAGTAAATCTGTCATCGACGAGATCCCCGGTTACCTGATCGCCTTGATCGGTCTGCCGGTCACCTGGCAGATCGTCGTCGCGGCGTTTTTCCTGGAACGGGCCATCGACATCGCCAAGGTCCCGCCCGCCAACTGGATCGAACGACGCGTGCCCGGCGGCTGGGGCGTCGTGATCGACGATGTCGTCGCGGGGCTTTACACCCTCGGCCTGCTGCACATCGGCGTGCGGGTAATCCCCGCCTGGTTCGGTGTCTAGCACGAGCGGACCGGCGTTCTACTGCGGACGCGGCGGATCCGGCAGCGGTGTGAAGTGGGTCGCGCAGCGGGGTTCATACTCCTCTGTGCCACCGACCATGGTTCGGGAGGCGACCGGCACCATCCGCTGTGTGAATTCGGCCGGCTCGCCGCAGACCCGGCACGGCGACAGGCACGCCTGCACATCGTCCGCCATCGCCGTCAATTCCGGCATCGGCACAAACGGCCGGCCCCAGGCGTCGTTCGAGATTCCGGCCACCATTACGGACACGCCGCGGTCCCGAAGCGTGCGGACCACATCGAGCAACTCCGGTTGGAAGAATTGGCCTTCATCGATGGCGATACACCGGGCGTCGCCGCATTGCTCCAGGATCGCGCGGGCCGACGTCACTCGAACGGCGGGGAACCGGTCGCGGGTGTGCGTGATGAGGTGATCGGCGTCGTAGCGGTCGTCGATGGCGTGCTTGAATGCCCGGACGGACGCCCCGGTCTGTTCGGCGTGCCGCAGCCAGGCGATGAGCCGCTCGGTCTTGCCGGCGAACATCGAGCCGTGGATGACGATGAGCCGGCCGGGAGGATGTTGATCTTCCATCGCGTGGATTGTGACGGTTCCGTTGCCGATGGCAAGTCGGCAAATCAGCCGGTGCGCGTCAATACAGCAAGCATAGAGAGTGCTGTGGCGGCCAGTGCACGATCACGTGTCTCATGGCAGGTTGGGCGATGGCTTCGGCACGGTTTGCCAAGTTCTTGTAGCGGGCCGATTCGTTTTCGGAGTTTTCCTACGCCGTTGGGTGTTCAGAGCGGACCCTACAGTGCTCCGATCCACGCCACGATGTCCATGCCATCGTTGACGCCGTCGCCGTTGACGTCGACGCGAAGCGCGAGGCAATCGCCCTTTGGCGGGTTGTCGAGGAGGGCCTGCACGAGGAGGCCGACGTCGACCGCATCGACCGTGCCATCGCCGTTGATGTCGGCGTCGCTGAGCGGTGCGGCGGGAATGATTCGGAAGATCTCGCCGCCGAACAGGTCGCAGATATAGGCTTCGCCCGCCGCGTCCTCACCAAACGATGAGATTCCGGCGATGGCCAGGATTCCTGGCGGGTCCAATTCGGCGGTGCGCGTCGTGAACTCGGTCAGGTTAAGCCCGTCGAACCGGAACGACCATATCTCACTGCTGCAGAAATCGGCGAAGAAATAGGTTCCCTGAAGACCGGGTATGGCACAGCCGCGGTAGACGATCCCGCCGGTCACGGAGCAATTGCCGCCCGCGTGCGTGTAGTCGTGAATCGGGTCTTGCAGGGCCGGTGAGTTGCAGGTGCAGCCACTCAATCCGGTGCAACTGGAGCCTTCCATGCACCGCCAGCCGTAGTTTTCCTTGCCACGGCTGTCGAACCGCTGGAAGTCGATCTCCTCGACCGCGTTCTGGCCGACATCCGCGATATAGAGGTCGCCGGTGGCACGGTCGAACGCGCAGCGCCAGGGGTTGCGCAGGCCATAGGCCCAGATTTCGTCGTCGCCGGCCGCGCCGACGAAGGGATTGTCCGGCGGAATGGCGTAGTTTCGGCCCGGGTCGGCCGGAAAGTCATCTCCATCTACATCGATGCGGAGCAGCTTTCCGAGCCGCGTGTTGACGGTGGTCTGCCCGTTGTTGAAAGGATCATTGCCGGCGCCGCCGTCGCCGGTGGCGATGTAGAGAAACCCGTCATTGGGTCCGAACTCGATCCAGCCGCCGTTGTGGTTTTCGAAGGGCTGGGTGAACGTCATGATCGTGAACGCGCTGTTGGGATCGGCGATATTGGGATCCGCAGAGACGGTGTAGCGGCGGATGTTGGTCGTTCCGCTGCCGCCGGCCGTGAAGTTGACGTAGAAGAAGCCATTGTTCGCATAGTCCGGATGAAAGGCCAGCCCGAGCAGCCCCTGTTCAGCCCCGAATGCAACGTCCGGGACCGACAGGAAAGGCGTTGCCAGCAGGGTCGGCGGGTTGGTCGTGAGGTCGAGGATGCGGAGGCGCCCGGCTGAGCCGACGCGCTGCTCGACGACGAAGACGCGGTCAAGATCGCCCGGCGCATGGGTGACGAACAATGGACTGAACAACCCGGAGGCGACGCGCTCGGTTGTCAGCGGCGGAACACCCGTTCCGGCCAACGCGGCACGCGACGAGAAGAGACTCACTAAGACGATCAGCAGACTTCGGCCGGCGATTCGACATGCAATCATCGTTTGGGTCCTTCCTCGGATCATAAAACTACTATCGTCTTTGTTGGTGTCATGGCGGCTCTTCCCGTTCGGAGGTCACGCGCCCGTCGCGGGTCACCCCATGGCCGCTCGGTGTGGGCGATGCGCTTGTCGAGCGAAGACCCCGTCCCGCAGGGAAATCGATTGCACTGACGGACTCTGCCGCCAAGCGTATCGACACGGCGACATTCCCGCTGGAGCCTTACCGGCCGGACCAAGCCCTCCACTTCAAACTGGCTGTGTCCCACTGACCCAACTGTATTCTATAGGACCGCCTTCCCCGGTGTCAACACCACGGTCGCGATTCCCAACGAGTGTCGCTTCTGTGTGCGTGGTGCCGCAGCGCTCAGCGACGCCAACGTTCGGGCTATGTCGTCAACCCGGCAGCCCGGAGCACGGCCGTCGAGCCTGCGAGGTCCCGTTGGTCAAAGGCACCCACCCGGTGGCTATCGAGATCGAGCACGCCCCAGCAGCGATTGCTCGACTCGAAAAGAGGAATGACCATCTCGGAACGATCTCGCGGATCGCAGGCGATGTAGCCATCGCCGAGCTTCGCCACGTCATCCACGATCATGGCCTTGCCGCCCCGAAACGACTGTCCGCAGACGCCGTGGAGGCCGATCGGACTGCACGCCGGCGTGTCGCGGCACGGACCGAGGATCAACTCGTCGCCGCCTTCGTGCAAATAGAAACCCAACCAAGAGACGTCCGTATCTTTCAGGGCCGCCCACAACAAGTCGACGACCAACTGCATTTGTGCGGCCCGGTCGGCTTCAGGCCGAACCGACGATTCGATTTGTTCGTAGGGGCGGTGCATGGGGGTGGGGCGCTCCCCTTCGGGTCGCGGCTGAACGTCGTCATTCGGGCGCACTCGGTATTCCTGGGTTGGTGGCGCTTTTACAGCGGTTCCTTTCGAAAGCCGTACTCCCGCGCCTGATCCGGGTCATCGCATATCCGTTCGCCGTGCCGCACGAAACCGGCCTTTCGGTAGAGCCGGTGGGCGTCGATCAGTTTGACGTCGCTCCATGCGACCATGCGGCGGCAATTGCGGGAACGGGCGAACTCCATCGTCACATCGAGCAAGCGGCGTCCCAAGCCACGTCTGCGATAGGTCGAGCACAGATACATCCGGTGCAGTTCGCACGCCGGGCCGTGCATCGTCACGCCGGCACATCCGATCACCTTCGCGCCGTCGAGCACGGCCCAGAACATGCCGCCTGGCTCAAGATAGTGGGATTCGATGGCGTACAGGTCGCGATGATAGCCGTCGGCCTCCCAACTGAAGCCGTATTCGTCGTGGACAGCGCGGACGACGGCGACGACGCCGTTACCGTGGCGTGATTCGTACGGGACGATTCGGCACACAACCGCACTCGTCATTCGTCTTCGTCGGACGGCGGGTGCGCCGTCGCCTGTTGCGCGACTCGCCGCGCGGCCTTGAAATACGCAAGAACGCTCTTGAATCGCTCGATCTCATCCGGCGGCGCGAACTCGACCGCGCGGGCCTGCGTCTCGATGGCTGAGTCGATCATGCCGAGTTCACACTGGACGCGGGCTAGAATAACCAGCACCTCCGGATCCCGGTGTTTCGTGAGGGTGTCGGCCCGTTTCGCGACCCGCCAGAGGCAGGCCGGATCGCGGTCGGACAGTGGAGTTTTCAAATCCATTTTAACGAGTTCGAGCAGAGACTCGGACGAGTCCTTGAAGGCACTTTCGATACGGGCGTTGAGTTCGGGCACCTTGTCCGCCATGTCGAAGCGGGCGAGGAGCTGGCGTTTGATCAGGTACGGCTGAAGCTCCATCGGTTTGAGCGCGATCAGTTTGTCGAGGGTCTCGAACAGCTTGTCCTTGTCACCCGCCTGATAGGCGGGCTGCAACGACTTCATGAGTTCCTCGAACTTCTTGCTGGTCAGAGCCGCGTTCTTGGCGGCTTCGATGTCATAGTGACCGGCGAGGACCTTCTGGATCGCCGAGTCCATCGTGGTGGTGTCCGCCAGCGGATTGCCCGCCCAGACGACCGTTCCCGATCGATCGACGAGAAAGGCGTGCGGAATGCCGGGGATGTTTTTCATGTAGGTGTTGTTCGTCGCCATCTCGTCGTCGACGCCGACGTAATAGGGCATCTTCATTTTCTTGTCGACAAACCGCGAGACCTTGGACGAGTCCTCATTGCTGATGCCGAGGATGACCAATCCGTCCTTCTCGTGTTTCTCGTGAAGCTTGGCGAGGTGCGGAATGCTTTTCTTGCAGGGCGGACACCAGGTCGCCCAAAACTCGACGAGGAACACGTGCTTGTTTGCGTCCTTGCCGCCCGGCAGGGCCGGCGGCTCATGGTTGACCCAGCGGGCGACCTTGACGGCCGGGGCCTTGTCACCAATCGCCGGCGCGGCGGACGCGAGGCGCGCCGGAAGCGCAATTCCGGTGGAGACAACGAGGAGCAGCGTAATACGTTTCATGGTCATGACACCTTCGCTCGGTTTGTAACTGTGCCCGCCGTCGACAAAGCGCGGTCAGCGACGCCGAGGATTCGCCGTCCGACCCGATATGATATTCTACACGACGTGGCCACACAGGATAGCCCCGACAACACGCCGAATTCCGCTCCGCTGTACGTCGGAGAGCCGCATCCGTGTCCGTATCTGCCGGGTCGAACCGCTCGTGACGTCTTCCTGACGGAGTCGGAACTGGATCCGGCGGCCTACGAGGCGCTGATGGATTGCGGGTTTCGCCGGAGCGGAACGGTGGTCTATCGGCCGATCTGTGACGGCTGCCGGGAGTGTGTGCAGCTTCGCGTCCCGGTCGCGGCGTTCTGTCTCAGCCGTTCGCAGCGGCGCGTGCTGCGCCGCAACCTCGATGTCCGCGTCGAGATCGGCACGCCGGTCTGCACGGACGAAAAGTGGCGTATCTTCGTGCGATACCTGCGGCATCAGCACGACGGAACGATGAGCGAGGACCGCGAGGCATTCGAGCGATTCCTTTACGGCTCACCCACCCGCACGCTGGAAATGGTGTATCGCCTCGGCCGCCGGATCGTCGGCGTCGGATTGGTCGATGTCTGCCCGTCGGCGCTGTCGAGCGTCTATTTCTTCTTTGAGCCGAAGGAAGCCCGCCGCAGCCTCGGAGTCTTCGGAGCCTTGCGCGAGATCGATGAATGCCGCAATCGCGGGCTTCCTTATTGGTATGCCGGATTCTTCGTGCGCGACTGCACGCGGATGAACTACAAGGCCGCGTTTCGCCCGTTTGAGTTGCTCGGGTCGGATGGGCAATGGCGGCGATTCAGCCGGGCCGAAGAGGTCGGGCGTAATGGAGCGGGCGAGACCCCGTAGCACCGCCCCTACCTTCTTGACAATTGTCACCCCGCCAGGAGCGAAATGACAAAGGCCGAGATATCCGCGCCGTTGTTGGCGCCGTCACCGTTCGTGTCCGAACCCACCCTGTGGATAGGATCGGCGTCGTTGCCCAAGAGGACGCCCACGAAACAGCTGATGTCATTGACATCCGTCAGGCCGTTTCCATCACAGTCTCCTCTTCGGACGACGATGTCGTAGCCCAGCGGCCGGTAGTGTTCGAGGCTGCATCGCATGCGCCGGGCCTGCTCCGGCGTGAACTGCGTCATGCACAGATCGTCGGAGTAATCCATGTAGTTGTGAATGGGATCGGGTATGCCGCACCCCTGGCCGTCGAAGCACCCGGTGGTCGGGATCGACTGTGGCTTCGTGTCACAGATCAGGTCGCCGCTGGTGTAGCAGGCCGTGTTGTTGCCGCATCCGTTAAAGAATGTGTGCTCGAGACCCAGGTAGTGACCGACTTCGTGCGTTGCGGTTCGGCCCTGGTCGAACGGCGGGCCGATGGGGGCGTTGCGTCCGAACGCCGACCAGAGGATCACGACGCGGTCGAAGTTTGCCCCGGCGATGCCGCCCTGTGGCAAATCGGGCACATAGCCGAGCGCCCCGCTGGCGGTGTTGGTGTAGATGTTGAGATAGCGATTCGTGTCCCATGCCAGGGTATTCCAGTAGGATCCGCCGTCATTGAACCACGTCGTGTTGTCGCTGTACGTGATTCCGGTGGTCGGGTTGCCGGACGGGTCCACGGTCGCGAGGCGGAACTCTATCTGAATGTCGGTGCCGGCTTGTCCGTTCGACCCCACGAGGGCCAGAAAATCCTCGTTCAGAACAGCGATCTGACTCTGGACCATCGCGGAGCTGATGTCGCCGGTCACGCCGTTGCTGTGGCGGAGGACGTGTACCACGACGGGAATCCGGTACTTGACGACCGAGGGGTCGTAGATGGTGGCGGGATTGGTGAACGTGAAGGTGCAATCCGCCTGGCCGCCGCCGCGCGGCATCGCTCCGGCCTGCCCGCTCGCCACGGTACCGCAATGTCGGCCGTGGAGTCGGAAAAAGTCCGACGAGACATACTGGCTCCATGTGTAAAAGGTGCGGTTGCCGGCGACGATCGTGCCGTTGTCGAGCTGTCGCACGGTCGGCTGGGTGGCGGGCTTCCGGGCGAGCGCCTGGGGGACCACCGCCAAGAACAACACGACCACTCCCAACGACCTTAGCGCATGGAAAACCTGTCTGAACATACTCCCTGTCTCCCCTCCCCCAATCTCCAAGACGTCAGTAGGCTCGCCGGGCGGGTCCCGTCCGATACGCCCTGTGAGGGCGACCTCGGACCAGCCCATTCCACGACGTTGATTGTATGCTTCCGGCAGCCTCGAACGCAAGCGGCATAAATCGTCGGGTCCGCCCGGTCCGGCGCCTCGGGGGGCCGGCAGCGGGTCGTTTCGCCCGATAACACCCTCAGGACGCGGTCGGTTTCGGCGCGTCAGATTGACCTCAAGCGGAGCGGCACGCGCGACGATGAGCCCGGAGAGAGTATTGGAATTATCGGAGTTGCTATGATGCATTCAGAGACACTCGAGGCGATCAAGCGGTCGGCGGCGGTCCCGTCGATGCCGATGGTGGCGGCGCGCTGCCATGAGATGACGAACGATCCGGACTGCAGCTACGACAAATTGGTCGAGTTGCTGGGGACCGACCCGGGCATCGCTGCTGACATCCTGCGTTTGTCCAATTCTGCGCTCTTCGGCGTGACGCGGCAGGTCGGTTCGCTCAAGCAGGCGATCACCCTGCTTGGCATGAAGCGCGTCCGCGACCTGGTCATGGCGCGGTATCTCGCGCAGCAGATCGACCAGATTCGTACGGATCTGATCGACGTCGATTACTACTGGCGTCGTTCTTTGACGACGGGCATCCTGGCTTCGAAGTTCGCCGACACACTGGCGCCGCGCCAGCGTGACGAAGTGTTCATCGGCGGGTTGCTCGCGGATGTCGGTGTGGTCGTCCTTGCGCGCGCTTTGCCCAAGCAGTATGCGTCCATCGCGGCGCAATACCGCCCCCATGCTTCAGACGACTGGATACAGGGCGAATACAGCCTGATGGGCGTGACGCACGGAGACGTGTCGGCGATGGTGCTGGAGCAATGGAACCTGCCGGTCGAGCTGGTCGAGGCCGTTCGATATCACCACGCCTCGGCCGCCGACATACCGGAAGACTGCGCCGGCGCCGCCCTGTCACGAATCATCGGCGGCGCGGGAACCATCGCCCGGATCCTATGCGAAGCCAATGAACCCGACGCGGCGGTGAAGGCTTGCGCCGACGGGATGGATCGCGTCGAACTGGACATCAGCGTGTTGGTCACCGCCCTGAGTGACGTCGAGCAAGACATTGAGCAGATGGCCGGGCTGCTTGGCATCGAGGTCATAAACAGCAAGGTCTTTTCGCTCATCAGCCAGCGCCTCATCGAAAGTCTCGGCAGCGCGTGCGGGTCGTAGCGCACCTCGCCCCTGCCGGCTCCAAAACGCATCGAATGGGCGATGCCCACCGACGCGCGCATGGCGGAATTCGGCATGCGCCTGTCCAGCCGGTCTCCGTGGCGCCGGGCGTGGTGTCGGATGACATGCCACTGGCCGGGCGACGCCGGCCATGAGGACACGTCGGCCACGGGGGGGCGCCGCTACAGCCGCTGGCCGACGGGTGAAAGCGCCCGCCAGATGGACATTCTCCAAACAAACGCTACAGTGAAGAAGAACGGTCGGCGGCGACCGGGTTTGAAAGGCGATCCCGGGGCGGCCTCGCACATGTCCAGAGGCGATCTATATGCGACGTCATTCTGCAGGCGAAACGATTGGAGCACTCGCGGCGACGCTGGTTGTCTGCGCGGCGCCGGCGATGGGGCGAATCATCGACATCCGTGCGGTTGTCACCTCGGAGGTGCGACAGACGGAGAACGGCAGCGAGACGCAATCGGATTTCGCCCAGGAATCGGTGCCGAGCGGCGCGGGCGGGCTGCCCGTGACCGCCTTGGCCAAGTTGGACGGCCGCACCACGGACGGTCTGGTCACCGGCGGCGCCGGCGTGTTCTCCGTGTTCAATCCGGCGAGCCTCACAGGGTTGGGGATCCCTTCCGATGTGGGCCTGGACATCGGCGTGTTCTCGGGCGACCCCACGGCCGCGTGGTTCGCGCAGGGTGGGGTGACGGAAACGCGAAGCGTGGTGCTGAGCGCGGCTGAACTCGGCCCGGCGTTCACGGAGGGGACTCCGGCCCGCGTCCGGAGCCGCGTCGTTCTCGCGGGCGTCCTGATGTTGACGGCGTTTGATCCGCTGGACGACTTGACGGGTGTCGAGGTCAACATGCAGTTCAGCGTGACGCAGCATGGCACGAGCGCGGGTAGCACGGTGTTGATCAGCGGTGAGGCGATGCTGCGCGGCGGCCCGAACGGCACGGTCGAGGTCGTTCGGACCGGCGAGCTGTCCAACATGCTTCTGCCGATCATCGATCTTCCCGGCCCGATCACCGACCTGCCGTTCGAGAAGGCCGTGATCTTTCCCGGTCTGACTTTTCCTTACGAATACGACGTCGTGGCCGGAGAGCCGTTCGAGCTGGAGCTGCTGTTCGGTGCGGATATCCGGACGTCGCCCGGCGGCATCGCGGCGACGGCGGTCTTCGGACTGCCGCCGGTCGAGCTACCGACGGTATTTGCAGGGGCCCAACGCGGTGATCTGGGAACGCGGGTGGCCGCCGCGATCACCGACCGCGTCGACCCGACCGGCGTTGCGTATGTGAGTACCGCCCCGGAGCCTGCCGTGGAGCCGGTGCCCGATCGGAATTCGCTCTGCGGCGTCCTCGGAATGGAGTCGTTCGGAGCGGCGCTCTGGATTGGAATGCTCGCGTGCCATGGTGTCACGAGACGCCGCGTCTGCAACGGACGAACGACGAAGGCCGCGGCGGAGAAATCGAGATAGTGTGTTCGCGGTTCAGTCGACGGGCGACATTCTTCTGTGGGGGCTGGTGCTGATCGGTGCGGTCGGCGGCCTGGGCGCGATCATATGGGTTCTTCGCCGACGGTTTTTCACGGTGACCGAATCGCCGAGTGGGGCGCCGTGGACGCTGCAGCAATTGCGCGAGCTTCGCGCGAAGGACCAGATAACGGACGACGAGTTCCAACGACTGCGCGCGGAAATGTTGAGGCCGTGGCAAGCCGAATCGGCGCCCTCGGACGAGGCGTCGGCCGGTGCGACTGACCGAGCGGGTGTGGATGGGAATGAAATCAAGAGAGTGAACCGGGACAGTCGATAGATTGCCGGCGTCCGAGGGATCGTCGGCCAAGGGGCGACTGATTGCCTCTCGACAACTCTCCGACACGTGAAGGAATCGGACCCTTGACGAACAAGACCAAAGGCGGCGGATCGGGAAAAGGAGGGTCGCGCGGCGGCGGCCCCGGTGGGACACGGCGCAAACGTGTGAGCCGGTGCAGTTTCTGCGGCAAGACCCATCGCGAGGTCGGGCCGATGGTGGAAGGCCCGAGCGACACTTATATCTGCTCGGCCTGCGTCGACCTGTGTCACAACATCATCCGCCAGGAGAAACGCAAGGCGGCGGGGTTCCGGCCGCTCTTCCAGAAGATTCCCACCCCACGTGAAATCAACGAGTTTCTTGATCGCTACGTGATCGGCCAGACGCGCGCCAAGAAGACCCTCGCCGTGGCGGTGCATAATCATTACAAACGTCTATCACACGCCGAACATGCCGATGTTGACGACGTAGAAATAGACAAAAGCAATATTCTGATGCTGGGACCGACCGGCTGCGGCAAGACCCTCCTGGCCCGCAGCCTGGCGCGCGTCCTCGACGTGCCGCTTGCCATCGGTGACGCCACGACGCTGACCGAGGCCGGTTATGTCGGTGAGGACGTGGAGAACGTCCTGCTGCATCTGCTCCAACATGCCGACTTCGACCTCGATGCGGCCCAGCGCGGCATCGTCTATATCGACGAGATCGACAAGATCGGGCGCAGTGCCGGCAACGTGAGCATCACCCGCGACGTTTCCGGCGAAGGCGTCCAGCAGGCTCTGCTCAAGATGATCGAGGGCACCGTCGCCAACATCCCGCCGCAGGGCGGTCGCAAGCACCCGGAACAGCAATACATCCAGATGGACACGTCCCACATCCTGTTCATCTGTGCCGGGACGTTTGCGGGCCTGGAGGAGATCATCAAGCGGCGGACCGGTGGCAAGAACATCGGATTTGCCAGTGAAGAGACCGACCGCGATGACACGGCGGCCGAGCGCGGCCAATTGCTCGAACAGGTGAGGCCCGAGGATCTGATTGAGTATGGCATGATTCCGGAGTTTGTCGGGCGCCTGCCCATCGTGTCGACGCTGGCGCCGCTGGATGAGGCCCACATGGTGCGCATCCTGACCGAGCCACGCAACGCCATCGGCCGGCAATATGCCAAGCTCTTCGAGCTGAACGACAGCCGGCTGGAATTCACAGACAAAGCTCTTCACGAAATCGCCCGACAGGCCATCGCCCGAAAGACCGGCGCCCGCGCCCTTCGAGGCGTCGTCGAGGACATCATGCTCGACATCATGTTTGAGCTGCCCAACCCGGGCAAACAAGGACGCTATGTCATCACCGACGCCATCGTGCGCGGCGAGGCGAAGGCCCAGCCGACACGCGACCGCCGTCGAAAAGAATCCGCCTGAGGCCGACGGCGCCGCCCGATAACGGCGGTGCCGATGGGCCTGGACTCGCCCCTTCCCGCCGTCGCTTCGTCGAAAACTCGTGAAGCCCCCGCGCGGCCGATCCGATTTATGGTATGGATAGAGTGGCGGCGCCGGTCGTTCGCGCGCCTGCTTCAAACAGAACCCACGGAATCCCGTTCCGTACCGAGGGCTGACATGGCAACTGTTTCGGTCATCTGCCCGAGTCTGAAGTGCCGGAAGACGCTCCAGGTCCCCGAACACACCCGCGGGCAGCTCGTCCGCTGCAAGCACTGCGGCACGACGTTCGCCGTGCCCAAGGCCCGGCCCCGCGCGCCTGCTCCGCAGAAGTAGGTCGCGGCCGGACGCTCCCTGACGCGTCGCGGCTGAACGGTCAGCACTTCCGGCTCGCCGCTGTGTCAGCGTTTTTTCGTGCCGGCGCTGCGGCTGCCTGACGTTTTCACGAGGGTTGCCCGGTGGCGTTTGAGCAAGGCGCCGAGCCGCTCGTCCAACCCAGGGTGACGGCCGTCATAGGCGACCGTCCGCGGGCTGTCGGCCAGCGCGACGAACCATTTTACCAGGTTGTCAAAATCCCGCACGTCGATGATCTCCGGCCCGATCCGGCCGCGGGCCTCGTCCATGTTGTGGTAGTTTACGAGCGGCAGGCAGAGGCCCGTCGCCTCGTAACCATAGTGGCAATAGGTCGTCGATTCGCAGGTGCCGCCGTCCATCAGCTTGCGCTGGAAGCCGAACGCCCGGTCGCGCCGCGCCAGTGTCTCCGCAACGACCTGGCAATAGGCCGTGGCTGCCGGCGTGAAGACTGTCGCCTTGTCGCCCACGCGCAGCACCGGCCCGGCCCCCAGCGCCACACCCGCGATGGCCTTGCTGCACTCCACAGCGACGACGATGGTCCTTTTCGGGACGGTCCGGTCCGCCACCGCCGCCAGTGCCCCGGCAAAGCCCACCTCCTCGGCCCGCGTGAAAAAGGCGTAACACGTCGATCGGATGGGCCGCCGGCAGATCGCGTCCATCATGCACAGGATCGCCGCCAGCCCCGCCGTGTCGTCGCACATCCGCGCCCGCAGCCGACGGCC
>CAYQDV010000007.1:0-32035 GCA_964416295.1 uncultured Planctomycetaceae bacterium
GCGACGCGGCCGCGCGCCTCCGGGACCCTTGTCACCCCCGAAATCCTCTTTTTTTCGAGAGGCGGGGCCGCACGCCGACTACAGCGGCCGCGGGTGGCCGCGGATCGCCAACGGCACGGCCCCGGCTGCCGCCGGGCCGTGCCCGCAGCGGACGTTGCTGAAAGCCCTCAGCCCGCAAGCTGGCTCCACCATCGAGCTTCCGGCAGGGGCACGGGCCCCTCTCGGCGAGGGTGATCCGCGCGCGACAGCTCAGTCCATACCGGCGAAGCTGCGACACGGGGCAATCCAGTCTGACGAACGCGATGGATGGTGGCGCGGTGATCCGCGACGGACGGTCCAGCCCGACCGGCCCTCGGACCAAGAACAGCCATTTCTGGTGTGATAAAACGTTTTATCGTGATGCCAAGGCCGACCAGGGTCGCCCACGGAAGCAGGCATTTCAGCGGTCCAGTTGCAGCGCCCCGCTCAAGTCACCGACTGCGACAATGTCGCCTTCGGCAAGCGCGGGGAAAGCAGCCGGCAAGGCTTGGACGCCGAAGAACGCGTTCGGTTGGGAGGAAAACTTGACTTTTCCGATCCCAAACTGATCGAGGGTGACCAAGGCCACTGAGGCGTCGTTGACCTTCACGTCGAGCATTGCCCCGGGCTGACCGGCGAAGACCTTGACCTCAAATCTTGTCCGATTCGTCCCAGTCTCGTACTCGACCATGGTGCGTTCGATGGCCGTCCCCGTCAGGTAGGCCTTCAATTCGACCTTTCCCGCGTCGAATCCAAGCGGTCCCAAGAGATCCAGAAGGGTGCCCTGGGTGCCACAGCCCGACAGTAGCCCGCCGACGCTGATCATGAGTGCCAATAACCGACTCGTTGCAGTCATCGTAATTCCTTTCCCATTCCTGTCTTCCTGAAGTGCGTGCCGACTCGCCCCGAGCATGCACGGCGCAGCGCCTCATCCGATCAGCACGACAGTGTAGTCTATTCGATGGCGACGCGGCAACGCGGGAACCGCTGACCGAAGAAGCCACCAATCTTTCGCCCACCGAGCGGGCCGGAGTTGCCTCTCCGGGGCCTGCGTGACTATCCTACGGCAGCGCTGCCCCCAGCGCCGCCGTGCCGGCGCGGGACAGCGGATCGATTTGAGGCCGATTGCCAATACCCAAGGAGACAAGAAATCATGTCCAGTCTGGTTACCCAGGAAGCTCCGGATTTCGCCGCCCAGGCCGTGATGCCCGACAACACCTTCAGCGAACTGAAGCTGGCATCCTATCGCGGCAAGTGCGTCGTTCTGTTCTTCTATCCCCTCGATTTCACGTTCGTGTGCCCGTCGGAGATCATCGCGTTCGACAAGAAGCTGTCGGCGTTCAAGGAGCGCAACTGCGAGGTGATCTCGGTGTCCGTGGACTCGCAGTTTACGCACTTGGCGTGGAAGAACACGCCGCGTGACAAGGGCGGAATCGGTAACGTGCAGTTCCCCATGGTCGCCGATATCGACAAGAGCATCGCCCGATCCTACGGCGTGCTGCACGACGAATCGGTGTCGTTGCGAGGACTCTTCCTGATCGACAAGGAAGGGATCGTCCGCCACGCCCTGGTCAACGACCTGCCGTTGGGCCGCAACGTCGATGAGGCGCTGCGGATGCTCGATGCGCTGCAGTTTTTCGAGAAACACGGTGACGTGTGCCCCGCGAACTGGAAACCCGGCGAAGACGCCATGAAGCCGACGGCGGAGGGCGTGGCAGGATACCTGGCGAAGCACGGGTGATCCCGGGTTCTTCCGGCTCGTCCGATAGGTGGGCATGGCGCCTGAGCCGCGAGAGTCCGCTGTCGGGCTCGGCTCGAAGAGGGATCGAGTCGACTGCCGTCTTCCCGAGTCGTCATAAACCTAACGACGTGGCGATCTGATCGAGTTTTTGCTTCACTTCGTCGTTGATTTCATCCGGTTGCATCATGGCGGCTATTTGGTAGTAGTCGGTCTTCGGAACGTCCATGTCCGCGGCTTCAAAGAACTGGGGCAGAAGTTCCTTGCTGGCGGCGGTCGCATTCAGGTAATCGTGGCTTCCGAGCGGGTCTTTCAGCACAGCGGGCGGAAGTTCGTTTTTCAGAAACTGCATGCCGTTTCGGGCTGCTTCTTGCGCGTAGAGTTCGAGGCATGTTTCGGTTACGAATCTACACAGAACATCCGGAACGACCAGGTAGTTCTCGATCTCATAGCGCGTCCAACGAACGATCTCCAGCTCCTTCCCGAGCAGTTCGTGGTCGGGCAGGTTTCGATCGTCTCCGTCCAGGAGCAGAACGCCTCTTACATGCGGGCGCAGCGCGCGCAGAGCGAAGTGATGAGCCTTGGCTTCCTGCGGATGTCGTCCAACATTGTTGTGCCAGATCGGCTGTTCGAGGAATTCCAGGACGGGATGTTTGAGCACTCGCGCCCATTCCCGAAGGAGTTGGAGATCGCTTCTGCCCTCCGTGTAGAGAATCCCCCTCTCTTTCTCAATCAACAGGAGATCGAGCGCTGTCAGTCGCTTCAGAGCCTCGCGGACCCGATCTCGCTCGCCCGACTCCTCGAGTAAATGGGGTCGTCCGTAAAACGACATGACGTGCGTGACGTCTGTGGCTTGCAGCAGCACCTCGGAGTGCGTGGCGATGATCAATTGGCATTTCCGCTCGCGAGCGACCTGCTTCAACCGATCATACATCTGTCCTTGGAGAAGGACGTGCTGATGTGCGTCGGGTTCATCGAGCAGCAAGACCGAAGCCGGTCGAGCATAGAAGAAGCCCAGGAGCATCAGAACCTGGTGAAAGCCACTCCCTGCACAGGCGATGTCGAGCCGGAGCTTTCCTCGCTGACCCCGCGCTTGCCTGTCACCGGGGGCGTATTCACAGAGAATATATGGGCGTCCCTCGTAGCTCGGATCGAGCAGCGTGTATCCGAACAACTCACGAATATTGTTGCAAAGCGCCTGCCAGTCGCCGGAAGACCCGTTCCCGTACACGTCCAACAACAGGTTCCGCAGGATGTCTCCAGGTTTACCCTGGCCGATGAGCAAGTCCTGGTAGGGCCGGTCATGGCCGGTTTCCTCGGCGCCGATGCCGGAAAAGGGTGGGACATGGACGACCGACACGGCCTCGGCGACTTCGGCGACGGCGGCGTACGGATCGGGCACCGCCGGGATAGCGTAAAGCGTCTCGGGGTTCTCGTAGCGCAGCTCAAACGGGAGCTGCCACTGTTCCGCGCCGTGTCCACCCTCGACGTCGATTCGCAGGAGCTTCGGAGTGCCGGGCTTGGTCTTCGGGTCGCCTTCGCCTTTGCGATAGAAAGGATGACGATTGTGCCAGAGGAGATCGAGTCCTCGCAGTGGAATCGCGGTGAAGTCCTTGCGAGAGATTCGTACCCCTGGCCTCGATTTCGGCTTCTTCGGGCGGGTCCGGGGTGGCTCACGCCCTGACTCGTCTGCGGAGGCTGAGTCGCTTTCGCCTTTCGGCGGCGGGATCAGTTCTGAACGGTCGTTCGTCACACCCGCAATCCCTGGTCTCGGACTCCTGACTCCGGTAGGACCGACACCCTTCTCGGTTCGCCATCGTTGGATCGCCAGATTCCAGACGGCCAGGGCCTGTAGCAGGGTGGATTTGCCGGAATTATTCGGCCCCGCAAGGACGATCGTGTCCGAGAGGTCAAATTGCTCGTTTTCAAACCGCTTGAGGTACCGAAGTGACACACGCCGAATCATCGCGGCGCTATTCTAGCAGCAGTTCCAGAATCTGCACGGCGTTGAGGGCGGCGCCCTTGCGGAGTTGGTCGCCGCAGACGAACAGCTCGAGTCCGCAGCCGTCGGGTTGGCTGATATCCTGTCGAATGCGGCCGACGAGGCAATCGTCACTGCCGGTGGCCTCGATCGGCATGGGGAAATGGTTGAGGCTCCGCTCGTCCACGACCGTGACGCCGGGCGCTTCTGAGAGCAAATCCCGGGCTTCGTCTTCGGAGACGGCCTCCGCGAAGGTCAGGTTGATCGATTCGCTGTGCGCCCGCATCACGGGAACCCGGACGCACGTGGCCGTGATCGCCAGGTCCGGCGCGTCGAAGATCTTGCGGGTCTCGTAGACCATCTTGATCTCCTCGGCGTTATAGCCGCTCTCGTCGATCCGCGAGTTGTGGCTGAACAGGTTGAGTCCGCACTGCCACGGCAGCACTCTCGGCATGACGGGCTTGCCGTCGAGGATGTCGCGGGTCTGGGTCTCCAGTTCAACCATGGCCTGACGGCCGGCCCCGCTGGCAGCCTGATAGGTGCTGACCACGATCCGGCGAACCGGATGGACGCGGTGCAACGGCCAGACGGCCATGTTCATGATGATCGTCGAACAGTTCGGGTTGGCGATGATGGGGGCGTCGCCGATGGCGTCGGCATTGATCTCCGGGACGACGAGCGGGACGTCCGGCTCCATCCGGAACGCCGAACTGTTGTCGATCACCCGAGCCCCGGCCCGCGTCGCGGCAGAGGCCCATTTCCGACTCGCATCGGCCCCGGCACTAAAGAGGGCAAGGTCGATCCCATCGAAGCTGTGATCGTTCACCTCTTCGACGGTGATGTCCTTGCCGCGAAACGGCAGCTTCATCCCGGCCGAACGCTGCGAGGCCAGCAGGCGGAGATTGTCGATCGGGGTGTCGCGTTGTTCGAGGATGGCGAGGAATTCCTGCCCAACGGCCCCGGTGGCACCCAGGATAGCGATGTTCGGCATCATAATGGGTACAGCCTCACCAACCTTCCACGATGCGGCGGGCAGCATACCCGGCCGAGGCGGCCCGAGCGAGGGCGTCCGCGGGGCGCCACGGGCAGCTTGCCAATTCCGTAGGGTCCGCGAGTGCGGGCCACTGAGCTGTAGCTTCGGCCCCCCGTGGCCGACGTGGCCCGGCCTCTACGAGAGGCACCGCAACGGCCGTTGACACGTTCAACGGAGTCGCTAGACTGCGTGGCTCGCCGGGCTGAGACGCTCAGCGCGGCAAAGAGGGTGGCGGAGTGGTTCCGCCGCTTCTTTTTGCGTGACTTCGTACCTTTTGGCACAAAGTCCGATGGAGGGTATACCGCCGTCGCAGAACGACGACAAGGACGCGAAGGCGCGAATGCAATGGATGCGTGTCGGCGCATGTGCGTTCAACCTCGTCGCGATGATCCTCGTCCTTGGCTATGTCGGCCATCGGCTTGACCTGCGATATGGCTGGGCTCCGTGGGGCACGCTCGGTGGACTGCTGCTCGGGATGATCGGCGGATTGTGGACGGTCATCAAAGAGTCGGAAAAAATCAATCGGTAAAGAGCCGTTGAATCTGTACTTTGTCAGTATCCTCTTTCTGTGCGGAGCGATTCTGGTCGCGGGGGCGATCGGGTTCCAGCCCACGCGCAGCCACTGGGGCGCAGATGGCGTCCGCAGCATGGTCGCGATCGGACTCATTTGCCTCGCTGCGGCCGTGGTGGGTGCGGCGCCGATCGGAATCGTCGCCCCGCGATGGCCGAGCTACATCGGCCAGGCCGCCCTCGCCGGCACGACGATCCGCCTGATGCTGACGGCCGGAGCCGGTTATGCCTACCAGCAGATCGCCAGCCCCCACCTGACTTCGTATCTGCTTTGGGCCGGCGTGTTTTATCTGCTTCTGCTGGCTGTTGAGACCTGTTTCGGCGTGATGGCCGTCCGGCGGTTCTATACCATGCCGATCGAGGCGCGAGGGGGGATCCCGACGTGAATCTGCTCTTGCTCGCGTCCCGCAACCCGGAAGACCACGTTCTGCCGCACCGGTTTACGGAAAAGCTCTTCAGCGTCCCGGCCGGCTGGGATCTGGGCATCTTCAAGATCCCCACGACGGACTTCTACTTCACCAATCACCACCTGATGACCCTGGTGGCCGCGGCCATCATGCTCGTGCTCTTTCCCGTCATGAGTCGTCGCTATGTGGCCATGGCGAGCCGAGCGCCGGAGGATCGGGTTCCTCGCGGCTTCGGGAATCTGATCGAAGCGGTCATGCAGTTCATCCGAAATGATGTCGCGCGCCCCGTCCTCGGCGACAAGACCGACCGGTTCATGCCGTTCCTGTGGACCATGTTTTTCTTCATCTGGATATGCAACCTGCTGGGCATGATTCCTCTCGATTCGATCGTATTCTTCGCTTCCGGAGAGAAACTGGAGCACGTCGGCGGCACGGCCACCGGCAACATCATGATCACGGCGGGTCTGGCCGTGTGCAGTTTTGTGATGATCCACTACTCCGGCACCAAGCAGGTCGCCTTGGACTTGATGGCCGGCACCTACGGCCATCACGGCGGCGGGGACCCACACGACGACGCTTCCGCTCCGCACCATGCCGGCGGCGCGTCGCCGCCGGCGGCGATCATACAGGCACCTTTTCTTTACGTCTGGAATTTCGCGCCCCATGTGTTCGCGCCCGAAGAGACCGACGGCGTCGGCGCCCTGTTCCTCTGGGTCGCCGACATCAGTATGTGGGCGCTGTTGTTGGGGCTTGAGTGCATCGGGGCGGTTATCAAGCCGTTCGCCCTGGCCATCCGGTTGTTCGCCAACATGATCGCCGGCCACATCGTGTTGGCCTCCATCCTGGCGTTGATCTTCACCTTTACCGGCAGCGTCGCCGGCAACTGGGCCATCAGCGCCATCAGCACCCTCGGCTGCGCCGCCCTGAGCCTGCTCGAGTTGTTCGTCGCCTGCTTGCAGGCCTATATCTTCGTGTTTCTGACAACGTTGTTCATCGGCGCGTCGATCGCGCCCGAGCACTAGCCCCTGAGATTCGAATGACATCGCCGGGCCTCGGCGCCGGCGTCCAACAGACTGGTTGGGGTCGCCGGCACCCTGGTCGCTTGAAATCAAGCCCGGCACGAACATACATACGGCGTGGCGCACCGCCGCGCGACAGGAGAACCGGATCATGATCGACGTACTCGCAGAGACGACGCTGATGGGCACCGACGGGCTGATCGCCCTTGGCGCAGGCCTCGGCGCCGGAATCACCACGCTCGGCGCCGCCAAAGGGATCAGCCACCTCGCCGGTGAATCGGTGAGCGGCATCGCGCGACAGCCCGAGGCCGGCGGCCGTATCTTCACCTCGCTGATCATCGCCGCGGCGTTGATCGAAGGATTCACCTTCTTCGCGCTGGTCGTCTGTAACGGTTTGGCAGGCAAGATCGGCGGTTAGTCTCTCAGCTTTCGGAACAGGTGGTGAACGTGACGCGTGTATTTCGAGGCAGGGTAGTCACTCAACTTGCGGTCATTGCAGGCGCCGTGCTGCTGCTCGCTCCGGACCTGTGGGCCTCGGGCGCGGAACAGGGCGCCGAGCACGGAGCAGCGGACAAGCCGGCACTCCTCGACTGGGACCTCGGGTCGGCATTCTGGTCGATCATCGTCTTCGTCGTTCTGCTGACGGTTCTGCGTTTTGCAGCATGGAAACCGATTCTCGAGGCGCTTCAAAAGCGCGAGGCCTTCATCCGCGACTCGCTGGAAGCGGCCAAGCGGGACCGGGATGAATCCGAACGCATCCTGAAGGAATACTCGAGCAAGATCGAGATGGCCCGCGAGGAAGCCACCGCCATCGTCGACGAGGGCCGGCGCGACGGCGAGGAGGTCCGAAAGCGGATTCACGCCCAAGCGAAGTCCGAGGCCGACGCGATGGTCGAACGGGCGAAGAATGAAATCGGGCTGGCCCGCGACGCGGCCGTCAAGGAACTCTACGATCGGACCGTCGTGCTTGCCACGTCCGTGGCCGGCAAGATCGTCCGCAAGGAACTGACGCCGGCCGATCATCGGTCGCTGGTCGAGGAATCGCTGGCGGAAATGGAACGGATGAAGGGATAGCGGATTGCGATCAGTGACTTACGAATCGAGACGCACCGATGGCGACTGATTTCGACATCACCCGGGCCGCCGCGGCCGTCTATGCGGAAAGCCTGCTGGAACTGGCCGAGGAGGCCGGGCAGGCGGACTCGGTCGGCGAGGAGCTGGCCGATCTGCGGCACCTGTGGGACCGGGATGCGGCCTTTGCCCGGCTGCTGTCCTCGGCGGCGATCGATGACGATGCCCGCGCCATGAGCATCCGGAAGGTCTTCGGTGAAGGTCGCGTCAGCGCCCTGGTGTTCAAGTTCCTGATGGTGCTGAACCACAAGCGTCGATCGATGATCCTGCCGGCGGTGTGCGATGCCTACAAGCATCGCCTCGATGCGAAACGCGGCCGCGGCGAGGTGTTTGTCTCATCGGCCGTGCCTTTGGAGGACGCCCATCGTGCCGGCCTCAAGGTCCAGGTTCGGCGTCTGACCGGTCTGGAACCGATGCTCGTCGAACAGGTGGATCCGGACCTCCTCGGCGGGTTGCGCGTTCAGGTTTCCGACCGGGTCTACGACGCGTCGGTGCGCCGACGACTGGGTGACCTGCGTTCCGAACTCCTGTCGGCGGTCGAGAAACACCTGCTCGGCGGGATGTCCAGGTTTGTGACAGAAGGGTAGTTGATGAAGATTCAGGTTGATGAGATCACGTCGGTCATCAAGGAGGAGATCGCCCAGTATACCGAGGCGCTCGAGGTGTCCGAGGTCGGCCGGGTGCTGTCGATCGGCGACGGCGTGACGCGCATCTACGGCTTGGCCGACGCGATGGCGGGCGAGATGGTCGAGTTCGAAAACGGCGCCATCGGCCAGGTGATGAACCTCGAAGAAAACTCGGTGGGGGCCGTCGTTCTGGGCCAATACCTGGGCATCAAGGAAGGGGATACCGTCAAGTCCACCGGCCGGCTGCTGAGTGTACCGGTCGGCGACGCCATGGTCGGCCGCGTGGTCGATCCGCTGGGGCGGCCGCTCGACGGCAAGGGCGCGATCGCCACCGACCAGCGCTGGCCGCTCGAATACAAGGCGCCCGGCATCGCCGAGCGCCAGCCGGTCAACCAGCCGCTACAGACCGGCATCAAGGCGATCGACAGCATGATCCCGATCGGCCGGGGTCAGCGCGAGCTGATCATTGGTGACCGCAAGACCGGCAAGACGGCGGTAGCGATCGATACGATCCTCAACCAGCGCGACACGGACGTGATCTGCGTCTATGTGGCGATCGGTCAGAAAGAGTCGACGGTCGCCAGCCTCGTCGAAACCCTCCAGCACTACAACGCGATGGATTACACGATCGTCGTGTCGGCCGGCAGCAGCGACCCGGCGCCCTTGCAATACATCGCACCGTATGCCGGGTGCGCCATGGCCGAGTATTTCATGTACCAGCAGGGCCGCCATACGCTCTGCGTCTATGATGACCTGTCGAAACAGGCACAGGCTTATCGACAGTTGTCGCTACTTCTGCGGCGGCCGCCGGGACGCGAGGCTTACCCGGGCGACGTGTTCTATCTCCACAGTCGTCTCCTCGAACGGTCGTGCAAGCTGGCCGAACGGCGGGCCATCATGCCGAAAGGCAAGCCGTTCACCACAGGCGGCGTCAATGGCAGGACCTACATCGGCGTGCCGGGGAAGGAAGAGGCCGACACGGACCTGAAGTCGCTGGACGGGCACGAAGTCGCGGTCGACCCGACGTCGGGAGGGTCGCTGACGGCCCTGCCGGTGATCGAGACGCTGGAAGGTGAGGTCTCGGCCTACATCCCGACTAATGTGATTTCGATTACCGACGGCCAGATTTATCTCGAGCCCGACCTGTTTTTTGCCGGTGTCCGGCCCGCGATCAACGTCGGCATCAGCGTCAGCCGCGTCGGCGGCAACGCCCAGATCAAAGCGATGAAGAAGATCGCCGGCTCGTTGCGACTGGACCTGGCGTCCTATCGCGAGCTGGAGGCCTTCGCTCAGCTCGGCACCGACCTCGACGCGGCCAGCCAGAGGCAGCTTGACCGCGGAGCACGGATGGTCGAGTTGCTGAAGCAGGGTCAGTACAAGCCCTACCACGTGACCAATCAGGTCATCAGCATCTTCGCCGGTGCGAAGGGTTATCTGGACGACCTGCCGTTGTCGCGCGTATCAGACTTCGAGGAGCAATTGCACAGACACTTCCAGGACGAGTACCCCGAGGTCTGGCAGGCGCTGACAGACAATCAGAAGCTGGACGACGAGATCGCCGCGAAGCTGGACGACATCATCAACAAGTTCAAGACACGATTCGGCGAAAGCAAGTAGACGCGGAGGGACGACCGCTTTGTCCGGTTCGTCCGACTGAGGCATGACATTCGATGGCCAAGCCCCGACAGATCGTCAAGCGGCGAAAAGCCGTCACCAACATTCGCAAGATCACCAAGACGATGCAGTTGATCGCGACCGCGCGATTCCAGCAGGCCTACAACCGTGCCACAGCCGGCCGGCCGTACACGGACAAGATTACGCAACTCGTCGGAGAGCTGTCCGCCGCGGCCGAAGGCCAGATCGACCACGCGCTGATGCGCGAGAATCCCGATGCCGAGAAGGATGCCCTGATCGTCATTACGTCGAACCGCGGCCTGTGCGCCGGCTACAACTCGAGTGTGCTGTCCACGGCCCTCCGGCACCTCAAGGAGCGCCCCGATCGCGTCCACGAGACCACGGTCGTCGGAAAGAAGGGCATCGCGTACTTCAGGTTTCTGCGCCGCACGGTGGATCACGCGATCACCTCGATCGACGACCGGCCGCGATTCGACCAGATAGAACCACTCGCCGCCGAGTTGATGCAGCGTTATGAAGACAAGGTGTTCGGCGGTGTCTTTGTGGCCTACACCCGGTTCATCTCGACCGGTCGGCAGAAGGCCGAGGTCATTCGCCTCCTGCCGCTCAGCCGGCCGACGGCTGCGAAGGATCCCGCCGGTTCCGCGGACTCGGACGCCGGCGGCGGCGCCGTCGCGCAGTATGACTTTTCTCCGCCGCCGCGACAGCTTCTGGATGTGCTGCTTCCGCAGACGGTCAAGGTGCGCCTGTATCAGTGCTTTACCGATGCGGCGGTCAGCGAGCAGGTGGCGCGGATGGTGGCGATGAAAGCCGCGACCGATGCGGCGGGCGACATGATCAAGTCGCTCACGCAGCAATACAACCGGGCTCGCCAATCCCTGATCACGATGGAACTATTGGATATCGTCGGGGGGGCCGAGGGGCTGAGTTGATCGCAATGTGCGGACCTGACACAAGAGGCTGAAGAGCGCGTGAAGATACTCGCGACGATAGTGAAAAGAATCAAACAACCCTTGCGAGCGGCCGCTCGCGAACCGCGAGAGAAGTTCTTCGCTATTCGCTATTCGCCGTTCGCTATTCTGCCAACAACGGAGAGTGCATGATGATTGCAGAAGCCCGCGGCACGGGCAAAGTCACGCAGGTCATCGGGTCTACACTCGATGCCGAGTTTTCCGAGGATACGCTGCCCAAGCTGTATAACGCCCTGAAGGTGGATATTCGGCGACAGGTCGGGACCGAGACGGTCACCGAAACGCTACACTGCGAAGTCGCCAGCCACCTTGGCGGCGGGCGCGTCCGGGCCGTGGCGCTCGGCAGCACGGACGGGCTTCGGCGCGGCACCGATATCGTCGACACCGGCAGCCCGGTCACCGTTCCGGTCGGCGAGCAGGCGCTCGGCCGAGTCTTCAACCTGATAGGCGAGACGATCGACGGACGGGGCACGGTGGCCGCGGCGGAGCGTCGCCCGATTCATCACGAGCCTGTGAACTTTGACGAACTGACGCCGAAGACGGAGCAGCTAGTCACCGGCATCAAGGTGATCGATCTGCTGGCGCCCTTTGTCCGCGGCGGCAAGACCGGGCTGTTCGGTGGGGCAGGCCTGGGCAAGACCGTCATCATCCAGGAAATGATCGCCCGAATCGCACGCGAGCACAGCGGTTTCTCAGTATTCGCGGGCGTCGGAGAGCGAACGCGTGAGGGCAACGACCTCTGGCTCGAAATGCAGGAGGCGGAGTTCAAGACCTCGGAAGGACAGGTCAAGAAGGTCATCGAACACACGGCGATGGTGTTCGGGCAGATGAACGAGCCCCCGGGCGCCCGGCTGCGCGTGGCGCTCAGCGCGCTGACGATGGCCGAATATTTCCGCGACGAGTCGGGTGCGGACACGATGCTGTTCATTGACAACATCTTCCGCTTCAGCCAGGCGGGTTCGGAGGTTTCGGCGCTTCTCGGACGGATGCCGAGCGCGGTCGGATATCAGCCGACGTTGGGTACGGAAATGGGCGAGCTTCAGGAGCGGATCACGTCCACCTCCAAGGGCGCCGTGACCAGTGTTCAGGCGGTGTACGTTCCGGCGGATGACCTCACCGACCCCGCGCCGGCGACGGCGTTCACCCACCTCGACGCCTTCATCGTTCTGGCGCGAAACATCTCCGAGAAAGGCATCTATCCGGCCATCGATCCGCTCTCCTCATCCAGCCGCATCCTCGATGCGCAATACGTCGGCCAGAGGCACTACGACTGCGCGGAACGGGTTCAGAAAATCCTCCAGCGATATCGCGATCTTCAGGACATCATCGCCATCCTCGGCGTCGACGAACTCAGCGAAGAAGACAAACTCGCCGTCTCGCGCGCCCGGAAGATCGAGCGGTTCCTCAGCCAGCCGTTTTATGTCGCCGAGGTCTTCACCGGCTTCCCCGGAAACTACACCCAGCTCGAGGATACCATCCGCAGCTTCGAGGAAATCTGCGACGGCAAGCACGACGACCTACCGGAACAGGCGTTCATGTACGTCGGGGCCGTCGAAGAGGCCATCGAGAAGGCCAAAAAACTGCAGGCGAGTTGACCTCGGCCTTCGTCCGTCCGGACCTCCGCGGACCCGCCCGCGAGCACCCCGGCCGGGGTGAGCCGGAGCGCGAGCTTTGACTCGAGTCGGCAGGCGGCCGGTGTGTATCTGTCGCGTCACGTCCTGCTCCTGCCGTGTCTTCCGGTACTAGAGTGATGCGCCGAGCGACTCGATGTTCCAGGAAATGAGGTAAAGTGCGACCGAGATGAACCACGCGAAACTTGCGATCCTTGTGGGCGGGGGGCCGGCACCGGGCATCAACGGTGTCATCGGGGCGGCCACGATCGAGGCCATCAACCACGGCATGACGGTCGTCGGCTGCTACGATGGTTTCAAGTGGCTCTCGACGGATCGATTTGTCGCGGAGCGCCATTCCGTCCCGCTGAAGATCACCGACGTCGCACGCATCCATTTCGAAGGCGGCTCGATCCTGCGGACCGCGCGAACCAGCCTGCTCGACGAGGGCAAGCTGAGCGAGAGCACCGTGGTGTCACCAGATCCAGTCAAGGTGGACAACGTGCTGCGTCACTTCACCGATCTGGGCATTACGCACGTCATTACGATCGGCGGCGACGACACGGCCCTGAGCGCCCGGTTCGTCGCCGAAAAGACGAGCGGGCGGATTCGCGTCGTTCACGTGCCCAAGACGATCGACAACGACCTGCCGCTGCCGGGCGACATTCCCACGTTTGGTTTCAATACGGCCCGCGACTTGGGCGCCGGTCTGGTGGCCAACCTGATGGAGGACGCGCGGACGACCAATCGCTGGTTTATCGCGGTGGCGATGGGTCGCCATGCCGGCTTTCTGGCGCTGGGCATCGGAAAATCCGCCGGCGTTACGGTAACCCTGATCCCGGAGGAATCGCCGGAGACAACGTCGCTCCAGCGGATCGTGGATGTCATTGAGGGTGCGGTGTTCAAACGGATCGCCATGGGGCGTCGGGATGGCGTGGCCGTCGTGGCGGAAGGGCTGGCCTACCGCCTCGGCGACATGAAGGAACTCGAGATGCTGCTCGGGCGCAAGGTGCCGGTGGACGCCGCCGGCCATCCGCGGCTGGCCGAGGTTCCGTTGGCGCGGATGCTCACGGACGAATTGAACCGCCGTTTTGATGAACGGGGCAACCGCATCACGTTCGTTCCTCAGACGCTTGGCTATATGCTCCGCTGCGCCGCGCCAACGCCCTTTGACATGGCCTACTGCCGCGACCTGGGACACGGAGCCGTCCGACTGCTGCTGGACGACGGACGCGATCTGTCGGGCGGGGTCATGGTCACGCTGCAAGGCGGCAATCTTTGCGCAATGCCGTTCGGCGACATGATCGATATCGAGACCAATCGCACGTGCATCCGGCGCGTCGACGTCAATTCCGACAGCTACCGCGTCGCCCGGGCCTACATGATCCGCCTGGAAACGAGCGACCTGGAACACCCCGTCATGCTGGCCAAGCTGGCGCGAGCCGCGGGATTGAGCGAACGGGCGTTTGTCGATCGCTACCGACTCGCGGCGACGCGACTCTACGAACGACCGAGCGAGATCTCGACTTGCGAAGACGTCACGCCGGGCGACTCCGCAGATCCAAGTGCGTAAGACGACTCCTGTCCGGGAAGACGCCGGATCATCTCGCGTTCTTGCGACCTTGGCGCAACAGGCCGGATTCCTCCAGGAACGTCGCCAGCGCCTCCGCGGCGACATGGTGACCACGCGGAGTCGGGTGCGTGCTGTCCGTGAACGCGGCGGCGACGGCCGGACGCCCCACGCCGAAGGCCCTGCGAAAGACCGGTAGCAGGTCGAGAAACGGCATACCCTGTTCGGCCGCAAAACGCGCCAGTCGGCCCTGCGGTCGCGGAGGCAGCTTGCTGCCCAGTTCGATCTGATCACCGATTGGAAAGCAGACCAGAACCATCGGCACGCCCTCTTTTTTACAGGCGTCGTGGAATCGTTTCAACTCCGTCAAGGTCGTGTTCCATGCCTGTTCGACGTGTTGCGGCGGTGCTTCCATGAACAACTCGCGCAAGGCAAAGTGCTCGATCGATTCGGCAGCGCCCTGGAGGTCGTCGCCAAACTTGAACCGCGTCGTCAGCTCCAGGATGGCCCGGCGCAGTCCGCTCCAACTCGTCCGGGGCGTTGCCCAAAGGAACTCCGGGTGTCGGCCCTGATCGTGGCCGAAGGCGGGATCGTATTGCCGGGTCAGGTCATTGAGGCAGAACTCCAATACGACCAGGTCGGGGTCGAGGTGGAAGCCCTCGTGCGTCAGCCAGTGCCGCTCTTGGCGTGTGTCATAGCCGCAGATGCCGCCGTTCAAGGCCGCCCATCTTGAATCCGCGTGGCGTCGGTTCAACTCGACGGCCGTCTGCCATCCCCAGGCGTCCCGGGCCGCGACGGAATAACCGAGTGTGACCGAGTCGCCGACGAACAGCATGCGTTTCTTGCCGGTCAAGTCCTCGGGGCCACCCCGGACATCCACACGCAAGCCTCTGTAATCGATGCGCATGCGCGTCATCGTATCGCCGAGCGGGGCGAGGCTGTTGGGGCGGTTCGTCCAGCCACGGGCGGGGTGCAACTGAAAGACGGTCTGCGACGGGAGCGGCGGCGGGAAGAACAGGCCGACGAGGCGATCGACAGAGGCCAGGCCGCCGAGAAGGAGGCAGGGTATCAGTATTCGTGGCAACCAAAGGGGGACGGTGTGACGGCATCGGAGGATGAGCGTGGCCAGACCCGCCAGACAGAGCACGCCGCCATGCAGGACCATGGCCTCGAAGACGAGGTCCTCCTGCATCGGACCCAGTGGGAAAGTCCGGCGCGGAAGATTCCAGGCGATCGCGAGCGTCATCGCGACCAGTCCGACATAGATCACCCCGATATTGAGCAGGAGACGGGTGATGCGCCGGGCGGCCTCGGGCGAGAAGGGACGGTGTCCGTACGCTCGCCGCCCGTTGACATCGAGAACATGCGGCGAATCACCTTGTTTCGACTTCACGACGCCTTTCCGGCCTCGGCGGCCGGTTTCGGATCGGCGGACGCCGGTTCGATCGATTCCCAGAGCAGTTCCGCCACGTCGAATTGACCGATGTCTTCACGATCCGCGTCCGCCAAACCATCGAGCAACATCCGTTGGCAGAAGGGGCAGGCCGACGCGACCTTGTCCGGTTTCGTGGCGAGCAGTTGCCCGGTGCGCTTGGCGTTGACGCGCCCGGTGCCCGTTTCCTCTTCCTTGAACATTTGTGCTCCGCCGGCGCCGCAGCACATGCCGCGGTCGCGGGTCTCGGCCGGCTCGAGGACGGTCAGCCCGGGGATCGCTCTGAGGGTCTCACGGGGCGCGTCGTATACTTCATTATAGCGGCCGAGGTAGCACGAATCGTGATACACCACGCGGGCGTCGAGGCGCCGGATTGGTTTCAGACGACCGTCCCGTAGCAGGCGGGCGAGATAGTCGGTGTGGTGGATCACCTCGAAGCGGCCGCCGAAGTCGGGATACTCATTGAGCAGGGTGTTGAAGCAGTGGGGACAAGCGGTCACGATCTTCTTCACCTTGTGACCGTTGAGCGTTTCGACGTTGGCCTGCGCGAGAATCTGAAAGAGATATTCGTTTCCGGCGCGGCGAGCCGGATCTCCGGTGCACTGTTCCTCGGGGCCGAGGATCGCGAAGTTGACGCCGGCCGTCTTGAGGAGAGCCGCGGTGGCCCGGGCGATCCGCCGGGCGCGGTCGTCGAACGAGGCCGAGCATCCGACCCAGAAGAGTATCTCCGCGTCGGGGTTGTCGCTCAACAACGGCACATCGAGCCCTTCGGCCCAGGCGGCGCGTTCCGCGGAAGGGAAGCCCCAGGGATTGGCGTTGGTCTCGAGGCCACGAAAGGCGTTTTGCAGTTCTCCCGGGAACTCCGAACGCTCCATCACCAGATTGCGCCGCATGTCGACGATCTTATCGACGTAGCTGATGAAGACCGGGCATTCGGTCTCGCACGCACCACAGGTCGTGCAGGCCCACAGAACCTCCGGTGAGATGACCTCCGGTACGAGGGCGCCCGCTTCCGTGTCTCCGCCGGTCAGTCGCCGCTCGTCGCGATAGAGGTGGTCACGGAGGTCCAGCGTCAGTTGCTTCGGGCTGAGCCGCTTGCCGGTGTTGGCGGCGGGACAGTGATCGGTACAGCGACCACATTCGGTGCAGGTGTAGAGATCGAGGACGCCTTTCCAGGTCAACTGATCGATGCGTGCCAGGCCAAGCGTCTCTTCACGCTCGATCCGGCCCTCGATGTCGTCAACATTGGGCAGCCGTCCGCGAGGCGCGAGGCTCTGGGTAAAGACGTTGGGTATGGCGGTGATGACGTGGAAGTGTTTGGAGGCGGGGAGGAGATTGAGAAACAGCAGGACGAGGCTCACGTGGGTCCAGTAGCCGAGCTGCGACATGAACGCCAGCCCGCCTCCGCCGGCATCCCGCAAGGCGATCGCCATGAGCGAGCCGGCCGGAGCGGACCAGGCGAAAGTGATCGACTCTGCGCCGACGCGAGCGCGGGCAACGATCTCGGCGCCGTCGTGCAGGATATCGCCCCACATCATCGCCTCGATCATGATGAGAATGAGCAGCCCCTCGAAGGAGAGGCTCATGCGTGGCAGCTTTCGGAGGACGCGATAGTATACAAATACGAGCGTAGCAATTATGACGAGAACTGCGAAGAGGTCCTTGAGAAATGAGTAGCCATCACCGACCAGCGTGCCGCGTGCGAAAAGCCCCCAGAAGTCGAAGTCCGGCGAGTAGCCGCGGCCGAACAGCATGAGCGAGCGCAGCAGAAGGACAAGGAACCCGGTGAAGATCAATCGGTGTGCGACGCCGGCCCAGAGGTAGCGGGTCATGCGCTTCTGAGCAAAGGCGAACTTCCAGGTCCGGCGGAGGCGTTCGCCGATATGATCGAGCCGGCTCTCGTCGGGGCCAATGCGCATCAGGCGCCATCGCCGGTGAATCTGCCAGGCGAAGCAGCCGACCGCCGCAACGAGCAGGAGCGTCATGGCATAGGGTTTCATCGGAATCCCCTGTGGAGCCGGTTCTTGAAACGATACCAACGACTACTTCTATGGCGCTGTTGCGTCGGAACGCCTCATCGATGACACGGACAGGTTCCGGCGGCCGTCTCAGCCGCGCACGCGCCCGACCTCCTCAGTCAGGAGCGGGACGAAGGTGAACATGTCGGCAACGACTCCGTAGTCCGCCAGTTTGAAGATCGGGGCCTGGGGGTCGGTGTTGATCGCGACGATGCGGCGGCTGCCGCGCATGCCGGCCAGGTGCTGGATCGCACCGCTGATCCCGCAGGCGATGTAGAGTTGTGGGGTCACAGTCTTTCCGGTGAGTCCCACCTGTTTGGAATGCGGCTGGTAGCCGGCATCACAGGCCGCGCGACTGGCGCCGACCGCTCCATCGACGGCGTGGGCCAGCTCATAGATGATCTTGAAGTTCTCCTCGCTCTTCAGACTGCGGCCGCCGCTGACGACGATTTCCGCTTCGGTGACGTCTTTTTCACCACCACCGGTCCTGGCAATCGCCCGGGTTGTCTGGCGGTTGTCGGACTCGGTGAAAACAGCCTCGACGCAGATGCGTTCGGCTTTCGTGTCCGCGCCGGAGGCCGCCGCGAACGTGTTGGGGCGGACCGAGGCGAATTGCCGCCGGGCGGCGTTGAAATGCACCCGATTAAGGGCCTTGCCGTTGAAAATGGGCCGTCGGACGACGAGGGCGCCGGCTTCGTCGATGTCGAGTTCGGTGCAGTCGGTCGCGAGGGCACCGTGGGTCCGCAAGGCCGCGCGGGGAGCGAGGTCGCGTCCCATGAGTGAGGCGGCGAGAAGGACGATCTGTGGATCGGCTTTCTCGATGACAGCGGCCAAGGCCCGCGTGTATCGCAGGGGGTCGTATTTGCCCAACGGCTCGGCGTCGGCGAGATAGGTGGCGGCGACGCCGGTCCGGTCGATCTGGTCGGCCACGCCGTCAAGGCCATGGCCCACCAGCGCAACGCTGACATGGCCGCCGAGCTTGTCGGCGAGCGGGCGTGCGGCAGTCACACACTGGAGCGCGGCGGGGAGGATCACCCCGTCGCGCTGCTCGGCGAATATCAGTATATCCTTTGTCATGGCTTCCTCTGAGTCGCTTGCTCCCTCTCCCCGGCGACCGAAACGGCACGATAGCGGATCAATGGAGCGGCGACAACCGATCGGCCGTCGCCGGCGGAGTGTCCGTATTCGCGCCGCGGGTCGCGAACGCTATAATGCCGACGGCGATGGCCGTGCGATGCGGCCCGGTGAGATTGTGGAGGATTACACGATGCCGAATATCCCCCGACCCCGAGACATTCCGCTTTCGATGCAGGACATGCGGACCGAGTTTGATCGCTGGCTGGACCGGCTGTGGCACGGCGGACTCAACACCGCGCCGCTCGACGGTCAGGACTGGGCGCCGTGTCTCGACGTGATCGATGAGGACGACGCCTATCGGGTGCGCGTCGAGGTGCCGGGCCTGTCGGCCGACGACGTGGAGGTCTCGATTCTCGAGAACGTCCTCAGCGTCAAAGGTCGAAAACCGGCCACGCGTAAGCCGGGCGAAGAGCCGACCTATCTCCGCGCAGAGTGCCGGTACGGGAGTTTCTGCCGGAAGTTCGATCTTCCGTCGCCGGTGGAGCACGGCGAGATCCGGGCAACGTGCAAGAACGGCGTGCTGGCGATCGAGATTCCCAAGACTGCGGAGGCGAAGGGTCGATCGGTGAAGATCGAATTCGAGGATTGAGCGCCGGTTACTTGTTGGCGCCCTTGGCCTTGAGCGCCCTCTGCTTGGCCTTGAGGCGGGCTTGGCGCTTGCGGTGCTTGAGGCGGGCAATCTTCGTCTTCTTGTACATCGGGTCTCCGTGCGTATGGTGTCATTCGGCCCCGGAGACATCCGGCATGATGCCGCCCCGAGGACCTTGGTAGCTTAGCACGCGAGCGCCGATGCGGCAAGATCGGGCCTGACGGAGAAACGTCGAAAGGTCAAAAAATCAAAACGGGGGGGGGCGTCCGTTGGCTGACGGTCGGAACAACAGGAATGGAGAGCCATGAAGCTTTGTCAATTCTATATATCGGCGGAGGCACGAACGGCGGACCTGGCGCGACGGGTGCCCGTGGAGGCGTCGCTGGGCGTGCTGATCGAAGGGAAGGTCGTGGACATCACGGAGCGGGCGCGGGCGCATCACGACATCAACGACCCGCAGTATTCCGGCGTGCTGACCGCGGCGGTCGCCGGGCTTGACGAATGGGCCGCCTTGCGCGATGAACTGGTCGGCCTCTCTGCCGACGGCGGGCTTGATCCAGCCTCGGTCTTCTTCGGCCCATGCGTCCTGCGTCCGTCGCAATACCTGGACTTCTACGCCTTCGAACAACACGTGATGACGATGCGGAAGCAACGAGGGCTCGACTTCATCGTTCCAGAGTGGTACGAGATTCCGGCGTATTACAACTCGAACGCGACGAGCATGATCGGTCACGGGATGACGGCGTTGTATCCGCCCGGCGAGGAGCGGATGGACTTCGAGTGCGAGATGGCGTGCGTGATCGGAAAGACGATCCGAAACGCGACGCCGGAGACGGCTGCGGAGGCCATCGCGGGGTATACGATTCTGAACGATCTGTCGGCGCGGACGCGGCAGAAAAAGGCGATGCCGGTGAACATGGGACCCGCTCCGGGCAAGGACTTCGCCAGCGCGCTGGGGCCTTACCTGGTCACGCGAGACGAAGTTCCGAATCTCGACGACGTGGAGATGCGGGCGTACGTGAACGATGAACAATGGACGAACGGCCGATACGGGACGGTGAAACACCGTTTCGAAGCCATGATTGCGTTCGCAAGCCGGAGCCGGCGGCTGTTTCCGGGCGACATCCTCGGCAGCGGAACGGTGGGCGGGGGCTGCGGGGCGGAGCTGCAACGGTTCATGAAGCCGGGAGACCGAATCCGTCTCGATTTCGACGGGATGGGGGTGCTGGAGAACGTTGTGGAGCATGATTCGTAAGCCTTCAGAAGGGTCAAAACATCAAAACGTCAAAGCGGGGGAAAGCCGAAACGCCGAGATGTTGGGGACTCTGGGGGGGGCTGGTTTGGCGTGATTCCTGTGGGAGCGTGTGAGCAGGATCGCGAGGTCTCAGCCGCGTCGGTTGTGCGGCATTGGCGGGCAAGCCGCCAGTGCCGCCCGGCGCTATGCGAGAATCTCAATGTCGCAATTCCCGCAGCAGTGTAGAACGGAAACCGGATCAAAGACCGACGCAGACTTGCTTGAGGCGAGGCACAACGAAAAGGGCCGACGATGGTTTGTCTTGCCCGCGCAGTGGTGACCTCTGCGGCCGTCGCCCTGCTGGCAACGGACAGTTGGGGCCGGGCGGATGCGCCGGTGAACCGGGTGGCCTGGCTGCGCGAGCACGCGGCTCGGATTCGTTCGATCCATCCCACCGACGACGACTTCGACGATCTGCGACCGCTGGGCGAGGCCATCGGCGACGCCCGCGTGGTCTTGCTCGGCGAGGCCTCCCACGGCGACGGACAGACATTTCTGGCCAAGGGCCGGCTGGTCAAGTTCCTTCACCAGCAGAAGGGATTCGACGTGCTGGTGTGGGAGTCCGGGTTCTACGAGTGCGCCCGGGCTGGCGAGGCGCTGGCGGTCGGGGCGTCGTGGTGCGACGCCTTCGACAAGGCCCTCCTCCCCATCTGGTCGAAGAGCGAACAGTGCCGGCCGGTCATGGAATATGTCCACATGACCCAGCGCGGAGATCGGCCGATCACGCTGGCCGGCATGAGCTGGTACACGTTTGAGGACAGTGCGCTGTTCGACGACCTGATCGCGTTCTTCGAGGCCGTCGACCCCGCTCTGCCCAAGCGGGAACAGCGAGGCGCCCTGACATGGACCAGGAAGTTCCTCGAAGGCTGGGGCACTCGTGGCTTTCCCAAGACACCGGTAAAACCGCCCGAGCTGGCGAACCTCCAGGCCATGATCGACCGGATCAAGCGCGATCCCGGCGGCAAGCTCCGGCGGAAGCACGGCGAGCGCAAGGTGGGACTGATGCGGCTGGCGCTGGAGAACCTGAAGGGCTACACATCGTTTCTCAACAGGCCGCGCACGCGAGGTGGCGCTGATGACAACCCGATCGGGGTGCTGGAAGGACGAAACGTCGTCTTTCTCGCGCGCGAGTACTTTCCAAATCGTAAGTTGATGGTCTGGGCCCACAACGGGCACCTGATGCGCGGCTCGTCGCAGGTCGAGGAGTTGAAAACGATGTTCAAGACCAACGAGACCATCGCAACGGGCGAGCGCATTCACGACGTACTGGGAGATGCCGTGTACAGCATCATGTTCGTCACACACGGCGGGAAGACGGGGATGTGGTGGGACACGCCGCGCGAGCTACCGACGCCGCCGAAAGGAAGCCTGGAGGATCTGATGCACCGGGCCGGCCTGGAACGGGGGTTCGTCGACCTGCGCCACTTGCCTGCCGATCACTGGCTGCGTCGCCGGCTGGTGGCGCGTCCTATCGCCCACCGTCCGATGCGAGCGGACTGGAGCCAGGTCTATGACGGCGTGTTTTACATCGACACCATGAGGCCGAGCACGTCGGCTGAATCAGGCCCCTGAACCGCACAAGCCCATGAAGCGTCTGAAAGACTGTTTCAAGAGCCATCCTGCCTTGGACTGGGTCGATGAACCATCAGATTCATCATCGCCATCGGACCATGGCCTCAGGTATCGCGCAAGAATAACATGATCGATTGCGTGGCTTGGATGGCCCGTGGGCCTTGTCGTTCGTCGGGTATGCCATTCACCTTGTTCTTGCGCGGCTCCTCAGCCGGCACATGTGATATGTCGCAATGAGCCGTAGCGTCGGGGCTTGTCCCCGACGCGGCCACGCAGACCGTCCGGCGGCGTCGCCCACAAGGGGCGGCGCTACGGGCGTTGTCGCTGCTTGAGAGCCGGGGCCGGCGGCCTACAATGGCCGCCATGTATATCGATCTTGCAGAGACAGACCATTCGTGGCGGGCGATGCACCGACTGTATTTGAGCTTCGTGCAGCCGCGACCTATTGCCTTCGTTTCAACCGTGAGTGCGGACGGGACGGCGAACCTGGCGCCATTCTCATTTTACAACATGATATCGGCGAATCCGCCGGTGGTGGTGTTCTGTCCGGCGATCAATCGACGCGGGCGTAAAAAAGACACTCTTTCGAACATCGAGGCGACGGGTGAGTTCGTGATTGCGACCGTAACAGAAGCGATCGCCGAGCAGATGAACATCTGTAGCACGGAGTTTGCGGCGGAGATCAGCGAGTTCGAGGAGAGCGGACTGACGCCGCTGCCGGCGAAGAAAGTGAAGGCGTTTGTCGTTCGGGAAAGCCCGGTCAACATCGAGTGCCGCCTGCGGCAGGTGGTGTCGTTGGGGGACGGCCCGGGCGGCGGACAGGCGGTGTTTGGCGATGTGGTGGCGGTGCACGTCGATGAGGCGGTGCTGACCGAGGGGGATCTGACCTGCGACCCCGCCAGGCTCAAGGCCGTCGGACGCATGGGGGGTTCGGCGTATGCGCGAACGACGGACCGTTTTAGTCTGGAGTCGATACGGGACCCGGCGGGGCTGGAGAAAAGTCAAAATATCAAAAAGTCCCAATGTCAAGACGCAGCGGAAGGCCGACACGCCGAAAGCTGAAATGCCAGGGGGCTTGGAGTGATGGCGACGCTGGGGCGACGCACGGCCACGCGAGCGTGGCCGTAGCACGCGGGCTGGAGGAGCGGCGCTGCGGCGAACCAAGCGTAGACTGGCCGGGCGGTCCGAGTGGCGAGGGCGTCACGTGTGAGCCGGGCGTGGACGGGGGAAGTATTGCCGACGACGATGGCGTCCGCCTCGAGCGCCAGAGCGTCGGCGACCGGTCGGATCGGGACTCCGCGATAACGGCGCCCGGGAGCCGCGAACCGATCATCGGCGATGGCCACAACGCGGATACCGGTGGCATTCGCGGCCCGATGAAACGCCAGCATGTTCTTCCCGAGATCAGCAAACACGACACGGCAGACGCCTGTCTCATGCAGTTCTCGAAACCTCTCTTCGATCCAGCGAAACTGGAAGAGGGTTTCCATCGCCGCGGGTGACAACCGTCGGGCGGCGAAGCGCGGGCGATCGCGCCGGGCGAGGATGCTGCCGACGAATGCCGCGCGCCAGTGGGCCGCATATTGATCCTCCGAAGCGGCCATCCAGGCATAGCGACGAATCCAGTCGCGGCGGATGGTCGGGTACCAGGCGTCGGGCAGGTATCGGGCGGCGACGAGGATATTGTTACGTGTGTCGTAATACACCGGACGGGCGTGGCGACGGGCGCGCGGCGTCTTGAGGTGGTTGACGTGGAGGTCGTCGAAGGTGCGGACCCGCCAGCCGGCGTTGATGAGGCGGAAGCTCAGGTCGTATTCTTCGGCAGCCATGAAGAGGGTGGGGTCGAGTCCGCCGACCTCGCGGAGGGCCGCGGCTCGGAATCCGACACCGCATCCGATGAAGACGTTCGGCAGCGCGCTGCATTCCTCGCGGCCGTCGGGTAGCACGACTCGGAAGCCGGCGGCGCCGAGGTCGGGGTCCGCGCGGAGATGACCGATCATGTGATCGACCGAACCGGGCGTGGGGTGGGAATCGTCGTCGAGGAAGACGACGTACGCACCGTGGGCGCGGTCGACCCCGTAGGCCTTGGCGCAGCTTCCGACATTGCGGCGAAGGGGCAGGAGAGTCACGTCGGGAAACGCGCGACGGATGGCGTCGGGCGTGGCATCGACGGAGGCATTGTCGACCACGATGGCTTCGAACGAACCGCTCGGCCGGGCGGCAGTGTGAAGCTGTTGCAACGTATTGAGGACGACCTCGCGGCGGTTGTGAGAGGCGATGATGAAAGAGACAAGCATGGGACGCCCTGCGATCGCGTGAGTGACTCGACTTCGTGAGGCCGCGCAGGCCGAAGCGCGCGGCCCGCGGCTCTTATTATCGGTCATCGTGCGGTGTGGCTTGAGTGGCGCGAATTTCGCGCGTGAAATCGTGTCGCGTCGATATCGGTCGTCCTTGCCGGCGGGCGGAATCCGGCGGCCTTTTTCTTCATCGCGTGCACTGGGCTGGACGATTCAGCGCGGTATAACGGTCGCCTGTGCCGGGCGGTACAGGCGAGACTTGACACGACGCGTTCGGAGAATGCGTTGTCTCGCTCAACGGGTCGTCAAGGATGATCCGCCGAGATGCCAGGGGTGGCAGACGTTGAGCCGAAAGAAGTCCAATATCCGACCGCTGCTGGCCGCGCGCGTGGGGACTGTGCGCCGGGCGCCGACTGCCTCCAGTCCGATCCATTCAAATGTCGAGTTACGAATCGATCCCGATCCGGGTGAGTGCGGCGGTGAGCTCGGTTCGGATTGCACGACGATCGACACAACGGCTCTGGATGCATCGATCGAGCACCTGGAGATGATCGCCAAAGCGATTCAGCGAGCCGATGACGGGCTGGCGGACGTTCTGGCGCTGCTGGCGGACCTGGCGGAGGTTCTGAACGCTCCCGATTCGTCCCGTCGCGGTGTGATTTCTGGGGCATCCGTCCGGCAAGTGCATGTCGACGGCATTCTTGAATCGATTGATCACCTCGTGGATGGGCTGCGATTCGGCGGGTCGCGGCTGTTTGACGGCCGGTTCGTGATGGAGCTGGAGAGACTGTCGGACGGAGAGTGTGCGAGTGAGCGGCTTCCGTCGCTTGAGACGCGGGCGCTGGGCGACGGGGCAGCGCGTACGCTGGCGCTGCTTTCGGGGGATCGCCCGGGCGGGTCTTCGGGCGTGGATCTGGAGACGGCGCGAGTGATCGCCGGTCGTGCGGCGGAGCAGGTGCGGCAGTATCGGCATCGTGTGGCGACCTTCGCCGAGGAGACGGTCATGCAGGCGTTGACTGCATTGCGGATTGCACAAGAGAACGTGAGCGCAACGCACCGCGCCGCCGAGGATGTTGAGTTCGCGGTGCGGGCCAGCCGGGTGACGGCGGTGGACGCGCTGCTGAGTCGATCGGAGGCTGCGGGCCTGGCGGATTGCGCCGGCGAGGCAGGACCGTTTCGGTTGACCGACGGATGAACCGAATGGTTCGCGAGTCTCATCCGATAAAGGGCGGGACGCCGGCCGGAAGGGCATCGGTGAGGGGTCTGTCGGGCGAGTCAGCGTGGGATGGCGTCGGTCGCGAGTTTCGGCGGAGGGGTGAAATAACAAGTAATGAAAGTCGGAACGCAGGTGGCCCGATAGGAACGATGGATGATCGGGATCGATCGACTGCTGAAGATCGCCGTCTACCAGCAGGGAACGGTCGGGCGATGGGCGCCCGGAGCTATGGACTTGCACAGCGGACCTTTCACCGGCACGGACGGTGAGGCGTATCGCATCAGACGTTAGACGTTGGGACCGCCGAGAGGCGGAGAAACCTGGGAAGGCGAAACCGACGCGCCGCGGCACACAGGGTTGTGTGCCTTGCCACGAAACGAACATTCTCGATCGTGGCCGTTCAGGGAGGAATCCATGAGTCGTATCAATCAAAACGTTACGGCGCTTCAGGCCATCAGTCAGTTGTCGCAGAATCAGAGTGACCTGACGACGCGGCTTGAACGACTTAGCACGGGGCTGCGGATCAATCGCGGGGCCGACGACCCGGCGGGTCTGATTGCATCCGAATCGCTGCGCGCCGAGCTGCGTGGGTTGTCGGGTGCGATCGCGAACTCACAGCGTGCGATCAACGTCATCTCGACGGCGGACGCCGCCCTGTCAGAGACGTCTTCGCTGCTGCTCGAGGTGCGCGGACTGATCAATCGTTCCGCGAATGAAGGCGCGTTGTCTAACACGGAGATCCAGGCAAACCAGCTTCAGATCGACTCGCTGCTCGAGAGCATCAACCGGATCGCCAACACGACCCAGTTCAACGGCAAAAAGCTGCTCAACGGCCAGCTTGGCTACACCATCAGCGGGCAGAACACAACGAACATTACGCGACTGCAACTCTTCGGCGCCAGGATTCCGGACGGCGGATCGGTGACGGTGACGGCGCAGGTTACGCAGTCGGCACAGACGGCTCGTCTAAACATCGGTCTCGGAGGCGCCAACGGGATTTCCTCGAGCGGGAACCTGTCACAGAGCAACAACGTCACGCTCGAGGTCCGAGGGGCGAAAGGGACCGAGATCTTCGCGTTCACGGGCAGCACGACGACCACCAGCATTGCGACGACCGTGAACGCCTTCAAGGAACTGACCGGCGTTTCGGCGACGGCGAGTACGACTGGACTGTCATTCAACAGCACACAATTCGGAAGCGATCAGTTCGTCTCGATCAAGGCGATCAGCGGTACGTTCACGGTGACACCCGGAGACCAGGGCGACACACAGGACGGCGGGCGGGATGCCGGCGTGCTGATCAACGGCCAGACAGCCACGGTGAACGGCCTTGTCGCCAGCATCCGGTCGAACGGGCTCGATCTTGTCGCCGACCTGGGCCAGACGTTCGGGACGACGATCGGGAGCACGTCCTTCGGTATTACGGGGGGCGGCGCACAGTTCCAGATCGGCCCCGAGGTCAATGCGGACGGGCTGATCAGCATCGGCGTCCCGTCGATCAACACGTCGAACCTGGGCAACAGCACGGACGGGTTTCTGAATTCGATCGGGACGGGCGGGGCGTCGTCACTCGTCGGCGGGAACTTTACCACGGCCGAGTCGATCATCGGCTCCGCGATCGAGCAGGTTGCGGTCTTGAGCGGCCGTCTGGGCGGTTTCCAGGCCAACCAGCTCGAACCGAACATCAGCAGTCGCCAGGCCGCCTTCGAGAACGTGACGGCCGCCGAGTCTGCCATTCGGGACACCGACTTCGCCTCCGAGGTCTCGCGGCTGACGCGGGCGCAGGTGCTGGTGCAGTCGAACACGCAAATCCTGGGTCTGGCAAACCAGTTGCCCCAGAACGTTCTGTCGCTTCTGCGGTAAACCAGGCACGGACAGTCGCAAAGTCAAAACGTGTGCGGGATGCGCAAAAGTTGCCGGTCCGTCGATTGGTTCGGGCGGTCGGTGAGCGGCTGGGGCTGCTGCGCGGAGGGAGCGAAGTCGGCCCCGTGGTTCTTCCGATGTAGCTTGGGGACTGTCGTCCATTTGGAGACTGCTGATGACGCTATTCGATTCGACTGATCGCTGCCGGAAGAGAGGTGTGATCCTTACGTGCTACATCGACGGCAGGAAGACGTTCCGAGTGGCGCCGATTCCGGACGAGGGAGGCTGTCAGCCCGACGGGTCGAGGGTTCCGAATGCGGACGCCCGGCGCTCGACGAAATCGACAGGCGTTGCGGTCGTGCGGCGGCCTGTCGGTCGCGGTCGCGCGGGCTGAACCCCGCGGCTCGACGCCCGCGGGTCGGGGTTGGGGAGGTGGCGCGGGAGTTTGAGCGATGTCGAGCATTTCGAGCGGAGTCGGGCTGGTTTCCGGCCTACCGATTAACGATATTGTCGATTCGCTGATTGCCGTCCAGCGGCGGCCGATCACGATCATGCAGAGTCGGCTGCAGGAGCTGACGCAGCGTCGGACGGCGCTACTGGGGCTGTCGGCGCGGCTGCTGGCGATTCGAACGTCGAGCATACGGTTTGGCGACGCGTCTTTCTTCACGTCGTCTGCAGCAAACAGCTCGGACGAGTCGTCGGTTCTGGCGACGGCCGGCCGCGGAGCGGCGGTCGGTCAGTTCACATTCACGGTGCGGAACTTGGCCGCCGCACACCAGGTAATCTCCGGTGGATTCGCGACGGCGGACGAGACTCCGGTCGGTGCGGGCACGCTGACGATCGAATCGGCCGTGGCGCGGGTCGATCAATCGACGCCGCTGAGCCTGCTCAATGGCGGAGCGGGCGTTCGGGCCGGCCGGCTACGGATCACGGACCAGGCGGGCAACGCCGCGGACGTAGACCTCACGGCCGCGGCCACGGTTCGCGACGTTCTGGACGCGATCAACACGCAGACGTCGGCGAACGTGAGAGCGCGGGTCGAGGGCGACCGGATCGTGCTGTCGGACACGGTCGGTGGCGCGGGCAGCCTGAGCGTGGCCGAGATTGGAAGTGGGCGAACGGCGGCGGACCTCGGTCTGCTCGGGAGCAGCGCGTCGGGAGTGATCACGGGTAGCGATCTCGTCTTCGTGACGCAGGCAACGCGGCTCGGCGGCCTGAACGATGGCAACGGCATTCGGCGACGGTCGGCGCTGGCGGACTTTCAGGTGCAGGTGTCCGACGGGAGCACTTTCGACGTAGATCTGTCGGAGCGGCTCGCCGACGCGACGCCGCTGTCGATCCTCAACAGCGGCACGGGCGTTCCTGCGGGTAGCATTCGTGTTACGAATCGAGCCGGGACCAGATTCGACATCGACCTGTCTGGGGCGACGACGATCGGCGACGTCAAGGCGGCGATTGAAGGGGCGGGTGCGGGCCTGACGGTCAGCCTCGCGGGTGCGGGTTTAACGATCACGGACGACTCGGCCGGTGAGGGTGAGACGGCGATCGAAGAGATCGGTGATGGCCGGACGGCCGGCGCACTTGGGCTTGTGAAATCGAGCGAGAGCGGGACGATCACGGGCGACAAGATATATTCCATCCAGACGCTGGGCGACGTTCTGCGCGTCATCAATTCGAATCCGGACAATAATGGGTTGGTGATCGCGAGCCTGTCACCGGGCGGAGACGGCCTCACGCTGACCGATCTTACGGGCACGAATCTGTCGGTGGTCGCGCTGAACGACTCGGGTGCGGCGGCGGACCTCGGGCTGTTGAACGGGTCACCGGGATTCGAGATCAACTCGCGGCGTCTGGTCGCTGGACTGGATACGGTCCTGACACGGAGCCTGAACGGCGGGAGCGGCGTGAACGCGGGGGTCATCGAGTTGCGCAATCGGGCCGGCGGGGTGCCGGTGCAGATCGATCTTTCGTCGGCGCAGACGCTCGCCGATGTGGTTTCGGGCATCAACGCCGAGTCGTCCACGACCTCGATCACGGCCTCTGTCTCCGCGTCGGGGCTGGGGATCGAACTGGCGGACCAGTCGGGCGGGACCGGCAGCCTGAGCATTACGGACGTGTCGGGGACGCTGGCGGCGGATCTGAACATCGCGGGGAGCGTGTCGGCGTCTGTGGTATCGAGCGGCAACCTTCAGCGGCAGTATGTCTCGGCGGCGACGTCGCTCGCGAGCCTGAATCACGGTCGGGGCGTGCCGAGCGGGAAGTTTCGCATCACCGACAGCACCGGCGCCAGCGCCGTCGTGGACCTCACGCAGGGCAATGAGCAGACGCTGCAGGACGTCATCGACGAAGTCAACTCGCGGCCGATCGGTGTGGTGGCATCGATCAACGCGACGGGTGACGGCCTGCTGCTGACGGATACGGCGGGCGGAGCTCTGGCGTTGAAGGTGGTGGAAGAGGCGGGGACGACGGCGAGCGCCTTGGGCATTTTGGGCGAAGCGGCGGCGGGAGAGACGACGATCGACGGGACGTTTGAGTCGAGGATCACGATCTCGTCCGGGGACACGCTGACTGACGTCCTCGATCGGCTCCGAAGCAGCAGCGCGTCGGCGGACGCCGCGGTCATCAATGACGGTTCGGCGGGGCGTCCATTCCGGCTCAGCCTGACGAGCACGGTGTCGGGTCGCGCGGGCGAACTGGCGATCGACGTGGGATCGACCGGATTGAGTTTTGACACGCTGACGCTGGCGCGTGACGCGACGGTGCAGTTTGGTTCATCGGACGCGGGAGCGCCGCTCGTGCTCACGAGTCCGACGAACACGTTGACGGGGGTGATCGAGGGAGTTCAGCTTGATCTGGTCGGGGCCAGCAACGGGCCGGTCACGGTCACGGTGACGCGGGACCTGGGAACGCTCGTGGACGAGATGTCGAACTTTGTCTCGGCGTTCAACGCGGCGGTCTCTGAAATAGACGATGTGACGCGATTCGACCCCGATACCGAGACTCGGGCGATTCTTACGGGGGACTCGACGGCGAACAGCATCCGGCGGCGTCTGTTCGCTCTGACTTCACACGTCGCATCGGATTTGACGCCGCCGTTTGACCGGCTGAGCGCGGTGGGCGTCACACTGGGCGCCGGCTCGACGCTGCAATTCGACGAGACGCGATTTCGGGCGGCCTTCGAGCAGGACCCCGCAGCCGTTCAGGCGTTGTTCACAACCGACGAGACGGGCTTCGGAGCGGTGATCAAAGACGAACTCGACCGGCTGACGGCGGAGGACGGGGTGATCCCGAGCCGAGAGCGGTCGATTCAGGATTCGGAGGACATCCTGAACGGGCGGATCGATCAACTGGAGACGCTGTTGAGCGCACGGCGGGAGCGGCTGTTTGCGCAGTTCAACGCGACGGAGCTGGCCCTCTCGCGGTTGCAGGAGCAGCAGACCGCGCTGGCGGCCCTGTCCGGGTCGCTCTCCGCGTCACCATTCTAGGACGTTCTGACGTGCGGGCGGTTGGCGGGGAAAACACCTGACGTGACCCGCGCCTTTCACCGATGCATCCGAGAGACCGCCGGCGAGGCTCCGTATGGCCAATCCACCGTGTGTGGCGGATCGGGCTGTCGTGAGGCGGTCGGCGCGAGAGCGAGGATGCGACACCCCGAATGACCCGCGATGCGTCCAACGAGTATCTGCGCAATGCCGTCCTCACAGCGTCGCCGGAGCAGCTTCAGTTGATGCTGTACGACGGGGCGATCCGATTCGCGCGCCAGGCGAAAGACGCACTGGCACGGCGTGACCTCGAGACGAGCTGTGAAAGCCTCCTTCGGGCGCAAAAGATCGTTCTGGAGATGGAGGCCGGCCTGCGTCCGGACGTCAATCCCGAGATGTGCGAGCGAATGTCGCAGATTTACACATTTGTCCATCAACGGCTGGTGGACGCGAACATGCATCGTGATACGGTCGCCATCGACGAGGCCCTTCGGATTCTCGAGCACCAGCGTGAGACGTGGCGCCTGCTGATTGACAAGCTGCGGGCGGAGCAAAATGCGAGCGCGAACGCGCCGGCTCCGGCGGCCTCTTCGGCGGACAGCACTGAGCCGACCTTGAGCGTCGAGGGATAGGGGCATTTCCCTGTGCGTCGGGTCCGCTGTGCGGGCCACGGCGACTCTGTGCGGACCACGGTGACGCTGCATTTCATTCCCCAATGCGGTCCACGCAGCGGACCCTACGAGACTGCGGCCGCGCCATCGCCTCCGAGGGCCGAGGACGAACGTAGGCCCGAGGGCCGGTCGGGTGCCACGCCCATCGGCGAAGC
>CAYQDV010000008.1:0-11449 GCA_964416295.1 uncultured Planctomycetaceae bacterium
CTAGAATCACGCTGAGGCCGGGTTTAGGGATTCCGAAGGCAGGCTGGGCGGACGCTGCGGAGGGGGTACGCGACCGAATCCGGCTATTCTGTGGGGCGGCTCGCGGGCACGACGAGTCGGATTGGACGGGCCATGAGCGATGACAACCACGATCGGGAGGGAGCGATTGTCAGCCCGGACACACGGCGGTCCGAGCGGATTCCACCGGGCCAGGTAGAGACTCGCCAGTGGCCGGTCCTTCATTGGGGCGGCGTGCCGCGGATCGAGTTGGGCCGGTGGCGGCTTCGCATCGACGGACTCGTGGAGCAGCCGTGGGAGTGTGACTGGCCGACGTTTCAGACGCTGCCGCGCGTGCGGGTCTTTTGCGATATTCATTGTGTCACGACGTGGTCGCGGCTGGACAATCTGTTCGAGGGACCGTCGACGCGCGAGGTTCTTTCTCGCGTGAAGGTTCGGCCCGAGGCGCGATTCGTCGTGCTGCATGCCTACGAGGGTTCCGGTGGGCCGTGGTCCACCAACCTGCCGCTGGACGCGTTCATCGACGACGACTGCCTGTTCGCCGTTGTGCATAACCGCGAGGCGCTCACGCCGCACCACGGCGGGCCGTGCCGGATTGTGGTTCCCAAGCTGTACTTTTGGAAGAGCGCCAAGTGGATTCGGCGAGTCGAGCTGACCGACAAAGACCGCCCCGGCTTCTGGGAGCGCAATGGCTACCACATGCACGGCGATCCTTGGAAAGAGGAGCGGTACGGGTAGGCGGAAGAAAAGCCGAAAGCCGAAAGCCGAAACTCCGGAAGGTCGTGCGGTCAGGCGAAACTGTCGTATTGCGCAGTGTACATGAGCGATCTCATTCGCGCGACCGATTCGGCCGATGGCGGTGTGCGGGGTTGACTTTCGCCCCGAGCGGCCTCGGCGACGTTGGCCGCGACCACGGCCGAGACGTCGCGGATTGTCGTCAACGGCGGGAAGATGCGTCCTTCGGCGATAGCCTGTTCGGTCACTTGACTCGACAGGGCCTGTGCGGCGGCCAGAAACACCGCGTCCGTCACGCGGGCAGCGCCGCTCGCGATGATGCCGAGGCCGATGCCCGGAAAGATATAGGCATTGTTGCATTGTCCGGGCACCAAGGTGCGGTTTCCGAGCTTGACCGGGTCGAAGGGGCTACCACCCGCAAAGACGGCTTTGGCTTTGGTCCATCGATAGGCGTCTTCCGCAACGCACTCGGCCTTGGACGTGGGATTGGACAAGGCGAAGATGATCGGGATCGGGTTGATGTCGGCCATGGCTTCGAGCACGGCTTGGTTGAATGCCTGCGCCTGGCCTGACACGCCGATGAGGACCGTGGGCCTGATGTTACGGACGGCCGCCAGGAGGTCGGGAAGAAACTCGTGGTCATGGGCGTAGGGAATCTTGTGGTTCTGTAGCCGCTGACGCCCCTTGACGACAAGGCCGGTCGAGTCGACGAGCCAACAGTGTCGTCGCGCCTCGTTTTCGGGCAACCCATCCTGGCGCATCGCCGACACCAGCAGGTCGGCAATCCCCCTGCCGGCGGAGCCGGCTCCGAGAAAGAGGAAGGTCTGATCCTTGAGACGCCGTCCCTGTATCCGTATCGCCGACAGCAGGCCGGCCAGCGTTACGGCCGCCGTTCCCTGAATGTCGTCATTGAAACAGCAGAGGCGATTCCTGTATTTCTCGAGCAACGGCAGGGCGTTGGTGTTGGCGAAGTCCTCAAACTGAAAGAGGGCCTTGGGAAAAACGGTCTGCACGGCCACGACCAATTCCTCAACGAGCGCGTCATAGTCCGGACCGCGGAGACGCTGCCGAGGGATTCCGAGATAGAGCGGATCGTTCAGCAAGTCCTCGTTGTTCGTTCCGACATCGAGCATGATCGGCAGGCATTGATCGGGGTCGATTCCGGCGCAGACCGTATAGAGCGCCAGCTTCCCGACGGGGATGCCCATGCCGTTGGCGCCGAGGTCGCCCAATCCGAGGATGCGCTCGCCGTCGGTGACGACGATGACCCGGACGTTTCGTTTCGGCCAGTTTCGGAGAATCTGTTCGATGCGTCCTCGATCTCGTGCCGAAATGTAAAGCCCTCTTGGACGTCGAAAGATGTGGGCGAACTGTTTGCACGCCTCACCGACCGTGGGCGTATAGATAATCGGCATCATCTCGTCGATGTTCTGAAGGACCGTGCGGTAGAAGAGCTTTTCGTTCCGATCCTGCAGGGAGATCAGGAAGATATATTTCTCAATGTCCGAGGTTTTACGCCGGTAGTTTTCCAGGACGCGCGCTTCCTGTTCGTCCTGAGTGAAAACGTGTGGCGGGAGAAGTCCCCGGAGCTTGAGGGCGTCCCGCTCCGCCTCGGTAAACGCCGTCCCTTTGTTGAAGCGGGGGTCATGAAGGATTTCAGGCCCTGACAGTTTTGTGATGTTCTTCTCCATGAGCATTCCTCATCGGCATGAGCTCGCGATGGTCCGGACCTGAGATGTTTCACCCCAGGTGGAATCCGTGACCGTGCCGGATGCCGGTTCTCGGGGCTGGCCTTGGCGCGGGCTGACGGGCTTCTGCTTACGCGAACATCTGCTCGCTTGCAACATGCGGCGACGCTCGGCCGGCGGCACTGCTGGTTGGCGGCACGGCCACGCGAGCGTGGCCGTGGCACGCGGGACGTGAAAGAAGAGGCGGCGCGGACTTTGGGAGGATCGGACTCGTCGTCTGGAAGGCGCATGTTGGGCCGGTGGCCGTTAGAATCCGGCCCTGCGCGACCGTAGGGCGTCGTGCGGGGACGCGGCGGAGTTACATCAAGATCGAATGGAGATCAAGACTCGATGGTCATGGGCGAACTGACGCAGGAAACGGACTTGCTGGTCATCGGCGGCGGTCCGGGCGGGTATGTGGCGGCCTGCGCCGCCGCCGATCTGGGCATTCCGACGACGGTGATTGAGTCGGCCGACGTGTTGGGCGGCGTGTGCCTGCGCGAGGGGTGCATTCCGAGCAAGGCGCTGCTCCATGTGGCCCAGATTATTGATGATGCTCGTGGCGCCGCGTCGTTCGGCGTGTCGTTCGGCGAGCCGAAGCTGGACGTGGCGAAACTGCGAAAGTGGAAGGGCGGGGTGATTCGGCGGTTGGCGACCGGAGTCAAGGGCTTGCTCGCGAAACGGAAGATCGAGACGATCCGAGGGCGGGCGGTGTTCGACAGTTCCCGCACGGTTCGCATCGAAAACGGCGACGTCGCTCGCGTGAAGTTCAAGCATTGCATCGTCGCGACGGGTTCGCGCTCGAAGACGTTGCCGGAGGCCGTTCTGCCTCGAGAGCTTTACTGGGACGCGGCCGACGCCCTTCGCGTGGACGACGTGCCGCGGCGGCTTCTAGTGGTTGGGGGCGGCTACGTCGGGCTGGAACTCGGGCAGGTCTATGCGGCGCTGGGCAGCGAGGTGACGGTATTGGAGGCTCTCGACGCGCTGCTGCCGGGTGCGGACCCTGACCTCGCCCAGCCGCTGCTGGCGCGACTCCGCAAGCAATTCAAGAAGACTCTGACGTCCGCTTCGCTGAAGGGTGCGCGGCGGGTCAGGGACGCGATCGAAGTCACCTATGTCTTGGACGGTTCGGAGAAACGTGCGACGTTTGACCGCATCCTTGTCTCGGTCGGGCGCCGGCCGAATTCCGACGACATCGGCATCGAGACGACGAAGGCTCGCGTCGACGACGCGGGGTTCATCGTGGTGGACCGTCAGTGTCGCACAGCGGACAAGCGGATCATGGCCATCGGAGACGTGGCGGGGCAGCCGATGCTGGCGCACAAGGCGATGCGCGAGGCGAAGGTGGCGGCCGAGGTTCTCGCCGGCCGACCGGCCGAGTTCGACCCGGCGTGCATCCCCGCCGTCGTCTATACCGACCCGGAGGTCGCGTGGTGCGGGCTGACCGAGCCGGAGGCCGCGGCGCAGGGGATCGAGGTGACGGTGACCCGGTTTCCCTGGGTGGCGTCGGGACGAGCGGTGTCGATGGGGCGGACCGACGGCCTGACGAAGATGATCTTTGAGCGTTCGACGCAGCGTCTGCTGGGCGTCGGGATTGTCGGTGCTCACGCCGGCGACCTGATTGCGGAGGGCGTTCTGGCCATCGAGATGGCGGCCGTCGCGGAAGACATCGGGGCGACGATCCATCCTCACCCGGCCACCAGCGAAACACTGGCCGAGGCCAGCGAGGCCCTGTTCGGTCGCGCGGTTCACGGCCCGTCGTGAGCTATTCCGACCGTTCGACATCGACGCCTCGCGCGGCACTCCGGCGTGCCGGCGCGAGAAATAGGGGTTCCATCGCACTACACTGTGCCTTTGACGCGCGAGGCCTGTCGGCGAACCGTCGATCGCCGTCCGCTACTTTTCGCGGGTCATGTGACGCCGAGTCCTTGCGGACGTCTGCTGACACCCGCGGGTTCCACGGAGTGGAGGCACGATGAGTCGACCAGAGAATTGTGTTGTTACCCAACATCTCAATGAACACGTGCGAGGGCTTGCGCCGTCGGCGACCGTCGCCATCAATGATCGTTGCAACCGCCTGCGGCGGCAGGGACGAGAGATATTCAAGCTGGGGCTGGGCCAATCTCCGTTTCCGGTTCCGGACCTGGTGGTCGAGGCCCTGCGGATGCACGCCCGCGAAAAAGATTATCTTCCCGTTGAGGGCCTGGGGCGTCTGCGGGAGGCAATCGCCGAGCACCACCGTCGGACGTATCACATCGATTGCGAAGCCGAGGATGTGTTGATCGGTCCGGGTTCGAAGGAACTTATGTTTCTTCTCCAACTGGCCTACTTCGGAGAGCTCTTTGTCCCCACGCCGACGTGGGTTTCGTATGCTCCTCAGGCCCGGATCATCGGGCGCCCCGTTCACTTCCTGGCGACCACGCTCAAGGATCACTGGCAATTGACACCCACGCAACTTGAGCGGCTGTGCAATCACGGTTCGCTGGACACCCGGCTCGTCATCCTGACCTATCCGTCCAATCCGAGCGGCACGACGATGTCGGATGCCCATCTGCGTGAGCTTGCCGAGATCGCGCGGCGATACCGCGTGGTGTTGCTGTCGGACGAGATCTACGGGAAGCTCCATCACAAGGGCCAACACCGCTCGATCGTACCGTATTATCCTGAGGGTACGATCTTCAGCAGCGGGCTGAGCAAGTGGTGCGGCGCGGGCGGCTGGCGTCTGGGGTTGTTCATCTTCCCCCGATGTTTTCGCTGGCTGCGGGATGCGATGGCCGTGGTCGGGAGCGAGACGTTTACGTCGACCTCTGCGCCAATCCAATATGCGGCCGTTCGCGCGTTCCAGGGCGGCCCCGAGTTGGAGGATTATCTGCGTCGGGCGCAGCGCATTCTGGGGTCCCTTGGCGCTGTGCTCACCGACGAACTCAGGAACGCCGGGGCTGCGGTCGCGTCGCCGGACGGCGGGTTTTACCTGTTTCCCGATTTTTCCGCCTTCCGAAAGCAATTGGCGCAGAGAGGCATCTACGACAGCGTCCAGATGTGTGAACGTCTCTTGGAAGAGACAGGTGTTGCTGTTTTGCCCGGTGTCGCGTTCGGCCAGGACCCGACAGAGTTCACCACAAGGATCGCGTATGTCGACTTCGATGCGGCGGCAGCTCTTGCCGCAGCCGCCACGGCCGAGGCCCCTCTGGACGCGTCGTTTGTGCGGCAGAACTGCGCGAGAGTGGTCGAAGCCGTCCATCGCATTTGTCAGTGGGTGCAGGCGATGTAAGAGCGTGTGCGAGAAGCATCGAATAAGAGCCACGCGCATCAGTAAGTAGACGGATGCAGCGCGGGCGGCCGGTCGGCGACGTGCGATCGTAGCGGGACGCAATCGCTGCTCCTCCGCTCCCTCACGGTCGCGGCGCTGACCGAACGATCGCCATTTCACGCACGCTGTCAGCCTCGATCACCTCGGTTCGGCGGTCTGGCCTGCCGAAGGCTTCATGTCTTTGGACACAGGGCCGCGAGGAAGGCATCGTCCACGTGCGTCAGGTTGGGCACGGTGGCGTCGGTCGGGAGCGGGTCGGCCCCGCCGTGGCGGGGCCGGACGGCGAGCGTTCGCATGCCTGCCGACCGGGCGGCGGTGAGGCCGGGCACAGAGTCCTCGATCACTAGGCAGGCGGCCGCGGTGAGATTGGGGCGACCTTGGCGTAGACGGTCGAGTGTCAGGAGGAAGCCGGCCGGGTCGGGCTTGGACGTGGTCACGTCGTCGGCGGAAACGATGACGGGGAAGTGTGTCAACAGGCCGTGCGGTGCAAGGAGGGTCTCGATCTCGACGCGGCGAGCGCCGCTGCAGATGGCCAGGAGGCGGTTGCGGGTTGCGCGCCGGATGAGGGGTTCGACGCCGGGCAACAGAGGGTGGCCGCCCGTGATCATGTCGAGGTACGCTGCCTGCTTGTGGCGGAGCAAGGCCTCCAACGGCGGCTCGGCGCCGGTTCGCCCCGAGTCGGCGAGGACCGTGCGGAGCATCACGCGGTCGCTCAGCCCCATGTATTTTTCGTCATAGACCGACTTTGTGAGCGCGATCGGGACACCGGCGAGTACGCGTCGAAATGCCTCGAAATGCAGCGGCTCGGTGTCGGCGATCACGCCGTCAAAATCGAAGATGATGGCTCGCGGCAAGGGGGTCATGCGCGGATACCGCGGACCATGAGTGAGCCTGCAAAGGCGAGGGCGGCGCAGATGACGATCATGGCACCGGCGGCGGTGTCCAGGTAATACGCAGCGATCAGGCCGCAGACACCGGTGGCCAGGCCGAGAGCGGCGGCCCAGCGGAGCATGGCGCCGACGGAGCGGGCGAGGTTGCGGGCGGCGGCGGCCGGGACGATAAGCAGGGCGGTGACGAGCAGGAGGCCGACGGTTCGGATCGAGAGCGTGACGACCAGGGCAAGGAGGGCGGAAAAGGCGAAGTCGTGGACCCGGGTGCGGATGCCGCGGCTGGCGGCAAGGGCGTTGTTCAGGCCGACGAGCATCAGGCCGTTGAAGGCGAGTGTGAGATAGACAATGGTAGCAATGGATAGGAGCGCGGTGGCGAGCACATCGGCGTCGGAGGCGGTGAGGATCGATCCGAACAGGTACCGCCGAAAGTTGGTCGTCAGCCCCATGTGGGTCATCAGCGCGATCCCGCCGGCGATGACGGTGGCGAAGAAGACGCCGATCACCGTGTCGGTGGACAGCTCGGTGCGGCGCTTCAGGGCGGTGATCCCGGCGGCGACGATCAGACCGAAAGCAATGAGTGTGATCGGCGGGATGATGCGGTCCCAGTGATCGATGTCGGACGGGGTGCGCCAGAGGAGGCGGACGAGGACGAAGCCAATCACGACGCCGGTAAAGGCCGAATGGCTGATGGCGTCGGAGAAGAAGGCCATTCGGAAGTTGACGACCTTGACCCCGAGGGCGGCGCAGAGCGGCCCCAGCATGACAATGACCAGCAAGGCATTGAGCATGAAGTCGGGTTCGGCCCACTCAAACGGAAGAGCCGACCGGAGCAACTCACGGAACGATTGCATCCACAAAACCATGCGACGTAGCCTATCCGCCCGGGTCGTGCCCGGGCGTTTCGTGTTTGTGTCCGTGTTCGTGGGCCGGATGGGAGTGTTCGGCGCCCTCGTGCGGTGCGTGATGGTGGTAGAGGACTGCGCGAGTGCCATAGATGGCCCCGAGGTTCTCGGCCGTGAGCGTGTCGAAGGTGCGTCCCTGGCAGAAGACGCGCTGGTTGAGGCAAATGACATAGTCGGCGTGTTCGTTCACGACGGAGAGGTCGTGTGAGACCATGACCATCGAGCAGCCGGTGCGGGACTGCATCTCCGCGAGGACGTCGCAAAAGTGTTCCTGGCCGGCGACGTCGACACCGGCGACCGGCTCGTCGAGGAGCAGGATGTCCGGCTCGATCAGCAGGGCCATCGCCAGGAGCACGCGCTGGGTCTCACCGCCGGAGAGCGTGCCGAGCGGCTGGTCGATGAGGCGGCCGACACCGATGCGTTCGAGTTCACGGTGGGCGGCGGCCCGGGCCGATCGCGCATGTCCGAGCCAGAGTGGTCGGCGCTGGCGGTCGCAACAGAGGAAATCTGCGACGGTGATCGGGGCGCCGCGGTCGAAATCGAGCTGCTGGGGGACGTAGCCGATCCGAGGGGCGTGTCCGTCGACGGGTGCGAGGGTCACGCTGCCTGTGTAGGGCACATCTCCGAGGATAACGCGGAGGAACGTGGTCTTGCCGGCCCCGTTGGGACCGATGACGGCGGTCAGTTCGCCGCGTGGGATGAGGGCTTCAATGTTGTGGAGGATGGAGGTCCGTCCCAGTTGGACGTCGATGCCCGACAGGTGTATGGCGGTGTCGCCGGTCATCATGGCGCTAGGGCCTCGGCGAGTGTTCGCAGATTCTCACGCATGCGGTCTTCGTAGTAGGTGGGACCGACCGCGCCGACGGCCCCGGCCACCGGGTCCAGCTCTCGGCAGACGATCCCCGTCTGCCGGGCGATCTGCTCCGGGAGATCGGCAGGATATTGAGGCTCACTGAAGAGCGCCACGGCGTGGCGGGATTGAATCGTCCGGATGACGTTGTGAAGTTCGCGCGGCGACGGTGCTCCGCCGTCGGGTGAGCGGATCGTGGCCACGATGTCCAGCCCCAGATCGTCCGCCAGGTCATCGAACACGCCATGAACAACGGCGACCCGACGCCCCTGCACCTTGAGCGCGAGAGTGGCAACCTCGTCCGCGAGCCGCTCGAGCTTGGCGACGTAGGCGGCGGTGTTGCGGCGGTAGGTGTCTGCCCGGCTGGGATCGGCCGCACACAGGCCGTCGCAGATGGCCCGGACCAGAGCGACGGCGCGACGCGGGCTGACCCAGACGTGGGGATTGGCATGAGCACGCGTTGCCTCGACGGGTTCCGCCTGTGCGACGATGACGGTGGTGCGTGCTCTGACGGCAGCGGCCGTCCGGCGAATGTCGCTGTCGATGCCGCCGAGCACGACGAGGATGTCGGCGCGGCTCAGTCGCTTGATGTCGCGGGCGGTCACTTCGTAGTCGTGCGGACACCCTGCCGTAGTCGGCAGGAGCATCTGCACCTGGACCCCGGCGGCGTCGCCGACGATGTTGAGCGTAAAGATGTAAACGGGCAGGAACGAGCATAGCATACGCAGGCCACCGTCGGCCGGCGTGGTGACGTCGCCCGGGCGTCGGCATCCCGCGACGGCCAGAGCCGCGAGCGTCGTCAGGATCAGGAACAGAACGCGCATCTGCCGTACGGCCTCCTCGATCGGGCGGTGGTCCGGTCGATGTTGCGATGATAGTGCCATTGGACGGGGGGGCGTAGCGATGGGCGTGTTACGGACCGGTCAGACGCTGATAGGCTCCGTGTTGAGCGTGGAAACGCTGCTGGGCGGCTCGGTCGAGTTGCTCGAAGCGTGCTCCGGTCATGACGATGCTGTCGTTGAAGTCCTGGAGTTGACGCTGGGTGACACGCTCGGGTGGCACGGGCAGCAGGATCGACCAGCGTGTGGGCGGCACGAGGACGATGGTCGTGCGAAGCGTGGCGAGCTTGCCACGTTCGTGATCGTAGCCCTTCCACGTCCGGCCGATGTGCTGGCGTTTCCAGTAGTAGGCGATGTGCGAGCGCTGGCCGGTTGCGGCGGGCACGTTCCAGGTCTGCGGGCCGGCCATGGCCGCGAGCAGGAGTTGTTGGGACACCCCGGCATGGCCGAATTCGTGTTCGATGCGCCCGGCGGTCTGTTCCGTTTTTAGGGGGTCTTCCCGAACGGCGATCGCCTGGTCGAGGCTAAAGGCAACGGGGGCGAGCAGGGTCGCTTCGACCCGCGAGCCAAACTTACCTTTGTAGTTTTTCGGCGGGTGGCCGTCCGGCTCGTCCGGCGGGACCTTGTGCAAGGTGAACAGGATGCCGGCACGATCGTCGGTGACAAGGTCGTGGAAATGGACGCCGACGACCCTTTCCCGCTCGTTGCCGCGCAGATTCGCCGACATCCGCTGCTTCCAGAGGATGTCCGGCATCGCGACGGAGGGAACGGAGTTCGGGTCCTGGGTCGGTGGAGAATCGAGGACGGCCGTCTTGGATCGCCGCGAACCGCCGAAGGGGTCCCCCGATCGCCATTGGGAGACATTCTCGCCGATGGGGGTGACGAGGATATTCCAGGGCACGCCGCCGCGGGGATCGGGTGATTTCCGGACATCATAATGCCATCCGTCGATTTCAAAGGAGGTGTCGGCCAGGTGCGCCAAATCGCGACCGGAACTGGGCGGCCACAACTGCACGGGCATGCGCCGGGACCGCGGCCGCCGGGCCGGAGGGGCCTGCCCGTAAGCCACCGCCGGCAACACAAATAGTCCCAGGCAAACAGCGACCCTCGATGGAAGAACCATCTTTCAATTGCTCCGGCAGACAGACCTGACTGCGTCACTGAACCTCCGGCGGCGAAGACCGCTTCGCCCACACGGAGAACCCCTCTATTGTAGGCGGCGTGCGGGTGTCGGAAACGTCGAAAAGTCAAGAAATCAAAAAGTCGAAACGGGGGGGTGATCCTATGTGTTCTTCGGGGCTGCGAATCCGGTCAGGGCGAGCGTTTGGAATACGATGGCGGCGAGGAAGCGTAGGGTCGCGGCGGTATTGTCATCGTTGATGGCAGCGTAGATGGCCCAGGCGACGGCGCAGACGGCGAAGGCCTGGGCGACGGCACCGACAAGGTGCCAGAATGAAAACTCGCGGTGTTGTTGCTCGCGTCGGATCGCCCGGAGTTCTTCGACGATTTGGATCAGAAGCTCGTCGTCGGTGGAGGCGTCTCGAGTGTCGCTTGCCGGCGCGCGTTTCGCGTGCGCGTCGGCCGGTGGCTGGTTTGTGGCAGGATGTTGTTCGGTGTTCATGGCAGTCACCTTCTGTCGGGGGCCGCGGCCGCAACCTCCGGCTTCCGCCGGAGGCTGTTGGGCGGCGCCGCCGAGTTCTTGACGCTGCCTCGGTACTTCACGCAGGCTTGGCTCTGCGCGGGCTGAATCGCCGTTGGGGTCTAGATCCGTTCGACGATGGCCTGCCGCAGCATGGGCAGCATGATTTCGTGGTGTCCCGTTATCTGATGACCTTTTCCCTTCTTGACCGGTCGTCCGATGACGTTTGCCGCCGGCCGGTAATGGCGAATCATGTCGAGATTCGCGGTGGTGATGTCGTCGAGATCGTGACCCAGATTGCGAGCCACGGCGACCGCCTTGAGGAAGACCTCGGGCAACAAGACGGCCGAGCCGACATTGCACCAGACGCCGGCGGCGTTGCCCTGCGTGCCTGGTGCCATGTCGGCCACGACGGCGCAGATCAGGCGGAAGTCGTCGGTGCTGAGCGCGGGGAGGGCGCTTCGCGCGACGGCGTCGTGCATGTGGATCGTGTCGGTGCCGATTGCCACGTGGACGGTCGCTGGGATGCCCGCCCGATG
>CAYQDV010000008.1:11549-30803 GCA_964416295.1 uncultured Planctomycetaceae bacterium
CGTGCCCGGACGATCGCGTCGGCGAGGGCCTTGAGGGCGGCGGCGCCCAGCGTCGGGGGCAGGGTGTCCCACCATTGACGGAACGAGGCGCCCTTGTCCGGCAGTCCGGCGAGGCCGTCGACGGTGAACCTATGGGCGCGCCGACCGATCGAGTAAGTCGTTAGGCGTGTCAGGTCAGCGGGTTGGTAGTTCTTTGCCATGGGCGTCTCGGGTCGGGCATTCTAGCGGCCGGCCAGGACGGCGTCGATTGCGTCGCTGAGGAGCGATTCGCCGGCGGCATCGAGGTCGATTCGCAACCGCACAGCGAGCAGGCGGCAGCCTTCGTCGGTCCAGCGCCCGACGAGCTTGACGGCGTCCTTCTCGGTGGTGAGCAGGACGTTTGCGTCGACGTTGGCCGCGACGTCGGGAAAGGCCTCGATCTCCTCGCGGCTGTAGTCGTGGTGATCCGGGTATTCGTAGGCGGCCAGCACCTCCACGCCAAGCTGTTCGACGCTCTGCCGGAACGAGTCGAAATTCGCAATGCCGGCGAAGATGACCGCTCGCATGGCCAGCGCGTCGGCCTCCGGGACCTGGCGCCCTCGGATGTCGACGAAACCTTTGACTTCGTGCTTCGCGTGGACGACGGGCTTTCCACCGGACGTCCGGCGGAGCGTGGCGGTGAGGAGCATTCGGTTCGATTCGTCGATACGGTCGCTGCGTGTCAGGACGATGAGGTCGGCGCGTCGCAACGATCGGACCGGCTCACGGAGGAAGCCTCGCGGGAGCAGGTGTCCGTATCCGAAGGGCCGCGTCGCGTCGACGAGCACGATGTTGAGATCCCGTGCGATTCGCCGGTGTTGAAAGGCGTCATCGAGGACGATGACGTTGGCGCCGCCCGCCACGGCGCGGCGTGCGCCCCGGACGCGATCCGGGTCAATGAGGATGGCTGCCTTCGGGCAGAGGCGTTTGAGGACCATGGCCTCGTCGCTCTCGATTCGCCAGTGGGTCAAGGCCCGGTCGCGCTGTTCGTCGTCAAACTGGATGGGCTTTCCCTTGTAGCCTCGCAGGACGACGGCGACATGACGCCGGCGTGCGACCAACAGGTCCGTCAGGTGCGCGACCATCGGAGTCTTTCCGGTGCCGCCAACGGTGATGTTTCCGATCGAGATGACCGGACAGGCGATGCGTCGAGCGGCGCGTTTGATCAGGTCGTAGTAGAGATTCCTCGCCGCGACGGCGAGCAGGTAGGGCATCGACAGGACGAGCAGGATGCCGCGTGCGATGTCGAGCAGCAGCCCGCGCCGTGGCGAGGTGATGAGCTTCAGAAGTCTTGTTTGCGTTCTTGGCATTGGGGGGGAGAGTTTAACATATTAGTGGGAACGAGAAGAGATTCTCGTTCGAGCGGGTGGATTGACGGTTGCAGCGGCGGCGGTTAGTCTCCGTCTGCCCCGGGCGGCGGGTGTTCACGCTCCATGTGCCAAAGGAGGTCGGGCGTCATGCGAACCGAACCAAAGTTGAAGACGGGAGCTTGTGTTTTGGCTATGGCGTCCACCGTCTTGCTTTTCGCGGGATGTTCGGGCCTGGAGTCAGGCGGCGGAGCGAGCCTGAAGCGAAGCGAGGGGATGTCCCGGCGGCTGGCGGACACGCGGACGGACAAGGCGTTTGATGCGGCGGTGTACGCGATGCGGCAGTGGTTCACTCGGGTCGAGCCTCGAGCGACCGAAGGTCTGGTACGCGGCGTTTCATTTGAGTATGTGCAGAAAGGGGGAACGGAGCGGCTTCGCGACGCGATCGGCTTCAAGAATCGCCTGCGCCGCACGGGCCGCATCATGGTGCGACCCTATGACGCGGGCTGCATCGTCGTGTGTCGGATCGATCGGGATCGGCTGGACACAGCGGACCACCGCGTTTTTCGGCAAAATGAAACGATCAACGATCTGCCGAGTGAGACTCCGATCGAGCGCGAAGCCGGCGTCAGTACGGAGCAGCAGCAGGTGTGGACGCCGATGCCACGGGATCGTGCGCTGGAGCGCATGATTCTGGACCTTATCCGGGAGCGCGCCGCCTCGGCGTCTGCCGACGGTTCGTGATCGCATCAGGGTGCTCGATTCAAGATCACTGGCGATGTGTCTGCGGGCCGGCGGCGGACGTTTCGGCCGGCACGAGTGCGGAGGCGCCGTTGACCCAGGCGAAGAGTTCGGCGGCTTCGCGGGTCTCCGCCGCGTCGGAGGGGATCGGATCGGGGGCGGCGATCCGCCGCGCGGGAACGATCGCCGGCGGAGTTGCCGTGCGCCGTTCGACGGAGACCGTCAGAGCCGCCGATGGCCGTGCGATGGGAATCGGCTGCCTTGGTGCCGTGTTCGTTTCATGAGGTCGACGCAGGGTCATCTTTCCGCAGGTCGGGCAGCGGTGCTTTTGGCTGGCGAGCAACACAGGGATGAGCCCGAGAGGGCCCCACATCAGGCCGTTCATGACGCCGGAGAGTGTCTTCCCACGGCGTGCTCCGAGCACGCCGCACGCCGCCGGCCAGACGAGCCAGAAAAGCAGCATCGTCGTGACCAGGCCTGTCGGACCGGGCACACCTCCGCCGCTGAATTGCTGAAGCGCGTCGACCATGGCTGCCTCCCCTGTAGCGGCCGCGTTCCGGAATCATGGCGTCCGATAGTGTTCGCCGAGGGAACCGGCACCGCCAACGCAAATGTACGATTCGGTCGCGGGCGACGATCGCCTCGGCGGCATCATTACATGTGAGCCGCGTCGCCGCCGGGGATGTTGGTGCGGAGCGCGGTTTATCGGTGGTGCCGGGTGTGGCGGGTGGCGTCGCCGACCAATTCCCGTCGCAGTGAGCGGATCTGGTCGAGAGCGGCGGTCGGCGAGAGATCGGGACGGAGCAGCCCTAGGAACGGCGCGTTCGGAGACGGGTCGGGCGGAGGTCGCCAGGCTACCGACTCCACGAATGGTTTTGAGAGCGCCACCCGATAAATGGTGCGGAGGAATGCCGCGTGGGCATTCTCGCGCGGCGTCGGGTCAGCGGGATGCGGTCCGGATTGGGGTGGGGCCAGCCCGACGACGGTGAGGTGGAGCGGTTTTCCGAGGTTTCCGAAGGTGTCGAGCATGGTGGAAATCTGCATCGGATCGCGCGTGAAGACTTCGCGTTCGCCGCGTCCGAATGCCAATTCCAGGCCGAATGCATCGAAGTTGATGCCGTTTCGGACGACCATGTCCGCGTAGAGTAGCGGGGGGATCGTTTTCTGGTCGCGACTGTAGTATTCGCCCCACGGCAGCGTAATGCCGATGATGGCGGCGGCGCGGGGGGCCAGCTCTTTCGCCAGCAGGACCGCCGATCGGGTCAGGTCCATGAGTTGTTCGAAGGTGAAGTGGACGTCGTTGTGGGCGTTGATGCCGCTGATGACTTCCCATGTCTGGACGCCGGCGCCGAACTGCGTGAGCACGCGTCTGACATGTCGGGTCATGCTGGCGTCAATCCGCGCCAAGTCCTTCTGTCGCCGCGTCGCCCAGCCGGGCAGGTTCGATCGTTTAAACGAGACGATAGAAGTGCCGCGGATGTGTATCTTGTGGCGCCCGAGGAGCGACACGAGGTCCTTGACAGAAGTCCAGTCGTTCTTGCCTTCGCGTGGTTCCAGTGTGCTCCAGGTAAATGGGAGGACAAAGAAGTGGACGTCGGCGGTGAGCTTGCGAATGAGTGACTCGTTGTCCGCGGCCCCGGCGTTGCCTTTCGACTGTGCTGAGGCCCCAAGACAACAGCCGAAGGGTCGTCTGCCGAACTGGTTTGCGGCCCGGCGGCGTTTCAGAAAGACATCGGCATGGAAGATCGCCAGGTGTGAACCCGCGGCGACACTCGCGCTGAGGGCCTCTTCGCCGCGGCCGGCGGCGGTGGCGTCGTCGGGGGCGGTGAGAGCTTCGACCAAGTGGGCGCGCGCCTGGTCGATTTCGGCATAGAGGGCTTCGCCTTCCGGGAAGTCGAAGAGTCCCCAGTCTTCTCGTTTCTGACTGATACGCACGAGCCGGCCTCGGGCCAGTTCGAGGTGCAGGTTGTAGGGTTTGGGCCGCGGCATCAGGCGCGTGGTTTCCAGCATGATTCGCCCAAAGTCCTTGGTGGGCCACATCAAGGCGAGGGCGATCGGCCCGCGGAGGGGAGTTTCGCATGTGATCTGTCCGTTGGCGAAATGGAAGTCGCCTCGCATAGGCACGTTGTCGGGACCGAGCAGGTAGGCGCTGTCCAGATCGACCGATTTCGCCGGGGCCCCGTTCTCGAAGACGTTGAATCGAATCATGCTTCTGGCTCTCGGTTTGGCGGTCCGGATTCCTGTCCGGCTTGCTGCGCCGTGCTGGAAGGATTGGAATGATAGGCGACGCACGAATCGGACGCAAACCGCGCCGGAGGTCATTTCGCAGAGCGCGGCGCGGCGGCGGTGGGTTGGAGTCGTCCTCAGATCACGGGATTGAGGGGCGGGTCTCCGCGGACCACGGCGATGACATTGGACGCGGCGATATCCGCCATGCGCGAGCGCGCGGCCAGTGTCGCGGATCCGATATGAGGGAGGAGGACGACATTGCTCAGCTCGCGGAGTTCCGCGGGGACGCGCGGTTCGTGCGCGTAGACGTCGAGGCCGGCTCCGCCGAGACGTCCTGCGTAGAGCGCTTCGATCAAGGCTCGTTCGTCCACGACGGCGCCGCGTGCCGTGTTGATCAGGATTGCGTCGGGTCTCATTTGCGCCAAGGCGTCCGCGTCGATCATGTGCCGGGTGTCGTCGGTGAGTGGTACATGAAGGGACACGAAATCGGAGGCGGCCAGCAGTTGCGGCAGCGGTGTCTTTGCGGCTCCTGTGGCTTCCAACGCGTGTGCCGGGCGGCGGGCGTGGTAACGCAGCCTCATCGCGAAGCCTGCCGCCCGCCGGGCCACGGCGGTGGCGATCCGGCCGGCCCCGATCAGGCCGAGGGTTTTCCCATGGACGTCGCCGCCGAGAAAGTCGAGCATGCGCCAGCCGCGCCACGCTCCGGATCGGAGGTGGCGTTCGGCTTCGCCAAGGCGCCGGGCCGTGGCGAGCAGCAAGGCCCACGTCAGGTCGGCGGTGGTTTCCGTGAGGACGTCGGGCGTGTTGGTCACGGCAATTCGGAGGGCGGTGGCGGTGGTGCGATCGATGTTGTCCACCCCGGCGGCGCAGTTGGCGAATATCCGACATCGCGGAGCGGCCGCGGTGAGGACGGATCGGTCAATCCGGTCGGTGAGTTGACAGAGCACAGCATCGTGGCGTGCGACACGCCGCCGCAACTCCTCCGGCGCGAGGCCGTCGACGTTCCAAGGCAGCTCGACGGACAGCCCGGCTTGGGTGAGTCGCGCGATGCCGGAGTCGGGGATCGGGCGTGTCACCAACACGGACTTGTCGCACCGGTCATCGCTTGTCATCGCTTTGCGGGACCTTTCGAGGCAATGTCGAGGCGCCGTGGGAAACCGCGGTGATTCCAGCGCGGGAACTATGGCCCGCCCGGTCGACACCCGATATGCTACGGGCGAGCCGGGCTGTCTCCGTCGTCTCCGGCCGTTTGCCGGGTGGCGGGTTACGCCCCCCCAGCGGATCGAGGCAGAGGCCCAGGCAGAATCGAAATCTCGAAGGGCACGCATAGCGTGATGTCGGCGCGTCGTCAAGAATGAACTGGCACATGTTTGAACTCGACGCGTTGAGAAGGCTTTTTCATCGGCTGGTCTGGACGGACGCCATCGAGATTCTCGTGATCGGGCTGGCCGTTCACGTGATCATCCGCTTTCTCCGGGGGACGCGCGGTGCCCGGCTCTTGCGAGGCTTCATCGTCGTGCTGCTCACGAGTACGGTGGTGCTCTATGCGGTCGCCAGAGTGTTGGATCTCGAGCGGATCAACTACCTCTACTGGCCATTCGTGTGGGCGATGTCACTCGTCGCGCTGGTGGCCTTTCAGCCGGAACTGCGACGGGCATTGATCCGGCTCGGCGCGACGGGCTGGGTCGTCGAAAGCTCTCATCAGACCGATCGGGTGATTGACGAAATCGTAACCTCGGTGACTTACCTGTCGAAGAACAAGATCGGGGCGTTGATCGCATTCGAGCGAGCGACAGAACTGGGCGGCTTGATCGAAATCGGTTGTCCCTTGGACGCCGAGGTGACCGCCCGACTTCTGAACACCATTTTCTGGCCGGGTTCGGCCCTGCACGACATGGGCGTTGTGGTGTCGCAGGCGCGGATCGCGGCGGCGGGGGTTCAATTTCCCTTGACGGAGTCGTCGGAGCTGGACCCGGCGCTCGGGTCTCGACACCGCGCGGCCGTGGGACTATCAGAGGAGTGCGACGCAGTTATCCTGGTGGTGAGCGAGGAGACCGGCGTCATCAGCTTGGTGGAAGATCGCCGGATGCAGCGTTTTTTGTCGCTGGACACGCTGCGTGACGAGCTGAAGAAAAAGCTCACGAAACCGGTCAAGAAGGGCGAATGACGTCGCATCGCGGCACGGCGGGTGCGCTGCGACCGAGAGACCGCCCGAGGTGAGGCGAATATGGCGGCGAGAATCAAGGGTTTCGCGATGACGGCCATGTTCGCGATTCTGATCTGGTACGTTGCGGACATGAACGTGTCTGACACGCACAAGTTTCCGGTTACCATCCGGCTGCGCGGCGGCGACACGGATACGTATGCTGCGTTCGACGTTCCATCGGGCCAGGTAACGCTGGATGTCTCGGTGTATGGTCGCCGGCACCACATCGGCGATCTTGCCGAATTGACGCGTGATCACGTCTTCGAGGCGACGCTGTCGAGCCAGACCGGATCGAAATTGATCGAAACGCGGTCATCGGAGGCAATCCTGGCGAGCATCCCGGAGATCGCGGCGATTCCCGTGACGATTCAGGATGTCAAGCCGGCCACGGTTCCGGTCGTCGTCGACTCATTTGTGACCGTGTCTAATGTCACGGTCGTTCCGACGTTCGGTAGCCTCGATGTATCGAGCAAGCCGCTACCGCGGGTGTCGGCCAAGTTGCCGAGGTTCGCGGAGGAACAGTATCTCGCCGGTCGAATCCTCCGACCGTCCGCCGAGGAGCTGATACGAAAACAGCTCCGGGCCGGCGCGGAGGGGGCGACGTTTCGCGTTCAGTTGCCGCTCACGCTCGCGGCGGACGCGTCGATTCCGTGTACATTCACGCCCAAGGAAGTCCTGTTGGAAGGTGTCGTCGAGGAGCAGACCGCGACGCAGCCGTTCGGCCCGGTCATCGTCAAGTTCCTGATTCCCCACGAGGTGCAGAGCCGGTACGCCGTCGAGGCACCGGAGAGCACGAACTTCCGGCCGGACGTCTATGTCACCGGGCCGAAGACGCAACTCGATCAACTCGACGCTCGTGATATTGTGGGGTTTGTCGAGGTAAAGGCGGAATTCACGTTTAAGCCGGAAAAGGAATACGATCGGCTGATCCGATTCGTCCTCCCCTCGGAACTGCCCGGTCTGACGGTGGCTCCGGCTTCTCAAGACCTGCGGATCGCCTTCAAGCTTGTGGAGCGGCCCGCTCAGACAGCGGTAGAACCTTGAACCGATGGCGGCGAGTTGTCGCGGTCGGGTTGGTCCTCGCGTCGGCGGCCGGCTGCGCCCGTTTTCGCTACGACAACACGTCCGTCGTCTTTGATCGGCCGTTCCGGGCGAGGCACGACCCGGTCTGGCTCATCTGGCTGAAGACGAGCTACTTCTATCCGGTTCGAGACGCGGCCCTGTTTACCTGGCTCGGGCGGGGCCTCTTCGGCGACGAGGCGTGGAACGTCACGGACGACGGAGGCGTAGCGGACGGTCCGTTCTTCGTCAATCGAAACATTCCATCTATTACACCGGAGCAGGCGGGGACGGGCGCGGCGAGCGCGCCAGCGCCCCTCGGACCGTGGCGGATCAAGAAGCGGAAGGAGGCTGGGCGGACGCCGGGGTTCATCGGTGAGGACGGGGCGGGGCGGACGTTCCTGGTGAAGATGGACGATGCAAGATATCCGGAACTGGGCACGTCCGCCGAGATCATCGGCTCGCGGGTGTGCTGGCTGATAGGCTATCGGGTCCCGGCGGTCTATGGGGTCGTGATCGACGGCACGGGTGACCCGGTCTATGACGGCCGCCGGGCGACGGCGTCGCTGTTCGTGCCGGGTCGAGTCGTGGGTCAGTTCAAGCTGGATCGCTACCGGATGCGCCGGGAGATTCGCGGGCTGAGATTGGTGAGTGCATGGTTGAATGACACCGACCGCACGGACAACAATACATTGGTTTCCGTTCAGAACGGGCGGGCGGTCTGCTATTTGATTGATTTCAATTCGTGCCTCGGCAGTTGGAACGGTCGACCGAAAGAGCCATGGCGTGGCTGGCGGCATGAATGGGATGTGTCGTACCAGTTGCTGGGCGTGCTGACGCTGGGACTCCTGCCGAAGCTGCCCGCGGACACCGAGATCCGGAGTCCGGCGGTTGGCACATATGACCTGCTTGCCGCCTCCGACGCGCGCCGGTGGCGTTCGGAAGACGCGCAGACGGCGTTCGACCGTGTGACCCATGCGGATGCCGAATGGGTGGCGCGGCGGATGGCCGCCGTGACGCGGCCTCAGTTGCAGGCAATCGTCGAGGCTGCGGCCTACTCGCGTGAGGAAGATGCGGCGTCGGTGCTGCAGATGCTGATCGAACGTCGCCGGAGGGTGTTGGAAGGCTGGGGGCTTGGGCGACTGTTGCATCGCACCGATCCCAAGTAGAATCTGTCCACCGTCCGGACATCGGCGTACGATGGCAGAGCGGCGGATCGTACAGAGAATCCTTGGGAAGGGGCCGACAGGGTGAGTGCAAACGTGCCGAGTGTCAGGCGACGGCTTGCGGAGAACGTCAAACGAGTCCGCGGGCGGATTGAACAAGCGTGCGTCCGCGCGAAGCGGGATCCTGATGAGATTCGGTTGGTGGCCGTCACCAAGAGCGTGGAGATTGACGTCGTGCGTCAGGCCCTTGACGCGGGTTTGGTGGATCTGGGTGAGAGCCGGCCGCAGCAACTGAATCAGCGGGCGGGGATGATCCACGAGTTTATCGAGCGCCGGACGGTGCTGGGGGGGCGGCGCGAGCGTCCGTTGTCGCGGCCGCGCTGGCACATGATCGGGCACCTTCAACGGAACAAGGTGAAGCTGGTCGTCCCGTGGGTGGAGTTGATCCATAGCGTGGACAGCCTTCGGCTGGCGGAAGACTTGCACACACAAGCGACGAAGCTGGGCCGCGTTGTGGACATCCTGTTGCAGGTCAACACCAGCGGCGAGAAGGCGAAATCCGGCGTCGCGGTCGGCGCCGCTTCGCATCTGGCAGAGCAGTTTGCCGGATGGAGCGGGATTCGGCTTCGGGGACTAATGACCATGGCGCCGCTCGAGGCCCGGCCCGGGGAGTTGCGGTTGTGCTTTGAGCGTCTGCACGAGGTTTTCCGCGACATGCGCGACGAAGAAGTGGTCGGTCCGGAGTTTACGGAACTGTCCATGGGGATGAGCGAAGATTTCGAGACCGGGATCGAGTGCGGCGCCACGATGGTTCGATTGGGGCATGCGCTGTTCGAGGGGCTGAGCAGCCAGCAACTCAGCGAAGTCGAGGAGCCTGTGTGAATTGCGACCGGCGCACCGTCCTTTCTCTCGCCGGTTATCCGTGTGACGGACTTTCTCCCGACCAGAAGCGTCGTGCCGAAGTGGTCTGTGCTGCTTTCGGGGCGCTGCGGTCGGCCGGGGCAATCCCGCCATGACGGTTCTTCATGGTTTATGGGTGGCGGTGTTGGTCATGGTGTGCGTTGTGTGGTTGGTGCGCCACAGGCACATCTGGGCGGCCCGGCACCTGCGTCCGCCGCTGAACTCCCGCATGTATCCCGACGCATACGAAGCGTTGCCGGCGATCGGCATGCTGGTGGCCGCGAAGGATGAAGCGGCCAACATCGAATCGTGCCTCCGGTCCCTGATCGATCAGGACTATCCCGAGCTTGGCATCATCGCGATTGACGACCGGAGCGCCGACGGCACAGGGGTCATCATCGACCGGCTCGCCGGTGAATCGCCGCGGCTGTCGGCGGTGCACGTCCAGACGCTGCGGCCGGGCTGGTTTGGCAAAAACAACGCTATGCGCGAAGGGGTGGCGCGGACACGGGAGCCGTGGTTGTGCTTCACGGACGCCGACTGCGTGCAGACGTCGCCCCGGTCGCTGATAGTGGCGATGCGTTACGCTCTCGAGCAGGGGGCGGACCTGCTGTCGGTTCTGCCGACGATCGAGGCGCACGGCTTCTGGGAGCGGGTCATCCAGCCGGCGTGTGGCGCCATCATGATGATTTGGTTCAACCCGACCCGGGTGAACGATCCGCAGCGGCCCAACGCGTATGCCAACGGCGCGTTCATGCTGATGCGCCGATCGTGCTACGACGCCATCGGCGGACACGCGGCGGTCTGCACGGAGGTGAACGAGGACATGCACATGGCCCGCCGCACCAAGGAGGCGGGTCTTCGGCTGATCGTCGTGTCCAACGACGATCTGTATCAGGTGCGGATGTACGACACGCTCGGTCAGATGTGGTCGGGCTGGTCGAGAATCTTCTACGGCTGTTTTGAAACATACCGGCGTCTGATTTTGTCGAGTCTCGCGGTGGTGGTCTTCAGCCTGTTGTCGTGGCTGTCGCTGGCGGCGGGAATCGCGGGGGGGGCATCGGATTCGGGGTTCGGCCGGTGGGCGCCGTGGATCGCCGGAGCGTCGCTGGCGGCGTGCTTGGCGCAGGTGTCGGTGATGGTGCGATTCTACCGGCTGGGTCGCATTCACCCGGCCTACGCGTTGCTCTATCCGGTCGGCGTCACGATTGCGCTCGGCGCGCTGTTCAACGCCATGCGACGGCTGCACGGCCGCGCGGCCACGGTCTGGCGAGGCACCACCTACCGCGGCGATCAGGTCGAGGGCGAGGTGGAGGGGGCGGGGCGCTGACCTATAGCGGCCAGAAGAACGGGATCAGGCCCATCGACATCGCGAACCACAGCACCGCCATCGGCAGGCCGACGCGGGCGAAATCGCGAGGCTGGTAGCCACCCGGGCCGAAGACCATCAGGTGCGTCTGGTAGCCCGTCGGCAGGACGAATCCGGAGGAGGCCGCGAGGGCGACCGCGACGGCGAAGGACCGCGGGTCGCAGTGGAGGCCGGCTGCGGCGGCCATCGCGATGGGGAACATCAGCGCTGCTGAGGCGGCGTGAGACATCAACTCGGTCAACAGCCAGGTAAGCAGGTAGACGGCGGCGAGAACGCCGATGGGGCCGAGCCACGGGTCGACTTGCCGGACCAGGTGGGCGACGGCTCCGGCCGCGCCGCTGTTGGCCATCGCGCGGCCGATGCCGATCGCGCCGCCGATGACGAGCAGCACCTGCCAGTCGATCTTCCGCCGGGCGATCGACGCGGGGAGGCAGCGCGTCACGACCATCCCGCCCGCGGCGAGGAAGGCGATGATGACGCGCCGCTCGGCGAGCCATGGTGTGAGCGGTCCGCTGACGCCTACGGCCGCGAGCACGTCCGGCAGGGTCATGAGAATGACCATGGCGGCGGCGATCGCGGCGGCGATCGGGGCCTTTTCGCGGCGTTCGGGGGCGGCGGCGCCGGCCTCGGAGACGAGGTAGAAGTCGGGGTTGTTTCGGTGGGCGCGGAGAAAGCCGGTGCCGGTCAGCAGCAAGAGTGTATCTCCGGCGCGGAGCACGATGTCGCCGATCTTTCGGTGAAGGCGTTCGCCGTTTCGATGGACGGCGATGACGGCGGCGTCATACATGCTTCGGAAATTGCCTTCCCGGATGCCGCGGCCGATCAGGGGGCTGGACGGGCTGATGACAGCCTCAAACAGACCGTGATGCGCCCCCGTGTCAAACCCGATGTGGTCATCGACGGCCGGCACGAGGCCCGGCGTTTTTTGTAAATCTACTATGGTCGATACTACGCCGGTGAAGACCAGACGATCTCCCACTGTCAGACGTTCCGCGGGCTCCACGGGGACGATGTGCTGTTCGCCGCGGTCGATCTGGACCAGGAACAGGCCCGGCAGATGGCGCAGCCCCGCTTCATGAATGGTCCGGCCGATGAGGGGGCAGTCCGGGCGCACGGACATCTCGACCATGAATTCGCGGCGGCTCTCGCCCAGTTGTTCGAGAAACTCCTTGCGGTCGGGCAGGAGTCGGGGGGCCAGCACGATGAGCAGGACGGCGCCGGCGAGGGCGATGGGGACGCCGGCCTTGCCAAGCTCCCACATGCCGAAGCCGCGCATACCGGCGGACTGGAGCATGCCGTGGACAATGAGGTTCGTGCTGGTGCCGATCAGCGTGCAGGTGCCGCCGAGGACGGCGGCGAAGCTAAGCGGGAGGAGCAGCTTGGAGGCGCTAATCCGGCGTTTTCGGCACCACTCGAGCAGCACCGGAATGGACATGGCCACGACGGCCGTATTGTTCAGAAATGCGGACAGGCCGATGACCGGCGGTACGATTCGCGCGACCGCACCCTGCGGCGTGCCAACGGGTCCGAGAAGGCGACCGGTCACACGGCCGAGGAGACCGGTCTCGACGACGCCGGCCGCGACCACGAACAGGGCACCGATGATGAGCACGCCTTCATTCGAGAAGCCCAGGAAGGCTTCCTCGGGCGTGAGAATGCCGACCAGCGCGAAGAGGCCCAGGGCGCCGAGGAAGATGATGTCGATGACCGCCGGGAAGCGAACCAGTCCGATGACCATCGCGACCAGCACAACCAGCGTAAAGGCAGCATCCCAACTCACGAGAAGCTCCTGGCGGACCGGGCCGTCCGCCCGCTCCACACCATGTGCATCTCCCAGTCTCAGTCACGTCAGACTGCTGAGAATATCGGCCATCAAACCTGCGGACGCGAACTCATCGGGCGGGATGATACCCCTTTTCGGCTCGGCCGGGTTTGTGGGCGAGGGTGTTGACTTGGACGGCGCGAGGGGATATACTACGAACTGATGAATGGATTGCTTCCACATTCCCCGTCGGTCCGATCGCGGCGTGCCGCCGGCACGCAGTGCGGGCCTGTTCTCTCGTTGGGCGCGGCGGGGCGTCTGTGTAGCTGTTGTTGTATGACCTGCTCCGACGAGGGCACGTCCTGACGACGACGGCGAATCGATAGAATCGACCCTATTGGATTTGCGAGGCTCGCGGGACTGTTCCCGCGGGCCTTTTTTGTTTTTACGGCGCGGCACATCCGCGCATCGACAGGAGGGAAAGCCGTGGAGTTGCAGATCGCCTCGATATCCGCAGCGGTGTCGTCGATCGGGGAGGCCAGTCCGCCGGAGGACCTGGTTGCCTGGAGCCTGGAGCAGTTTGCGGATCGCCGGATGGTGATCTCGACCGCTTTCGGGATGGAAGGGTGCGCGCTGATCGACATGTACGCGCGCCATGAACATCCTCTAACAGTGGTCTATCTGGACACGATGTTCTTCTTTCCGGAGACGATCGCATTGCGCGACCGGCTGATCGAACACTATCCTTATTTGACATTTGTCAATCGGGGGACCTCGCTGACACCCGAGCGACAGTCCGAGTTGCACGGCGAGCGGCTGTGGGAGCGCGATCCGGACCTCTGTTGCCGTCTGCGCAAGGTGGATCCGATGCACGACGCGATGCAGGAAGTGGATGTCTGGATTACCGGGCTTCGACGGAGTCAGTCAAAGACTCGAGCCGACATTCGCGTCATAGAATGGGATTGGAAGTATCAGGTGCTGAAGCTCAGCCCGCTGGCGACCTGGGATCGGGCGGAGGTGTGGGACTACGTTCGGGCGAACGACGTGCCGTACAACCCGCTGCACGAGCAGGGCTATCCGACGATCGGATGCACGTACTGCACGAAGCCGGTTCCGGGATCGAAGATCGGTGACTATTCGCGACAGGGGCGATGGAACGGCACGACCAAGAAGGAATGCGGTCTGCATGGCGATGGAATCTAGCGCTCTGTCGCAACTGGGGAGCGGCGGGAGCGGAGCCTTGGGGGACGGACAAAGAGGCAGGAGGCATGAAGCCATGATTCGGAAACGGGACGATCGGGAATCGAAGGTGGAGACGGCCAAGCGTGAGGGCCGGCATCTTCGCGGGACGATTCAGGAGACGCTGGCGTCGGACGCCGTGGCGTTTGGTCAGGCGGATGTGCACCTGCTGAAGTTTCACGGGGCGTATCAGCAGGACGATCGCGATCTGCGGCGGGGCCTGCGTGATCAAGGGCTGGACAAGGCTCACCAGTTCATGATCCGGGCGGCGATTCCCGGCGGCGGCCTGAACGCCGAGCAGTATCTGGCGCTCGATGCTCTGGCCGACGCATTTGGCAGCGGCTCGATGCGGATCACGACGCGACAGGGAATGCAACTTCACGGGGTGCTGAAGCGGGACCTGCGGGCGACGATCGCGCGGATCCACCAGACGCTGCTGACGACGTTTGCGGCGTGCGGCGACGCCGGGCGGAACGTCATGGCGTGTCCGGCGCCGCTGGCGGACGAACCACATCGGTTGTTGCGGGACCTTTCGAGGCGGATCGCCATTCAACTACGTCCGGCGACACGGGCCTATCACGAGATCTGGCTGGACGGCGAGCGCGTGGTTTCGACGCAGGAGGAGGAGCCGTTTTACGGAGACCAGTATTTGCCGCGGAAGTTCAAGACGGGCATCGCATTGGATACGGACAATTGTGTGGATGTCTATTCGCACGACTGCGGCCTCGTGGCCATGACCGGCGCGGGCGGCATTCGCGGGTTCAACGTGCTCGTGGGCGGGGGCATGGGCATGACGCACGGCAAAGCCGACACGTTCGCGAAGATCGCCGAACCGTTCGCGTTCATCGAAGTCGAGCAGGCGGTGGAAACCGTTCGGACGCTCGCGGCGGTTTTCCGGGATTTCGGGAATCGCGCCGACCGCCGGCACGCCCGGCTGAAGTATCTGATCGCCGAGTGGGGTATCGAGGCGTTCGGCGCGGAGTTTCGGCGGCGTGTGTCGTTCAAACCGCAGGCGCCGTTCGAGCTGTCCCCACCCGAATGTCACGACCACCTGGGACGCCGACCGCAGGGAGACGGGAAGTGGTTTTATGGCGTGTTCATCCAGAGTGGACGGATCGACGATCGCGAGAACCTGCAATTGAAGACGGCGCTTCGAGGCATCGTGGCGCGGTATCGCCCCGGCATCCGCCTGACGCCGAGTCAGAGCCTGTTGCTGACGAACCTGGATGAGACGGCCGTCGAAGATGTGGAACGAACACTCGCGGGGCACGGCGTTCGACCCGTGGCCGAGCTGTCGGCGGCGCGGCGCTATTCGATGGCGTGTCCGGCCCTGCCGACATGCGGGCTGGCCATGGCGGAATCCGAACGACTGATTCCCAGCGTGCTGGAGCGGTTCGAGGCGGAGTTGGAGTCGCTCGGGATGCGCGATGTGCCGATTACGCTGCGAATGACGGGGTGCCCGAACGGCTGCGCCCGACCGTATACGGCGGACATCGCGCTCGTGGGCCGACGGCCGGACGTGTATCACGTCTTCGTCGGCGGGGGCTTGAGCGGTCATCGTGTCGCGGACCTGTACGCGGCCGATGTCTCGACCGACGAGCTGGTCGCGGCGGTGCGCCCTCTGCTTCGCCGCTGGGCGTCCGAGCGGCGCGGCGGAGAGGGCCTGGGAGATTTCTATCAGCGTTTGGTGAAGCACGACGTGCCGCGGACGATGATCACGGGGAATGAGGTGCCGACGTCGCCGCTGATCCAACTGGAGATTGACCGATGATGCAGGGCCTGGTCTATGTGGGTGTGACGCACCAGACGGCGCCACTCTCGATTCGGGAGCGATTCGCCGCGGATCGCGACGGTCTTCCGTCGCTGTTGGAACGCGTGCGGAGCCATGCCGCCGAATGCGTCATCCTCGGCACCTGCGGCCGATTCGAAGTTTACGCGTGGGCGAATGGGCCGGACGCCGAGACGTGGCGACGCCGATATGCGGAACTGTTCGCGGCGCCTGCGGGGCTGGTCGAGCGGCACGCGCGGGTCCGGATTGGTGCGTCCGCCGCCGAGCACCTGCTGCGGGTTGCGGCCGGTCTGGAATCACAGATCATTGGCGATGAGCAGGTCGCAGGTCAGGTTCGCGAGGCATTCGGGCTGGCCCGCCGGACGCGGTCGATCGGGCCGATGCTCTCGGCGCTGTTTCGCGCGGCGATTCATGTCGGCAAGCGGGTTCGGCGAGAGACGACGGTTGGTCGGGCGGCGCGCTCGTTCGCGGAGCTGGCGGTCGAACACGTGGCTCGGATGCTCGATGCGATCGAGGGACAGACGGTTCTGGTCGTCGGCAGCGGCAATCTCGCGGGGCGTGTTGTGTCGCACTTGGCCGATGCACCCGGCAGACGACTCGTCGTCGCCAGTCGATATGTGGAGCGCGCGCGGGAGCTGGCCGGTCGCGCCGGCGGACAGGGCATCGACCTGACCGGTCTGTCCGAGTGGGTTCGTCGCGCGGACGCGGTGGTGACCTGCACCTCGTCGCCACGGTTCGTGATTACGCCGGAGATGATTCGGCGCGACGGCCGGACGACAACCGTTGTCGATCTGGGCATGCCGAGAAACGTCGATCCGGCGGTCGGACGCGTTGAGGGCGTCCGACTGTGCCCGATGGATGCGCTGGTTCCGGCGGACGGCCCCGGCGAGGAAGCGGTGGCGGCGGAGCGAATCATCGCGGAGGAGCTGGCGCGTGTCATCAAGTGGATGCGGTTGCGCCGGCTGGGTCCGGAGATTGCAAGACTCGTGCAGCAAGCGGAAGCCGGATCGTCAAATCTGACGCCGGAGATGAAGCGGGAATTACACGCGTCGATCATGCGGCTCAAGCGGGAGGGACAGGCGGCATGACTCGGACCGCGTTGATTCTTGCGGCGCATGGGTCGCAGAAGGCGCCTGCGGCCAACGCGGTCGTTCGGGCGCTGGCCGAGCGCGTTCGGGCACGGGGCCTGTTCGATGAGGTCACGGCGGCGTTTCATCGGGGGGAGCCGGCGCTGACCGAGGTTCTGGATCAGGTCGCTGCGGATGACGTCACGATCGTGCCCATCATGACGAGCGCCGGATACTACAGTGAGGTCGTCCTGCCGCGCGATCTGGCAAGCAACGATCGGTTCGGGCAGATCGAGATGCGCATCACCGCGCCGATCGGCACGCATCCGACCGTGGCGGCGTTGGCGGCTGCGCGCTTCCGCGAGATCTGCGAGCGATTCGGGTTCGATCCGAAGGCCACGCGGGTCGCCGTGGTCGGTCACGGCACGCCGCGCCATCCGGGCAGCCGGCTGGCCACCGAGGCCGCCGCACGGCGGATCGAGCGTCTGACCGACTGTCGAGGCGCGGCGGGGTTCTTCCTGGAGGAGGTTCCCGCGGTGGAAGCGATCATTGGTTGGGCGGATGGATGTGACGTCGTCGTCATTCCCTTCCTGATCGGCGGATCACACGTGATGCGAGACATTCCGCGGCGCCTCGGGGTCGACTTGGCGGCCGACGAATCGCGGCCGTTCCGTGCCGATGTCGACGGCGTACGAGTCGTGTGTGATCGAGCGGTGGGCGAGTATCCGGAGATCGCGGAGGTTGTCGTCGCGCTGGCACGGGCGGGCGGGGGCCGATCGGATAACGATGGCCCGCGACCGGTCGGCGAGCTGCGGCTGGGGACGCGCGGCAGCCCGCTGGCGCGCTGGCAGGCCGAACACGTGGCGGAGCGACTTCGTTGCGCGGGCATCGCTGTGCGGTTGGTGGAACTCTCGACCGTTGGAGATCGGGTGCTGGACCGCGCGATCCATCAGTTGCCGACTGCCGGTCCGTTCAGCGACGACATCGAGCGACTCTTGCTGAAGGGTGTGATCGACCTGGCCGTCCACAGTTTGAAGGACCTTCCGCTGCACCCGACGCCGGGTTTGCGAATCGTGGCCGTGCTGCCGCGTGGCGATGCGGGCGAGGCGCTCGTATCTCGAAGCGGTCTGACGCTGGCCGAGTTGCCGTCCGGTGCCGTGGTCGGGACCAGCAGCCCGCGGCGCGCGGCGCAGTTGCGAGCGCTTAGGCCGAATCTGCGGACGGCAATCGTCCGCGGACCGGTGGACGCGCGGATTCGACAGGTGCACGCCGGGCGGTTCGATGCGGTCTTGCTGGCGCGGGCGGGGCTGGAACGATTGGGTCTGTCGGGCGAGATCAGCGAAGACCTTTCGCTCGAGGCGATGCTGCCCGCGCCGGGGCAGGCAGCGCTGGCGATCCAGGTGCGATCGACGGACGTCGACACCAAGTCGATCTGCCGGTTTCTGGATGACGCGGCCACGCGTCGGGCGACGGCTGCAGAGCTGGCGTTCGCGCGGGCCTATGAGGGTCGGCGCAATGCCGCGGTTGCCGCGTTTGCGACCGCGGCCGAGCGCATCACGCTTCACGCACGGGTCATGTCATTGGACGGAACCCGGCGCCGCGACGCACGCGTTGTGGGGGACGATCCGATGGAGACGGCCGGCGAAGCGCTCCGGCGACTCGGCGGGGGACCTGCAACGGCGGAGGTGGCGTGATGGAGGCGGAGCCGGGCAAGGTGTATCTCGTCGGGGCCGGCCCGGGCGACGCCGGGTTGATCACGGTTCGCGGTCGTGCGTTGCTGCGGTCCGGCGATGTCGTGATCCACGACCGGCTGATCGCGCCCGAACTGTTGGGACACATCCGGACCGATGCGGAGCTTATCGACGTCGGCAAGGTCCCGGGGCGGGCGCCCCATTCGCAGGACGCCATCAACGCGCTACTGGTCGCCCGCGCCCGCGCCGGCCGCAGCGTCGTTCGTCTCAAGGGCGGCGATCCGTTCCTGTTCGGCCGCGGTTGGGAGGAGTGGGCCGCCTGTGATCGCGCGAACGTGGCGTGTGTGGTCGTTCCGGGCGTCAGCAGCGCGCTCGCCGCGCCGGCTTCGGCGGGGATTCCGGTGACGCTGCGCGGGGTCGGACGGACCGTGGCGATCGTGACCGCTCGAACGGAGGCCGACGACACGGCCGCGACGCTGGACTACGACGCCCTGGCGAGAATGGATACGATTGTCATCATGATGGGGCGGGCCGCCCTGGGGGACGTGGCCCGGCGGCTGATCGAGGCGGGGCGCGATGCGGCGACGCCGGCGGCGTGTATCGAACGCGGAACGACGTGCCGCCAGCGCGAGGGCATCGCAACGCTCGGCGGCATCGCGACGGCGGCGGATCGTGCGGGTCTGCGGGCGCCGGTGGTGACCGGCATCCGGG